>NZ_JBQCMF010000017.1:0-122758 GCF_051965295.1 Arthrobacter sp. SAFR-023 | reverse complement strand
TGGGGCGACGGCTCGCACCGGGTCTCGCTGGACGAGGTCATCGTGACCATGCGCGAGACCGGCAAGGACATGAGCTCGAAGTACAAGGAAACCGCGATGGGCGGACTGGCGGTCAACGTCGTCGAATGCTGAACCCGGTCCGGAGCTAGTTGTTGGCGGCCGCCCAGAGGTTCAGGCTCGACGCGAAGACGACCCATGACAGGTACGGCAGCATGAGCAGGCCGGCGGTGCGGCGGATCGGTCCGAACAGGAGCACGGTGGCGGCGACAGCCAGCGCCAGCGCAATGATGATGCCCAGCGCCAGCCAGAGCGCGGCCGAACCCCACGCCGGATACAGCCCGAAGAACACGGGCGTCCACGCCAAGTTCAGGGCAAGCTGAACGCCGTAGACGGTGAGCGCGGCTCTGCGCTTCGGGCTGCGGCTCCGCCATACGAGCCAGGCCGCCACTGCCATGGCCGTGTACAGCACCGTCCAGACCGGCCCGAACACCCAATTGGGCGGGGACCACGGCGCCTTGTCCGCCGCAGCATACCAGCCCGTGACGTTGCTGATCGTTGCCTGGGAACCCAGCCAAGCCACCAAGGCGGAGGCCACCAGGAAACCCGGGAGCGCGGCAAGTTCGACGGCGGTGCGCCGCGGCTCGGGCTGCGCCCCGTCACCGCTGGTGATGGCGTCGTTTCCCGATCCCGCGACCGGCATGGGGTCCCTGCTTCTCATTCCACTACAGTTGCCAAGGCCGCAGCCAGAGTCAAGGCAGTCACGGGACCGGACAGATAGACTTGAGGCTGCTTCTCCGGCACCTGCACGAAACGTAAGCGAAGATTGGACACGGCACACTTGCGAGAATTCACTGCCCGCTTTGCCACCTCCGAAGAGGTCGCAAACTGGGACTCCCACGTCACCGCGAATCCGAACGGCGGAAACCTGCTGCAGTCGGAAGCCTTCGCCGAGGTCAAGCAGCACTTCGGCTGGAAGACCCTGCACCTCGTCTACGAAACGGCCGACTACACGAGCTACAACCTGGTGCTGGAAAAGAGCTTCCCGCTGCTCGGCAAGCTCTGGTACCTCATCAAGGGACCGGACGTGGCCGGCGTCGAGGACATCCCCGGCATTGCCGCGGCAAACGCAGAGTTCGTCAAGCGCGCACGGCTGGGCGTCTTCGCCATCAAGATCGAGCCGGACATCATCCTCACCGACGATGCCCGCAGGGTCATCGAGGGCGCCGGGCTGGTCAAGACGCACAACCTGCAGCCCAACGACTCCACGGCCCTGCTGGATATCTCCCCGGAGGAGAACCAGCTGCTCCGCAACCTCCACTCGCGGGGACGGAATGCCGTCCGCCGCGCCATCCGCGAGGGCGTCGAGGTGCACAACGTGGAGCCCAGCGAGGAAAACTTCAAGGCCATGTACGCCCTGATGACGGACACGGTCCAGGCGAAGTCGCAGGTCCGCGTCCGCGAATACGATTACTACCGCCAGTTCTGGACGAATTTCATCAAGCGCGGCCAGGGCAGGCTCATGTTCGTTTACGAAAACGGCGTTCCCTCGGTTGGCGCCTTCGTGATCAACTACGGCCGCAAGGGCACGTATAAGGACGGCGGATCCCTGCAGAAGCGCAACCAGTACGGCGATTCCCACCTGGTGCAGTGGACCGCGATCAACCAGCTCAAGGAGCTGGGCTGCACGGAATACGACTTCTGCGGAACCCCGCCCAGCGACAAGCTCAAGGACACGTCGAACCCCTTCCACGGGCTGGGGCTTTTCAAGACGAGCTTCAGCAAGACAGTCACGGACTTCGTGGGCTGCTATGACCAGGTCATCAGCCCGCTGAAGTACAAAGCGTGGATGGCAGCCGGCGAACGCGTCGCCCGGCAGCTGTATACGCGCCGCACCGGGAAGCAGTTCTACTGAGCCATTGAGCTGAGCCACTAAAGAGAGGGGAGCCCTGATGACGAAACAACCCCGCGGCGCCAACCGGCCGCCCACGGACGGGCTGCCCAAGACGGAGCCGCTCACCGCCTCGCAGCTGCACCAGAACGCGGCGGCCAAGCGCATGCTGCGTCGCCTGGTGCAGGGGGAAAGTCCGCCGACGGCGCCACTGAGCATTGTGGACCGGCTCGCCGGGAGCCCCTACGCCAATCCCATGATCCAGGTGGGCGGGATCGATGAGTCCGCACGCAAGACGATGGACTTTGCGCTGCATCTTGCCGAGTCGATGTTCCGGTACGGTGCCGGCGCCCTCGAGGTCGAAACGAGCATCATTGCCGTGACGGCTGCGTTGGGGCTGAAAAACATCGAGGTGGACATCACCAACCAGTCAGTGGGCATCAATTACGCAGCCAAGGACCAGACGCCCATCACCCTCCTGCGGGTGGTCCGTTCCTGGACAAACAATTACGCGGGGCTTGCCCAGGTCCACCAGCTGGTCACCGACATCGTAGCCGGCGGAGTCGGCCGGGACGAGGCCGTCCGCCGGCTCGACGAGATTGTCCGGCGCCCCAAACCGTTCCCGCGCTGGATGGTGACGGTGGCGTTCGCGGTGTTCGCGGCGGTGTTCGTGGCCGTCATTGGCGGCGGTCCGGGCGCCTCGGCCGTCGCGTTCGCCTCCAACCTGCTCATCAGCCTGGTGGCCCGGAAGCTGGGCCGCTGGCGGACGCCTGACTTCTTCATCACGGCGGCCTGTTCCTTTGTGGTGACGGTCATCGCGCTGCTGCTGTGGAGGTACGGCAGTCCTGTGGGGATCCGGCTGGCGCCCGCCATTGTGGTGGTGGGCGGAATCCTGCTGCTGCTTCCCACCGGACGGCTCGTGTCCTCGGTCCAGGACGCCATCAACGGCTTCCCCGTCACGGCGGCGGGCCGCTTCCTGTCCACTCTGCTGACATTCGGCGCGGTCGTGGCCGGCATCGCCGTCGCGTTCGTGGTGGGGGACAGGATCGGCATGGAGCCGATCAGCGTCACGGAGACCTTCCCGCCCGCGTACCCGCTCTGGGTTCAGGTGATCCTGGTGGCCATCGCCGTTGTGGCAATTGGTGTCACGGAACAGACGGACTGGAAGCTACTGCTTCCGACGGCGGCCGTCGGCGTGGTGGGGCACCTGGTCCTGATCGGCGGCGAGGCGATGGGCATTGGCCCGCGGTTTTCGCCGGCGCTGGCCGCCGTCGTGATCGGCCTGCTGGCCCGCGTGGTGGCTCTGAAGATGGGCGCACCGCAGCTGGTTGTCGCCGTGCCGGCCGGCCTGATTCTCCTGCCCGGCCTGACGATTTTCCGCTCGATGTACGTCCTGACCATCGAGGAATCCGAGATCCTGCTCGGGGCCGGCGGGATGCTCAGCGCCGGGGCGATTGTGTTCGGCGTTGCCGGCGGCATTGTGCTTGGTGACACGCTGGCCCGGCCGCTCACGCGCAGCCTGGCCAGCAACGAGCGGCGGCGGTCCCGCCGCCGCTAGGCCCTGTTGGATCTCGCCGGCGTTAGATCTTGCCGATCGGCAGCTTCTTCTCCGCCTGGAAGACGTCCTCGACGCGGCCCTTGGCCCAGTAGCCGGACAGTGAAACCTGGCTGCGGTCCAGGCTGCGCTCGCGGAACAGCACCTCCCGCAAGCCCTTCATGTAGCCTCGCTCGCCGTGCGCAAAAACATCCACCCGGCCGTCGGGCCAGGCGGCACTGCGCACGGCGTCCACCAGCTGGGTGCTCTCGCCGGCCGGGATGCCGCCGCGCTGCAGCCAGACCAGTTCGAGACCGGCCGGGGCGTTGATCGGCTGGACGTCAGCGTCGGAGTCCACCTCGAGAAAGGCCACGCCCCTGGCATGCGCCGGCAGGGACTCGATGACGGCGGCCACGGCCGGCAACGCGGCCTCGTCCCCGGCCAGCAGATACCAGTCCGCGGCGGGATCCGGGTTGTAGCCGCCTCCGGGGCCGGTAAAAATGAGGCTGTCGCCCGGCTGGGCCGTGGCAGCCCAGGGGCCCGCCAGGCCTTCGTCTCCGTGGACGACGAAATCGATGGCCAGTTCTCCGGCCGCGGTATCCACCCAGCGGACCGTGTAGGTCCGGGTGTGCGGCCACTGCTCCCGGGGCATCGTTTCCCGGATGGCCCAGAGGTCCAGGGGCTGGGGGTAGTCCACCGCGGGCTGCGGAAAGACGATCTTGACGTACCGGTCCACGAAGTCGTTGTTGACGTAATCAGCGAACCCCGCGCCGCCCGCGACAATCCGCACCATGTGCGCGGACAGCTGCTCCCGCCGAAGGACAGTCAAGGTGACCTGCGGGCGGGATTTCTTGGTGGCGCTGGTGGTGGCCGGAAGGGAAGTCATGCGGGTAAGCCTAGCCTAAGCTCCTTGAACGGAGCTGAGTGGTGGGATGGCCGGGAGTTCCCAGTCCACAGGCCCGCCGCCCTGCTCCGTCAGCAGGGCATTGGCGCGGCTGAACGGCCGCGAACCGAAGAATCCCCGCGAGGCGGACAGCGGGCTGGGGTGGGCGCTGGCCACGACGGGGGTGCTGCCCAGCAGGGGGCGGACACCCTCGGCGTCCTTGCCCCAAAGCACAGCCACGAGCGGCGCGGTGGTTCCCTCCGCTGTCCGGCGGACCACGACAGCGGTCACCGCCGCCGTCGTGATCGTTTCCCAGCCCTTGCCGCGGTGTGACCCGGCGGCGCCCTCACGTACGCTCAGCACCCGGTTCAGCAGCAGTACTCCCTGGTCCGCCCAGGCTCCGAGGTCACCGTGGATCCGCGGTGGCAGGTTCAGGTCCGATTCAAGCTCCTTGTAGATGTTGGCCAGGCTGCGCGGGATGGGGCGGGTGCCGGCATCCACGGAAAAGGCGAGCCCCACGGCGTGTCCGGGGGTGGGGTAGGGATCCTGGCCCACAATCAGGACCCGAACCCCGTTCAACGGCTGCCGGAATGCCCGGAGGACGTTCGACGCCGACGGCAGCACCCGCCGCCCGTCCGCCTCCTCGGCCGCGAGGAACATCAGCACGGACCTCAACTCGGCCTCCACTCCCGCCAGGGCATCGGCCCAGTCGGGTGCCATGAGCTCGTCGAACGGCAGCCTGGCGAGCTCCGCAAAGTCCGGGCCGGCCGCCGGTGCAGGTTCGAGGTCGAAGAGCGGTTCAGGTTCCGTCACGGTGTCCATTCTCCCGCACCGCTGTCCGAAACCCGCCGCCCCTGTCCGAAACGGGCCGCGGGTGCCGCCGCGGCGCAAATGACAATGCTGTTATTCCTCCGTAACATAGGGGAGGTACTTTGACCGGATTCAGCTAAGGAGAGCGCAGTGGCCGAGCCGTTGCAGGACCACCTCCCGGAGCGGGAATCAGGGTGGGAATCAGGGCGGGAATCAGGGCGGGATACTGTGCAGGACCCAAGGCTGGAGCACGGGCTGCGGAGCGGCTCGCTGCTGGAGGACTTCAAGCTCAGGGACTCGCCGCTGAGCGAGCGGGAGCAGCAGATTCTCGCGCTGGAACGTCAGTGGTGGAAGTACGCCGGCGCCAAGGAACAGGCCATCCGGGAGCTGTTCGACCTGTCCGCGACGCACTACTACCAGGTCCTCAACGCACTGATTGATACAGAGCACGCGCTGGCCCACGACCCCATGCTCGTGAAGAGATTGCGTAGACTACGTACGTCACGTCAGCGGGCCCGCACAGCACGCCGCCTTGGAACTGACGCGTAACTGCTAGTGCCGGACTGCCGGCGAAAACCAACAAGGACGCCTCTTCACCATGACTAATTTTGCTCGGGACGAATTCGACAGGGTGCCTGAGGTCTCCTCCCGGCAGGGCATACACCGCGCTGCCTCCGCGCCGTCGCGCCCGAAGTTGTGGCCGATCCTTTCCGTGGGAATCGCGGCGCTCGCCGTCGGCCTGGTTGCTTTCCTCCTGCTGCCGCAGCTGGGGTTGCAGCCCGCCCTCACGCCGCCGCCTGCCGCCGCGGCAGACGCGGCGGCAGACGCGTCGGCCAGCCCCACGGCGACGCCCTCTGCAAGTCGGACGCCCAGCGCCACCCCCTCGGCCTCGGCGTCCGCCTCCGAACCGGCCTCCCCCTCCGCGTTGGAACCTGCCGCCTCGGAAACCATTGCCCCTGCAGCGGTGGACAAGTCGCAGCCGGTCGCCATTTTCAACGGAACGCTGACCTCCGGACTTGCCGGACGGGTCGGTGCCACGGTCAAGTCCGATGGCTGGGTGCTAGGTGAAGTGGCCAACTGGCAGGGCGCCCCGCAGCAGCAGTCGGTGATCTTCTACTCGGACGCTGCCCACCGCGCCAACGCCGAGGCGCTCAGCGAGTTGCTGAACATCCCCACACTCGTGGAGAGTGCGGACTTCCCCACGCCCGTTGCGGTGGTGCTCGGCCCCGGCTACCAGTAGCCGTCCCGGTTACGCCTGAATAACTATTGACTCCGCTCCGGGCCGCTGGCCTGCGCCTCCACGGGCCCGACTCGATAGAGTGATGGCAGGCTGCAAGGCGTAATTCACGGCACACATCGACGTGGGCCTTACGGAAGCAACCTGAAAGTGTGGGGATCATGGCATTGGGAACCGTGAAGTGGTTCAACGCGGAAAAGGGCTACGGCTTCATCACCGTTGACGATTCAGGCGACGACGTTTTCGTGCACTGGTCCGCCATCCAGACTGACGGCTTCCGGGCGCTGGACGAGGGCCAGCGCGTGGAGCTGGAAGTCGGCGAAGGCGAAAAAGGTCCGCAGGCTGAAAAGGTCCGGCCCGTCTAGTGGCGCGCGCAGGTCTTAGGGTTTGTGCCGTCTGGGGCCCCGCCGGCTGGTGTGCCGCCGCTGCGCTGGCACTCGGTGCCTGCTCCGGGTCCGGCGACAACGCCCGGACCGCTCCGGTTGAAGCCAGCGGCGACGGGACCCTGCGGATCGGGCTGATCCTCGACAACACAGGACCGCAGTCCTTCCTGAACGCCGCCCAGCTGGCCGCCGCCAAGCTAGCCGTCCAGGAGATCAACGCGGCGGGCGGGCACAAGGGCCGGCCAGTGGAGCTGCTGCCCGAAACCACCGGAGCCGATACCGCTGCCCAGGCCCGGAAACTCGTCGATGCCAGCGCGGACGTCGTGATTGGTCCCACCGATTCCAGCCGGGCGCCGGCCGCCATCGATGTGCTGTCCAAGGCCAGGACCACGCTCATCTCTCCCGCCAACACGGCTCCGGAACTCAGCAGCTACAAGAGCGGGGGCTACTACTTCCGCACTGCGGCGGCTGACATCGCACAGGCTCCCGTCATGGTGAAACTCGCCAGGGACGCAGGAGCCAAGAGCCTCGCGGTGGTCTACGAGGACGGCGCCTACGGCCAGGCCGTGTCTGCAGCCGTGTCCGCCTCCGCCAAGGCCAGCGGGCTGGACCCCGTCACCCTCTCCGGCTTCAAGGCAGGCGAGGCACAGAAGTCTGCTGCCGCCGCCCGCGACGCAGCGCCGGACGCCGTCGTCGTTCTGGCCCGGGACGGTGCGCAGGGCGCCATCGCCGAGCTCACCAACGCCGGACTCCCGGGCAACAAACTCATCCTGGGTGACGCCGCCTTCAGGCAGTACGGGTCCGCCCTTGGATCCGAGTCGCTGGACGGGGCGCGCGCCCTGGTGCCCGGAGTCTTCCCCTCGGCGCACTTCCAGGCTGAACTCGTGGCCATCGATGCGGGCCTCAAGGACACGACGTTCGCGGCCGAGACCTACGATGCCGTATACCTCGCGGCCCTGGCCGCGGCTGCAGCGGAGGACGACGCCGGTGCCTCCATCGCCGGTACACTCATCTCCGTCTCCGGCGGCACTTCGGGCAGCCGGGCGTCCGCCCCGCCGTCCGGCCAGCCGGCCGTCTGCTCGACATACAAGGACTGCCTCGCCGCCATCCGGGACGGGAAGGCCATTGACTACGACGGCGAGTCCGGCCCCGTCCGTTTCGATGCGAACGGGGACGTCACTGCCGCCAGGTACATGGTGTTCACCTACGGAGCCGACAACAAAGCCAAGCTCACGGGAAGCGAGGCCGCCGGCAGGTCTGCCGGCTGATCGCTGGCAGCGAATACCCTCCCGTTTACGGGATTAACAAGCTCATCTGCTTGCACTCTCCCCGGGGGAGTGCTAATTATTGATTAGCACTCCAGCGTGCCGACTGCTAAAGGGTCGACCGGTTCAGGCCGGCACCGTCCCGGCAGCGGCGCAAGGAGCGAAAGAAACACCTGGTTGGGGTGAGATCCGGACCGTTGGGCGTACATAGGCCTGCGGAAAGGATCGTCCGTCGCGGGCACCACAGCGAGGTTCCTTCTTAACGACTGTCCCGAAAGGACTACTGCCGTTATGGCCAAGATCATTGCATTTGATGAAGAGGCACGCCGCGGTCTTGAGCGGGGCCTGAACACCCTCGCCGACGCCGTCCGGGTCACCCTCGGCCCGCGTGGCCGCAACGTCGTCCTCGAAAAGAAGTGGGGCGCCCCCACGATCACCAACGATGGTGTTTCCATCGCCAAGGAGATCGAGCTGGACGATCCTTACGAGAAGATCGGCGCAGAGCTGGTCAAGGAAGTTGCCAAGAAGACGGATGACGTCGCTGGCGACGGCACCACCACGGCCACCGTCCTGGCCCAGGCGCTGGTCAAGGAAGGCCTGCGCAACGTCGCGGCCGGCGCTGACCCGCTGTCCCTCAAGCGCGGCATCGAGAAGGCTGTTGAAGCCGTCACCGCCGAGCTGCTGAACTCCGCCAAGGAAATCGAAACCAAGGAAGAGATCGCCGCCACGGCTTCCATCTCCGCCGGTGACGACGAAATCGGCGCCCTGATCGCCGAGGCCCTGGACAAGGTGGGCAAGGAAGGCGTCATCACGGTCGAGGAGTCCAACACCTTCGGCCTCGAGCTGGAGCTCACCGAAGGCATGCGCTTCGACAAGGGCTACATCTCCGCTTACTTCGTCACGGACACCGAGCGCCAGGAAACGGTCCTCGAAGACCCGTACATCCTGATCGTCAACTCCAAGATCTCCAACGTCAAGGAACTGGTTGCTGTCCTCGAGAAGGTCATGCAGTCCAACAAGCCGCTGCTGATCATCGCCGAAGACATCGAGGGCGAGGCCCTGGCCACCCTGATCGTCAACAAGATCCGCGGCACCTTCAAGTCCGTCGCCGTCAAGGCTCCGGGCTTCGGTGACCGCCGCAAGGCGCAGCTGGCCGACATCGCCATCCTCACCGGCGGACAGGTCATCGCCGAGGAAGTCGGCCTCAAGCTTGAGACCGCCGGCCTCGAGCTCCTGGGCAAGGCACGCAAGGTTGTCGTGACCAAGGACGAGACCACCATCGTGGAAGGTGCAGGCGACGCCGACCAGATCGCCGGCCGCGTTTCCCAGATCCGCGCCGAGATCGAAAACTCCGACTCCGACTACGACCGCGAGAAGCTGCAGGAGCGCCTGGCCAAGCTGGCCGGCGGCGTTGCAGTCATCAAGGCCGGTGCCGCCACGGAGGTTGAGCTCAAGGAGCGCAAGCACCGCATTGAGGACGCTGTCCGCAACGCCAAGGCTGCCGTCGAAGAGGGCATCGTGGCCGGTGGTGGCGTGGCCCTGATCCAGGCCGGCGCCAAGGCATTCGCCAACCTGCAGCTCCAGGGCGATGAAGCAACCGGTGCGAACATCGTCCGCGTTGCCATCGACGCCCCGCTGAAGCAGATCGCCTTCAACGCCGGCCTCGAGCCCGGCGTTGTGGTGGACAAGGTCCGCGGCCTGCCCGCCGGCCATGGCCTGAACGCAGCAACCGGCGAATACGTCGACCTGCTGGCCGCCGGCGTCAACGACCCCGTCAAGGTGACTCGCTCTGCCCTGCAGAACGCGGCTTCCATTGCCGGCCTGTTCCTCACCACCGAGGCCGTCGTAGCCGACAAGCCGGAGAAGAACGCTCCCGCCATGGGCGGCGGCGACGAGATGGGCGGCATGGGCGGCTTCTAGCCTCCCGCTGCTCCCAGTTGGCTCATGAGTGCGGCCCCCTCTACGGAGGGGGCCGCACTTTTTTGTCTGCTCATTTTTGTCCGTGCAGTCTGGCAGGATGGTTCGGTGACGATTACTGCAGCCGCCGACGGTTCGGCATTGGGAAACCCGGGTCCCGCGGGGTGGGCCTGGTACGTGAACGACGACTGCTGGCGGGCCGGCGGCTGGCCGCACGGCACCAACAACCAGGGTGAGCTGATGGCCGTTCTGGACCTCTTCCGCTCCACGGCACACCTCCCGGACGAGGACCTGCACATACTTTGCGACAGCCAGTACGTGATCAACTCCGTGACGAAGTGGATGCCGGGATGGAAACGCAAAGGTTGGCGCAAGGCGGACGGCAAACCAGTGCTGAACGTGGACATCCTCAAGGACATCGACCGGGAGCTCGCCGGGCGGAAGTACAGGTTCGAATGGGTCAAGGGCCATGCCGGGCACGAGCTGAACGAAGCCGCCGACGAGCGCGCCAGGGCCGTGGCAAGCGCCTACCAGCAGGGCGTTGCCGCCCGCTCGGGTCCGGGGTTCCCCGACGCCGAACCGGCAACGGGCCGGCGGGCCGTTAAGGAGGGCCGCGGCGAGGGCGGCATCCCGCCGTTGTTTGAGTCCGAACCACCGGCCCGCCGCGTGGCCGCCACTCCCTCCGCAGAGGCCGGCACCAAAGTTCGTCCCGAGCCCGAAGCCCCGGCGCTTTTTGGGTCCGATGAGCCGGATCTCTTCAGCGAACTGGGCGTGGACGAACTTGGCGCCGATGCGTTCGCGGAAGCGCCGGAGGGCGCCACGCCGGAAGAAACGGTGGAGGCCCTGGAACGCGAGCTCCTCCGCCCGGATGTACGCAGCGACATCGGGCGGACGGGCCAGCTCCTGCACCCTGACTTCACGGAAATCGGGACAGCCGGGCGCCTCTGGACGCGCGACGCCATGATGATGTCCCTCGAGGAAAGCCCGGCCGGTCCTGTCGATCTGGACGTGCTCAGCGCCGACCGGATCGGCACGGATACGGTCCTGCTGACGTACCGCAGCTACTCCCGCGCCGGCTCAGCCCTGCGGAGCTCCGTGTGGGTCCTGGACGGCGGACAGTGGCGCCTGCGGTTCCACCAGGGCACGCCTGAAGCCTGAGCTGCCACTGAAGCCTGAGCCGGCGCCGAAGCCTGAGTTGCCGCCAAGCCTGAGCCCGACCGCGGGTGGCTGGCCGTAGAGGTCAGCTGAAGCGCTGCGTGTTGCCCTGTTCCGCCTGCGCATAGGTGTCCGCAGCCGACGACAAGGCCAGGTTGATGGAGGCGAGTGAGGCCTCGACCTTGCCCTGGGTCAGCGTCCACTCGGCAACGAGCGCCTGGAAGTTGGTGGCAGCCGAGCCGCGCCACGTGGCCTGCAGTTCATCTAGCCCATGCTTCATTGCCTGGACGTCGGCGCTGATCCGGTCAACGGTTGCCTTGACGTTGGCTGATTTCACCTGCAGTAGGTCGGTATCGACGGAAATGATGCTCATGACGGGCCTCTCGACATCTTAAGGGACTGCCCCGGCAGGACAATCGCAATGGTGGGCGGACCGGCCACTCCGATCCACTACGTCGAGCCTAGGAACCCGCCGGCAGGAGGGGCCACAGCCCACTCCGCTATGTGGATAAACGGTTCCCGCCGGCAACCCGCTTCCCGATAGCAGCGTCGTCTCCGGATGTCCTGTCCGAGAACGTCCCGACGCTGTCCGCTTCGACGCTGTCCGCTTCGACGCTGTCCTCGTCGGGGGAGTCCTCCCGGAGAGGGAGGCTGACCACGAGCGTCGCGCCGCCGCCGTCGGTACCTTCCACCCGGACGGAGCCGCCGTGCGAACCGATAATGGCGGCCACGATCGCCAGGCCAAGTCCGCTGCCGCCCGTATCGCGGGTACGGGAGGTATCCGCCCTGTAGAAGCGCTCGAAGACCTTGGTGGCTTCGGTGTCGGAGATTCCGGGCCCGTGGTCCCGGACCTCGAGGACTGCCCGGGCTGAACCGGCGTCGCCCTGCCGGACGCCCACCGCGATTTCGATGGGTGTTCCCTCCGGCGTGTAGCGCAGCGCATTGCCCACCAAATTGCCAATGACCTGGCGGAGCTTCGCTTCATCGCCCAGCACCGGTGCCGGCCCGGCGCTTCCCCCGTGGAGGCCGGTCAGGGTGACGGCCCGCGTCCTTGCACTGGCCTGCGTGTCCACCACGGCGTCGTGGGCGAGCAGCTGCAGGTCGATGGGCTTGCGCTGCAGCGGACGCTGCTCATCGAGGCGTGCCAGCAGCAGCAGGTCCTCCACCATGGACCCCATCCGTTTGGCCTCGCTCTCGATCCGGCCCATGGCGTTGGCTACGTCCTCGGAGGACTGCAAAGCGCCGTGCCGGTACAGCTCCGAGTAACCCCGGATCGTCACCAGCGGGGTGCGCAGCTCGTGCGAGGCGTCTGCGGCAAACCGGCGCATCCGGTCCTCGGAGGCCATCCGTGCCGCGAACGCTCCCTCGATGTGGGCGAGCATGGCGTTCAATGACTGGCCCAAGCGGCCGACCTCCGTCGTCGGATTCTCCACGTCGACGCGGCGGGACAGGTCACCGGCGGCGATGGCCGCGGCGGTCTTTTCCACCCTTGCCAGCGGCCGGAAGGACCGGGTCACTGTCCAGTTAGCGATAAAAAAAGCGAGGATAAGGGCCAACAACCCCGCGCCCACCACAACCAGGGTGGCATGGCGCAGTACCTCATCCACTGATGAAAGCGGCAGCCCGATGACCAGTACTGACCTCCGCTGGTTGCTGTCCACGATGCCGACGGCAACCACCCGCCAGTTCGCCCCGTCCTTGCCGCGGACCTGGTACGGCTCCAGCCCGCGATCGCGGGCCTCCTCCAAGGAAATGGTGTCGATGGCGGGACGGTGGTTCTCCGTGCCGCCAAGCCGCCGGCCCTGGGCACCCGGGTAGTACACCACCACGGAGTAATCCGTGGGAACGACGGGGTTTGGCACGATGAGCTGGCTGAAGGACCGTTGTTCCTGGATGGAGTCGACGGCGGCCGCGAGTTTGTCGTCCACCTGGCCCTCAAGGTACGTGCGCAGCAGCGTCAGGGTGCCGGCTCCGGTCACCGCCAGGGCCACCAGCAGGAGGGCCATCATGATGGCCACCAGCTGGGACCGGAGGTTGGCTGACTTCCAGCGCTCCAGCGCCGACTTCCATCGCGCCAGCAAGGTCAGCGCTTTTCTGCTGTCCGCAGCACGTAGCCGACACCACGCTTGGTCTGGATAAGGGCCGGGGCGTCGGGATCGATGTCCACCTTGCGCCGCAGGTAGGAAATGTAGGACTCGACGATGGAGGCGTCACCGTTGAAGTCATATTCCCAGACGTGGTCCAGGATCTGCGCCTTGGACAGGACGCGGTTCGGGTTGAGCATCAGGTACCGGAGCAGCTTGAATTCTGTGGGGGACAGCTCGATCACCTTGCCGCCGCGGCGCACCTCGTGGGCGTCGTCGTCGAGCTCCAGGTCATCCACCCGGATGACGGCCTCGTCATCCTCCAGCATCGGCTGCGTCCTGCGGAGCACGGCACGGATGCGGGCCACCACCTCGTCAAGGCTGAAGGGCTTGGTGACGTAGTCGTCCCCGCCCACCGTCAGCCCAGTGACCTTGTCCTCGGTGTCGTCCTTGGCGGTCAGGAACAGGACAGGGAAATGCTTGCCTGCCGCACGCAGCCGGCGGGTGACGGTGAAGCCGTCCATGTCCGGAAGCATGACGTCCAGCACCGCGAGGTCTGGTGCGTGCGCCTCAACGGCAGCAAGCGCCTCCCGCCCGTTCCCCGCGGACACCACGTCAAAGCCGGCGAAGCGCAATGACGTGGAAAGCAGCTCGCGGATGTTCGGTTCGTCATCAACCACGAGGAGCTTCGCTTCGGCGCTGTTCTTTTTCATATTCCCATGATGCTCCCAGAATCTGGGAGTTTTCTGGATGAATGTTGTGTGTTGGTTGGGTCAGCAGGATTCGACGTCCTTGGCGTCCATGATGCGGTAGGCGTAGCCCTGCTCGGCCAGGAAGCGCTGGCGCTTGGCCGCGAAATCCTGGTCCAGGGTGTCCCGGGCAACGAGGGAGTAGAACCGTGCCGCGCGCCCGTCCTGCTTGGGCCGCAGCAGCCGCCCGAGCCGCTGGGCCTCCTCCTGGCGGGAACCGAAGGAGCCGGAGACCTGGATGGCCACCGAGGCCTCGGGCAGGTCGATCGAAAAGTTGGCCACCTTGGACACCACAAGGGTCTGGATCTCCCCGGCGCGGAAGGCGTCAAAGAGCCTCTGGCGGACTTTGACCGAGGTTTCCCCCTTGATGACCGGGGCGTCCAGCCGCTCGCCGAGCTCGTCGAGCTGGTCGATGTACTGCCCGATCACCAGGACCTGCTCGCCGCGGTGGTGGGCCACCAGCTGTTCGGCCACGACGGTCTTTGTCTCGGACGTGGCGCACAGCCGGTACTTGTCCGCATCCTCGGCCATGGCGTACGCCACGCGCTCATCCTTGGGAAGATCCACGCGGACCTCCACGCAGTCCGCGGGGGCGATGTAGCCCTGGGCTTCGATGTCCTTCCACGGAGCGTCGTAGCGCTTGGGGCCGATGAGGCTGAAGACCTCGCCTTCCCGCCCGTCCTCACGCACGAGGGTAGCCGTCAGGCCCAGCCGGCGCCGTGCCTGCAGGTCCGCCGTCATCCGGAAGATCGGCGCGGGAAGCAGATGTACCTCGTCGTAGATGATCAGGCCCCAGTCGTGGCCGTCGACGAGCTCAAGGTGCGGGTACACTCCGCCGCGTTTGGTGGTGAGGACCTGGTACGTGGCGATCGTCACAGGCCGGACTTCCTTGACGGCGCCGGAGTATTCGCCGATCTCGTCCTCGGTCAGCGAGGTCCGCCTGAGCAGCTCGTCCTTCCACTGCCGTGCCGCGACGGTGTTGGTGACAAGGATGAGCGTGGTGGTGGAGCCCGTGGCCATCGCCGCGGCGCCCACGAGCGTCTTGCCGGCACCGCAGGGGAGCACGACGACGCCGCTGCCGCCGGCCCAGAAGTTCTCCGTGGCCAGCCGCTGGTACGGCCTCAGCTTCCATCCCGACTCGTTCAGCATGATGAGGTGGGGCGTGCCGTCGACGTAGCCGGCCAGGTCCTCCGCCGGCCAGCCGATCTTGAGCAGCAGCTGCTTCAGCTGGCCGCGCTGGGAGGAATGGACCACCACGGTCTCGGCGTCGATGCGCGGGCCAAGCAGCGGCTGGATCTTCTTGGCCCTGCTGACCTCCTCCAGCACAGGGTAGTCGCTGGTGCGCATGACCAGCCCGTGCTGCGGGTCCTTCTCCAGCCGCAACCGGCCGTATCGGGACATGGTTTCCTCGATGTCGATCAGCAGCGAGTGCGGCACGGGGAAGCGGGAATAAGTGAGCAGCGTATCCAGCACCTTTTCGGCGTCTAGCCCTGCGGCCCGGGCGTTCCAAAGCCCTAGCGGCGTGAGCCGGTAGCTGTGCATGTGCTCGGGTGCGCGCTCCAGTTCGGCGAAGGCCGCGATGGCGTGCCGGGCCTCCGTCGCCTGCTCGTGGTCCACTTCGAGGAGGATGGTTTTGTCGCTCTGGACAATCAGCGGACCGTCATTCACGCGGGTAGAACCTTCACTGCTGCATGTCCTCTGCTGCCTCGATATCGATGATCCGGTGGATGGAGAGCACCCGCTCCGTGTCCTTCCCGGGGTCAAACACACGGACGCGTCCGCCCGCCACGGATACCGGAACCACCGTTTCCAGTTTCGCATTCCCCAGGCTGTCCACGACGTTCATCACTACCTTTTGCCGGAGCCTGATGGCCTTATGCAGGGTCTCGAGTCCCAGCTGGGTTGCCTCCTCGCCGCCGGCGGCAGCCGGACGGGAGCCGTTGGGGCTGATGCCGTGCTCCGCATGGCTGCGGAGAATGGCGAGCTGGGCGGTGACGTCGGCGTCAGGAAGGGCGGTGCGCGGCGCGCTGTAGACGGGGCGACCAGTGCCAGGAAGCGGAGCAGTGCGGTTGAGGCGGACGACGGCGGATCCGGCCTCTTCGACGGCAGGTGACAGTCCCAGCCCGCGCAGCACGAGGGCCGTCTGCCGGGGTGAAGCCATGGAGACCAGGACGGTGGGGGCGATCCGGACCAGGCCCAGGGACGAAGCCGCGCCCTCCCGGCAGAGCTCACTGAGAGCAGCTTCGTCATCACTCTGGATGAAGCTCGCGGCCGCTCCGATCCGCAGCTTGCCGTGCCTGGCGGCTGTATCCTCCACCAGGTACTGCAGCGGCTGCGGCACGGCGGTGGCGGAGTACCGGCGGAGGAAATCGAGGATGCCTGCAGCGTCCTGGCCCGAGTCGAGGGCGCGGCGGATGGACTCCGCGGAGAACCGGTAAGTCGTGGCAGGGCCCTGCCCTTCGGCGTCGGCCATCCGCTGCAGCTGCTCGGCCAGGTCGGGGGCGAGGTAGCCGGGCGCCACCGCGGTCAGGTCGGCCTGCAGGAGCACATGGTTGAGGGCCGCCGGGAGGTGTTCACCGAGGAGATCCATGGCGTCGTCAGGCGCGTCCGCGGCGATGGCGGCACCCAGCTGGCTGAGCGCGCCGGACCCGATCAGCCCCAGCAGCTCCGCCTCGGCAAGCACGCCGCCGATCAAGGAACTGAACCGCCGCGCCATTCGGGGCTGCGACCACTCGGCACGCAGCAGCACGGCCTCCGCATTGAGCACCGGCGCCGCCCCGTCCGGCACGTTGGCCTCGAGCGTCAGCTCCCGCAAGATCTCCAGGATCCTCTTACGGATGACAGGCGCGTCGGACCGCTGCGCCTCGGCAGAGAGGGCGTTGACGGTGGCCGCCGGGGCGGCACGGTGGTTGGCGGGCCCGGCGGGCTGGCCATTCATGCGCTGCCCCACGAGTGACGGGGCGCGCTCGCTGGCCAGCCAGGCGTTCACGAGCCACAGCCACTGTTCCTGCCGCGGCAGCCCGAGCCATTCCAGCTGGGGCGGCTGCACCCAGCACGAGCTGTCCACGTCCAGCCGGATCAGGCCCGCCAGGGCACAGAGCTCCAGCAGCACCGCAGTGGTGTGGTGGTCCACGCGGAGCGTCTCGGCGAGCCTGCGCATCTCGCGGATGCCCACCCCGCCGCTCCGCAGGGTGGCCAGCGGCTGGTCCCTGACCGCGTGCAGCAGTTCGCCGGTGAGGCGCAGAGTCTCGGCGATGGCCCCGAGCGCGGCGTTGCGGCGGAGTGCGGCGGTGGTGACGCCGAGCATTGGGACGGGCGGACTCAGGGAGAAGTTGTTGATGATGGCGCCGCCGCGCAGGGAAATGCCTACGCTGTGCGGCAGTTCCACATGTGCGGCGTCCAGCGGCACCAGCAGGCCCCGGGCCAGCAGCCAGTCGACCGGCCCGACGTCGTGACCTTCAGTGGTGACGGAAGCCTTCCGCTGGGCCTGGGGCACGGCACCCATCGCCCAGTTGCTGAACCGGGCCAGCAGCGCCGCGGTCCTCTCCGGGGCGCCGGCGAGGAGCGCCTGCAGTCCCTCGGGGGATGAAGTCCAGTGCTGCAGCGCCAGCGCTGCGTCCATCGGCGTGGTGGCCGCCTGCACGGCGGCGCCGCTGCGGCGCAGCTCCGCCACAAGCTGGACCACGCGCTGGGCGAATGCCGGCTGCAGCCTGACCAGTTCTGTGTAGCTGCGCCCCAGCCCTGCCGGGTAGATTCCGACGACGTCCTTCAGGCTGCTCACCGGAAGATAGAAGCGCTGCCTCTGGGCGCCAGGGCCCGCCCCATGCGGCGGCTCGGCCCGCTGCACCAGGGCGAGATCATGCAGTGACTGCACGAGCTGTTCGACAGCCCCCACAGTTGAACCTGCGATGGCCTTCTTCAGCACCGCGGCCGATGCGCTGTGACCGGTGTCCGTGTTGGTGCACAGGTGCAGGGTCTCCAGCACCTGCATTTGCGGGCGGTTCAGGCGCTCCAAGGCCCGCTGCACGCTCACCCGCGCGCTGGCACGGGCGGCCAGGGCAGGGAAGTCGGGAACGCCGGGGGAGATCAGGTCCGGCCGCGCAGCGAACAAAGCCCGCAGCGACTCGTCGCTGCGTGCCTCCAGTTCCTTGCTCAGCGCTCGAATGAGGGACATCAGTCCAACGTTACCGCCCGGCGGAGCTTCCTGCCCGGCGGCGGGCGGCAACGCCGTCTGCCACCAGCACGAGCATCAGCAGGAAGGCCGCCGGCAGGCCAAAGAGTGCCGTTGATGTGATCCACTGCGGGGCCGCCTGGCCCGCAGCGGCGAGGGCTATGACCGCCCCGACCGCTGCGAGGGACAAAACTGCAAGGAGCACTGCGGCGGCCATCAGTGGCCGCCGGATACGCGCGGATGTCATGAACGTAACGCTAACAGCAGTGCCGCGGCCGCGCCTCAAAGCGGGATTAGCCTGACTCTCAGGATAACCTTGAAGGAACAGACCAACATGGACCAGGCAGTCATACCCTGAACCCGCGCATCAGTGCGGATGCGGTGACGGCCGGCCATGTCCCAGAACGTCAGAACGAAGAAGGTTGATTAGGTGCCTACCGGCAAGGTCAAGTGGTACGACAAGGATAAAGGTTTCGGATTCCTCGCAGGCGAGGACGGACAGGAAGTGTTCCTTCCCAAGTCGGCGCTGCCCGCCGGAGTTACGGAACTGAAGGCCGGCACCCGGGTTGAGTTCGGCGTCGCAGACGGACGCAAGGGCGCCCAGGCCCTCGGCCTGCGCATCCTCGACAAGACACCGTCCATCGCAAAGGCCAAGCGCCCCAACGCGAGGGATCTTGCCCCGCTGGTGCAGGACCTGGTGACAGTTCTGGACAACCTGTCCGGCACGCTGTCGTCCGGCAAGTACCCGGACGGCAACAAGGGCAAGGCCATTGCCGCTGCCCTGCGTAAGGTTGCCGACGAGCTGGACGCCTAGGCCTCCCGATGAACCCGGAACCTGAACAGGCGGAATCCAAGGTGGAACCCAAGGCACCCCAGCGCCGCACCGGTGTCCCGGTGTGGCGGATGGGGAAGCCCGACGCCGTGCTGGCCGCTGCCGTGGACGCGGCCCGGACTGCCATCGAAGGCATCGCGAAGGCATCCGAAATCGGGGACCACCTGGCCGCCCGGACCGAGGGCGACCGCGTGGTGACGCACCTTTTCGAATCACGTCTGCCGGGGTATCTCGGCTGGCAGTGGTATGCCGTCCTGACCCGCAACTCCCGCTCCAAGGTGATCACTGTCAACGAGCTTGGCCTGCTCCCGTCCGAAGACTCGATCCTCGCCCCGGAGTGGGTGCCGTGGGCCGAGCGCGTACGCCCGGAGGACGAGCAGGAGCAGGACGAGCAGGAAGTGCCGGGGGAGGCGTCTACCGGCTCCGCAACAGAGCCCGACGCCGGGGCGGGGGCTGACGTCGAAGCAGAGCCCGACGTCGAAACAGCGGCTGATGCTGAAGCAGAGCCCGACGTCGAAACAGCGGCTGACGCTGAAGCAGCGCCTAGCGTCGAAGCAGAGCCCGACGCCCACGAACGCGACTAATCACAACGAGTAATGGTTTACAACCACTGACGGCGCCGTCCGGCCGCAAGCCTGGACGACGCCGTCGAACTTTAAGCAAAGAGTTTTTGTCCAGATAATGGGGCTAAAAGGCCTTCGAAACCCGATTATCTGCACAAAAACTCCCCGCTGGCGGTTACTTCTTCAGTTCGCTCACCACGTAGTCGATGCACTCCAGCAGGGCGGAGACATCCGAAGGCTCGATGGCCACGAAGGTGGCGATGCGCAGCTGGTTGCGTCCCAGCTTCCGGTAGGGCTCGGTGTCCACGATCCCGTTGGCGCGAAGCACCTTGGCAATGGCGGCGGCATCGATCGAGTCGTCGAAGTCGATGGTGGCGATGACGTTGGAGCGCTCGGCCGCCTTGGCAACGAATGGCGTCGCGTATTCGGAGGCTTCCGCCCACTTGTAGATGCGGCCAGCCGAGTCGGCCGTGCGGCCGGCGGCGAAGTCCAGGCCGCCGTTGGCGTTCAGCCACTGCACCTGGGCATCCAGCGTGACGAGCGTGGACAAGGATGGAGTGTTGTACGTCTGGTTCAGCTTGGAGTTGTCGATGGCGGTCTTCAGGTCCAGGAAGTCCGGGATCCAGCGCCCGCTGGCCTTGACGCGCTCAGCCCGCTCCAGCGCAGCCGGGGAGAAGAGGCCCAGCCACAGCCCGCCGTCGGAGGCGAAGTTCTTCTGCGGCGCGAAGTAGTAGACATCCGTCTGGGTCACGTCGACATCGAGGCCGCCGGCAGCCGAGGTTGCGTCCACCAGCACCAGTGCGCCCTCGTCGACGCCGTTCACCCGCTGGACGGGCGCAGCGACACCCGTTGAGGTCTCGTTCTGCGGCCAGGCGTACACATCCACGCCCGCCTCGGCCTTGGGGGCGGGACAGGTGCCGGGCTCGGACTTGATGATGGAGGACTCCGCGAGGAACGGCGCCTTGTTCGTTGCCGCGGCAAACTTGGACCCGAACTCGCCGAAGGACAGGTGCTGTGCCTTCTGTTCCACAAGGCCGAAGCAGGCGACGTCCCAGAACGCCGTGGAACCGCCGACGCCGAGGACAACCTCGTAGCCTTCGGGGGCACGGAAGAAGGTGCTCAGGCCTTCGCGGACGGATCCCACGAGGTTCTTCACGGGGGCCTGGCGGTGCGACGTGCCCAGGAGCGTCGTGGCGGCCGCGGAGAGGGCCTCGATCTGCTCGTGCCTGACCTTGGAGGGACCGGCGCCGAACCGTCCGTCCTTGGGCAGGAGGTTTGCGGGAATAGTGATGCTGGTGTCGCTCACAATGGCTCCAATTTTCGGCATGGAAGTGCGGTTCGGCTGGGTCGGGGCGATGGCCGACAGGCAACCGTGACCGCCACGAAGACCCTCCTTATTCTGCCCGAAGCGCGGATACGGCGGGAACACGCGCCCGTCATAGTCCAGTCACTGAGACGGGCCCGCCACCCACCGCGCAGATTATCCGGAGTAATTCAAAATAGGCTAAGCTAGCACTGGACGTACGGGCGGATAGCCGGTGCTGCGCCGCCGTCGGCTACGCGACCGCCGCTGCAGCTTGCCGGATCCCGGTGCGGCGGACCCGCGGTACGGTGGGACGGACAAAAATACTGGGCTCGAGGAGCTGAGCTGAATGACGGATCTGATCGACACCACGGAGATGTACCTTCGCACCATTCTGGAGCTGGAGGAAGAGAACATCGTGGCGCTTCGGGCACGCATCGCCGAACGCCTCCGCCACTCAGGCCCCACCGTTTCGCAGACCATCGGCAGGATGGAACGCGACGGCCTCGTCGTCGTCTCCGGTGACCGCCACCTGGAACTGACCGAAGTGGGCCGGAAGCGCGCCACCGAGGTGATGCGCAAGCACCGGCTCGCCGAGCGCCTCCTCGCCGACGTCATCGGCCTTGACTGGGCCTACGTTCATGACGAGGCCTGCCGGTGGGAGCACGTCATGAGTGAACGCGTGGAGCGCAGGATCTACGAAATGCTCGACCATCCCACCGAGTCGCCGTACGGCAACCCCATCCCCGGCCTGGCGGCGCTCGGGGGCCAGCCCGCCCGCTCGTTCTCCGACGGCGTGGTGAACCTGCTCGATGCCATGGCCGGCTACGGTCCGGAATCCAAGGTCACCGTCAGCCGCCTGGCAGAACCCATCCAGGTGGAGCCGGAGCTGCTGGTCCAGCTGGATGAAGGCGGGATCCGGCCGGGCGCTGCCGTCTCGCTCGAACGTGTGGGGGAGTACATTTCTGTCCGCGTACCCGGGTTCGAGGGTGCCCTCGAGCTGCCGCCGGAAGTCGCGGCGCACGTGTTCGTGCGGGTGGGTTAGCGCCGAAAGCGCAGCTCCGCCTGACGCCAGCGTCCCGTCTGACATCTGCAGGTAGGATGACCTACCACTTTTGCACAGCGAATATAACGGAATTATTACTGCGCTTCTTAATCGCCTATAGTTAAACGGCAACGCCGATGCAAAAGCGTTACCTGATCTGGAGCCGAACCTTGCCAGCAGATCAGTAGCACGAGTCACCCACTGGCAGGGGCGGGGGAACCACAACCGGCTGTTTCTACAGCCTTGGGGTGAAGTCCGCAGCAGCAAGTCTCTTCCGCAGAAGGAATCCTCCCGGGATACCCCTGTGCCGGAATGGCTTGTTATGGCGGGCCGGGTCCGAACTCTCTGACCCGAATCCGACAGCTAACTTCGCAGGCTATCCAGAGAGGAAGCAGTACTTGTCGATGCAGAATGCCCGGGGCCGCCGCCGCGCGTCCGGTCCCGCTCCTGAGCCGCGCCCTGCGGAGGCCATTGCCGCGGACCGTCCCCGGGACGCTCAGCGCGAGGCGCGCCGCCGCCGCCGGGGTCCGTTCCGGCAGGTTACGGATTTCGCTTCGGCCAGTGGTGTTGGGCAAAAGGCTGGAGTGGCCCTTGCTGCTACCGGCCTGCTGCTGACTGTTACCGTCCCCGCCACCAGCCCCGTCCTGGCTGCCGACGAGCATCAGGGAGGAGCGTCCGCGTCCGCCGCCTCACCGGCCCAGCCGAAGGTCTCGGCGGAAGCGGCAGCGAAGATCGACTTCAGCCGTACGTCCGTCTCCACCACCGGTGACCCGGACGGAAAGCTCAAGCAGCTCCTGAGTGCTCAGTCTGCCGGCAGCATCAGCCGTGCGGCCTCGGTGGGCACCTTGGGCGGGCCGCTGACCACGCTCGTGAAGTCTTCGCCGTTCGGCTACCGGGTTAGCCCGATCACCGGCGGCGCCGGTGAGTTCCACCGCGGCCAGGACTTCGCCGCCCAATGCGGCACGCAAGTGCTTGCTGCGGCCAGCGGCAAGGTCACGTTCGCCGGGTGGCACCCATACGGGGGAGGCAACCGCGTGGTCATCGACCACGGCAACGGCTTGGAGACCACGTACAACCACCTGTCGTCCTCCAGCGTCGAGGTTGGCCAAAAGGTCACCCGCGGTGAGGCGATTGCCCTGAGCGGGACCACCGGCGCCTCCACCGGCTGCCACCTCCACTTCGAGGTGATGGTCAACGGGGAAGTCGTTGATCCCACCGGCTGGCTCTAAGCCAAGCCGAGTGAGCACTCTCATTCCTGTGACATGCCGTGACCTGAATGTGACATTAGCTCCGAACTGCTGTACCGTCTAAACCGCGTCAACTTTTCCGAAGTTGACGCTCTTGAGTGGATTGCCTAGCTCTGCCACCGCTCAAGGTCCGTTCGCATTACATCGTCTGGCAGGGGCGGGGGAACCAATTTTGGTCTTCGCAAGAAGGCCTTGGGGTTAAGTCGCAAAAGCTTCCCAGGAAGCCGAGCGGCCGGGTGCACTCCCATCCGAATCCGACAGCTCACCTCGCAGGCATTGGGAGAGGCTACCTTCGTGTCTTCACGCCACAATGCCGCGCGCCACCGCGCGCAAACGGTTCGTATGAACCCATTGGACTCCGTGTCCAAGGCGGTTAGCGCCAATGCCGGCACAGTAGGTCGCCAGGCAGCTGTTATCGCAGCTGCTTCAGGGCTCATCCTGAGCGTTGGCATGCCTGCCAACGCAGCCGACGCCAACATTGGTGTTTCCGCCTCCTCGGAGACCGGATCCCAGGCCGCGCAGCTTGCTGTGACCGCCGCGCCCACCGCCACTGTCTCTTTCGAGCGTCCTGAAGTCACCACGGTGGCTGCCCCGGTCGCCGAAATCATTGCTCCGCAGTCGAGCGATGAGGGCCAGGCGGGCGATGCAGGCCAGGCCAGCGACGAGAGTGCCGGTGCGGCCCAGGCCGTCACTGCCAAGTCCACCGATGGTGCGGCCTCCGCCGCAGCGTCCGGACTGGCTGCAATCGCGTACACCGGCATCGGCAACCCCTACGTCTGGGGCGGCACCACCCCCAGCGGCTGGGACTGCTCCGGCTTCACCCAGTGGGTTTACGCTCAGGCAGGCATCAGCATTCCCCGCGTCAACGCGTGGACTGCCATGAAGCCCACCTCCACGCCTGCTCCCGGCGACCTGGTCATGCAGAACGGCGGCGCCCACGTGGGCATCTACGTCGGCAACGGCATGATGATCAGCGCGCTGAACCCCTCGGACGGAACGCTCCTGCATGCGGTGTCCGCCACGGGCACGTCCTCCTTCTTCACCCTTCGCTAAAAATCCGATTCGAGACGGGCCGGCTTACCCCCAAGATGCCGGCGCGTCGATAACCCACGTCCTGCTACCGCGGTCCGTGGAACACGAAAGAGAGAAATCTTAATGACTACACGTGCGACCATTGCACGCCACCGCGCCGAGGTCACCAAGACCAACTCGCTGGCTGTCATTGCCAAGGCCGTCGGCGACAACGCCGGTGGTGTGGGCCGCCAGGCCGCAGTTATCGCTGCTGCTTCCGGTCTCGTCCTGACCAGCGGCATCGCCGCCAACGCTGCTGAGACCAACGTTCAGCGCGAATCCGCTCCGGCCTCCACGCTGGAGGTCCAGTCCGCTGCGCCGGCCACGATTTCCGCTGCGTCCAGCATTGCGATCTCCTACGAGAAGCCTGCTGTCTCCACCGCCCCGGCTCCCGTCGTCGAGGCCCCCAAGCCTGTCGTCAAGGTCCAGGAAGCGCCGCCCGCTGTTGAGGCTGCTCCGGTTGCTGAAGCCGCACCCGCAGTCCAGGCCACGGCAGCCGTTGCAACTGCTGCCCCGGCAGCTCCGAAGACCACCGCCGCCAGCGGCAAGGGCGCTGCAATCGCCGCTGCCGCCTACGCGCAGCTGGGTGTCTCGCAGGACTGCACCGCCCTGGCCACCAACGCACTCGCAGCTGTGGGCGTCCACTACCACGGCTGGCCGGCAGGCTACCTGTCCCTCGGCCGCACCGTGAGCGCTGCTGAGGCTCAGCCGGGCGACCTCGCCTACTACCAGAACGGCGGCATGGGCCTGGCCCACATCGCTGTGTACGTCGGCAACGGCCAGGCCGTCCACGGCGGCTGGAACGGCGGAACCACCGCACTGTTCAGCGTGAACGTCGGCTCCGGCCCGGTCTTCATCCGCGTCGGCGGCTAAGACACACAAGCGTTACGGAAGGACCCCCGCCAGCACGGCGGGGGTCCTTTTTTGCCTTGCACCCGCATGAATGTTTGGCGACACGCCATGGCGATGCTTGTGTTCGATTCGCTCATCTGCCTAGTGAGTGTTTACTCTTATGGTGTCGATCCATAGCCCGGACATGCAGAGGGCAGCCGGCCCTCGCGCCTCTGCCGGGTGCGGCCGTGAAGAGGTATGTGCATGCGCACTCTCGTTCTGAATGCTGGATATGAACCGCTGGCGGTAGTGACATTCCGCCGGGCGCTGGTCCTTGTGCTCACCGGAAAAGCAAGCGTGGTGGCCGAAGGCGACGATCCTGTCGTCGGGCCGCAGGACATCATGGGCCGTCCGTCCGTGATTCTCCTCAACCGCTACATCCGCCCCCGGTACAACATGATCACCGCGGTGAGCAGGCGCGGTGTGCTTCGCCGCGACGGCCACCGGTGCGCCTACTGCGGCAAGGCAGCCCACACCATAGACCATGTCCAGCCGAAATCGCGGGGCGGTGCAGACTCTTGGGAGAACCTTGTCGCAGCCTGCCTTCGCTGCAACAACGTCAAGGGCGACCACACGCCCAGCGAAATGGGCTGGAAGCTCCGGTTTGATCCGGCGCCGCCGGTGGGCACCATGTGGCAGATCAAGGAGCTGGAAAAGCCCACGCCGGCGTGGGATCCGTTCCTGCTTCCGGAAAGAGCAGCTTGACTCTGGTTTGAGCCTTCCAGGCTTACGCTGGGTGGGTGGACTTTGACGCAATAATCCTGGCCGGCGGCCGCTCCTCGCGACTGGGCGGCTCACGCAAGTCTGCCCTGATGTACGACGGTGCCACGCTCCTTGAGCGCTCCCTCGCGGCTGCCGAGGGTGCCCGGCATACTGTTGTGGTGGGACCTGAGGCGGCGGGCCTTCCCGCTGAGGTCCTCACTTCGCGCGAGGATCCGCCTTTTGCAGGTCCTGCGGCGGCAATCGCCGCCGGCCTGGCCGCCCTGCAGGGTGCAGACCCTGCGGGCATGGTCCTGGTTCTCGCGTGCGACATGCCACGCGTGGGCGATGCTGTCCGCGCCCTCCGGGACGCTCTCCCCGGCGCGGACGCTGACGGCGTCATGGCCGCATCCGCCGACGGGCGGCTGCAGCCGCTCGCGGGTTTTTATGGCACAGCTGCGCTAGAACGCGCCGTGCAGGCTGCCGCGGCGCGCAACGCCCTGGTGCACGGCTCAGTCTTCGCCCTCCTTGCTAGTCTTGACGTGCAGGCTGTGGTTGTCCCTGCCGGCTCCACCGACGATGTGGACACCTGGGACGATGCGGCCGCGTTGGGAGTAGCTGTCCGGGAGCAATGACCCGCATTCCGGACCGCCGTGAATTTGGAGGCAGGCATGAAAAGCCAGGACGAAACGCTTGAGGAGTGGTGCCGTCTGCTGCTGCGGGCCTTCGAGCTCGAGGATGTGGACGTGGACATCAACGAGGTGCTATCCGTTGCGGGAGTAGCTGCGCACTCCGTGGTGCGTCCCGCCGCCCCGCTGACCACCTTCATAGCAGGGCTGGCCACCGGCCTCAAATGTGCTGCGGGCCAGGCCCCGGACGCTGCCGCCATGCAGGGCGCGATGGACGTGGCCCGTTCCGTTGCCAAGGCGTACGCGGCCGATGAGACGCAGGCTGCTGCGGGTACCCCGGCCGCAGGCCCGGCCGCAACTTCGGCGCCCACCGGGACTTCGGGGGAATGACAGCCGCGCCCGGGCACCGCTCTACCGACGCATACTCCACGGAGGACGCAACCTCCACCGGGGATGCACCCGCTGACGACGACGCACCTGCCGCCGCCTCCGAAGCCGGGCCTGTGTCCGACACCGAAGCCGGTGCCGACGCCGAACCCGGTGCGGGGGACACGGACGCGCAGGGGGAGACGGGCGCTCAGGGGGAGCCGGATGAGCAATGGGATCCGGATGCGCCGGCGAAGCACCTGGCGCACACCTGGGAGGAGGCCCGGCAGGCCGCCTTCGACTGTGCTGCTCCCATACCTGCGGCACCCGTGCCCTTGCGTGACGCCGTGGGCCGGACTCTGGCCGCGGACATCACCGCCCAGCAGGACATGCCGCACTATGCGTCGTCGGCCATGGACGGCTGGGCCGTTAACGGATCCGGTCCGTGGATCCTGGCCGAGCCGGGGCAGCGTCTGGCACCGCACCAGGCGAGCGTGATTGTGACGGGCGGACTGATTCCCCCGGGCGCCAAGGCGGTGCTGCGCACCGAGAGCGGTGCGATGTCCACGGACGACGACGGCCTGCCTGTCCTGACGCTGGGAGGCGCCGCCCGGCCCGGCGAACCGAGGAACGGCCAGCACATCCGGAAGGCCGCAGAAGAGGCAACCGCCGGGGACGTGCTGGTCAGGGCCGGCGTCGTGCTGAATCCCGCCCATGTGGCCCTCGCCGCCCTGGCCGGGTACGACGAGGTGGAAGTGCTCGGCAAGCCTGTGGTCAAGCTGGTGCTGACGGGCTCCGAAGTGGTGGAGCAGGGACTGCCCGAGCCCGGGCGGGTGCGTGACACGTTCGGGCCACAGCTGGCCGCGGTAGTGGAGATGCTGGGCGGCCTGTGCCGTGAACAGGTCCGCATCGGGGACAGCTACACGGAATGGCTGGAGGGCCTCGAGGATTCAGGCCTCGCTGAGGCACTGAACCTGCCGGCCGACGTCGTCATCACCACCGGCGGGACGGGCCTTTCCGGCAGCGACCACTTCAGGCGTGCCGTGGCTGAACTGGGCGGACGGCTGATCATCGATGGCGTGGCAATGCGGCCCGGACACCCCGCCGTCCTCGCAGAACTTCCGGACGGGCGCTTCGTGCTGGGGCTGCCGGGAAACCCGCTGGCGGCCATGATGGCGTTGTCCACGGTGGGCGCGCCGCTCCTGGCCGCCCTCGGCCATGGCCAGCTGCCGCCGGTCCGGGAAGTCCCCTCCGGCACCATGCTCGAGCCCGACCCCGGCCGCACGCGGCTGATGCCCTTCCGCCTGCTCTACGGCATGGCCTCGCCTGCGCAGCACACCGGCCCGGGCATGATGCGCGGTCTGGCGTCGGCCGACGGCGTCCTGGTGGTGCCGCCGCACGGCGTGCAGCTCGGCGAGATGGTGCCGGCTTTCGCGCTGCCCTGGGGCCCGGCCATCCCTGAGCCGAAGACCGCGGAATCCAAACCCAAGAGCCCGGCACGGAAGTCCGGGTCCCGCGCCTCCGCCAAGCAAGGTGCCCAGAGCGGGCCGGTGGACTGGAGTGCCCTGCTCGACTGAGGTGCAATGATGGAGGCATGAACAGCCACTCAGCGCGGAGTCTCGCATGGGCCGTGTAACGCAACGACGCAAGGTGCACCGCTACGTCCTGGACGGCTCGGCCGCGGCACTGGAATTCCCTGTCCGGCACCGCGAGGACGTGCTGGCCGTGGAGGAACCACTCGAGATCCGGCTTGGGAACCTGTCCTTCTCTGTCACCATGCGTACGCCCGGGGACGACTTCGACCTGGTGGCAGGTTTCCTCGTCTCAGAGGGCGTCATCTGGGATGCGGACCAGCTGGTCTCGCTCAGGTTCTGCGCCGGCGAGGACGAAAACGGGGTCCAGACGTTCAACGTGGTCGAAGCCCAGCTGCGGCCGGATGTGCCGCTGCCGGACACGGGTCGGCACGTCTACACGTCAAGTTCGTGCGGGATCTGCGGCACGGACTCCATTGAATCGGTCACCAAGTCGTCGCACTTCAACCCCGCCGCCGACCGGCTCACCGTTCCGGTCGAGACACTTGCCTCCCTGCCGGACCGGCTGCGGGAGGCGCAGGCCGTCTTCGACGTGACGGGGGGAGTGCACGCTGCCGGACTGTTCAGGATTGATGACGACGGCGGTGCGGAGCTGCTGTGCCTCCGGGAGGACGTGGGCAGGCACAACGCGGTGGACAAGGTGGTTGGCTGGGCCCTGCGCGAACGGCGGCTGCCGCTCACGAACACCGTGCTCCAGGTGTCGGGGCGGGCCTCCTTTGAGCTGGTCCAGAAGGCCGCTTTGGCAGGCATTCCGGTGCTCGCCGCGGTCAGCGCCCCGTCCAGCCTTGCCGTGGAGCTGGCCGAGTCCACCGGCGTCACGCTGGCAGGGTTCAGCCGGGGAACCAGCCTGAACGTCTATGCAGGTGCAGGCCGCATCTCCACGCCTTCGCCGGTGCCGCAGTAGGGGCATGGCCCCTTGGCGGCCGGACGCCCAAGCAGTAGATTTTATCCATCGAATGGAACCGTTGATCCGCTCATAAGGCAGCTGAACTGCCCGGACCCAAGCTGACCGCGACGCCCATGCCCGCACGAAAGCCAGCACAGCCCGCTTCAGCTTTCACGTACTAAAGAGGTACACATTGCACGACGACCGCCGGATCACGGAAGTCCGTCTAGACCGCTTTGTCCGCGAACGGATCACCCCCGCCGTTTATGGGCGCAGCGTGCCCCTGGAGCTGACCAGCTGGGACGTCCCGGATGAACCCGTCCCCGTCCTGGAGGCCCTGCGCCAGGACTTCATGCCGCAGGAGCACGGTGCCGCCTGGGGGCGCCCATGGAGCACAAAGTGGCTGCGGCTTCAGGGAGAGGTGCCGGATGCCTGGGGAACCGCCCCGGATACGGAGGTGGAGATTGTGGTGGACCTCGGGTTTACCACGGAGATTCCCGGCTTCCAGTGCGAGGGAATCGCCTGGCGGCCGGACGGCAGCATCATCAAGGCCATCTCGCCCCGCAACCAGCACATCCCGCTGAAGCTGCTGGGCAGCGGGCTCGCCGTGGACTTCTATGTGGAGGCAGCAGCAAACCCGGATGTTGCCCAGGGCTGGAGCTTCGCGCCGACTCCGTACGGAGACAAGGCCACCGCGGGCAACGAACCGCAGTACCGTTTGGGCAGCATCGCCATCGCGGAGCTGAACCGGGCAGTGTGGGAGCTCCAGCAGGACGTGCTGACACTCAGCGGCCTCATGCACGAGCTGCCCACCGAGCTGCCGCGGCGGCACGAGATCCTCCGCGCCCTGGAGCGCATGATGGACATCGTGGACCCGGACGACGTCGCCGGCACGGCGCCCGCCGGTCGTGCAGCGCTGGCGGAGGTGCTGGCCAGGCCCGCCTACGCGTCAGCCCACCAGCTGCTGGCCACCGGGCATGCACACATCGATTCGGCTTGGCTGTGGCCTGTCCGGGAAACCATGCGCAAGTGTGCCCGGACCTTTTCCAACGTGGTTGCCCTCATGGACGAGGACCCGGACTTCGTCTTCTCCTGCTCGTCCGCACAGCAGCTGGCCTGGATCAAGGAATACTACCCGGAGCTGTTTGCCCGCATCCGGGAGAAGGTGAAGTCCGGCCAGTTCATTCCCGTGGGCGGCATGTGGGTGGAGTCCGACACCAACATGCCCGGCGGTGAAGCCATGGCCCGGCAGTTCGTCGAAGGCAAGAGCTTCTTCCTCAAGGAATTCGACGTCGAGTGCATGGAAGCCTGGCTACCGGATTCCTTCGGGTACTCCGCGGCCCTGCCTCAGATCGTCAAGGCCGCCGGGAGCCGCTGGTTCCTGACGCAGAAGATCTCCTGGAACCAGATCAACCGGATGCCGCACCACACCTTCAACTGGGAAGGCATTGACGGCACCCGCGTTTTCACGCACTTCCCGCCGGTGGACACGTACAACTCCGAGCTCAGCGGCCGGGATCTTGCGCACGCCGAGCGCAATTACCGGGACCACGGACACGGCACCATCTCGCTCGTCCCCTTCGGTTACGGCGACGGCGGTGGCGGACCGACGCGGGAGATGGTCGCCGCCGCGCATCGCGCTGCCGACTTGGAAGGCTCGCCGAAGGTCCGGATCGGATCGCCGCGCAGCTTCTTTGAGCAGGCCGAAGCAGAGTACAAAGCGCTGCCGGTCTGGGTGGGTGAGATGTACCTGGAGCTGCACCGCGGCACCTACACCAGCCAGGCCAGGACCAAGCAGGGCAACCGCCGGTCCGAGCACCTCCTGCGCGAGGCGGAGCTGTGGTGCGCCACGGCCGCCGTCCGCTCCGGTGGGGAGTACACGTACCCCGCGGCCGAGCTGAAGCGGCTGTGGCAGTTGGTCCTGCTGCAGCAGTTCCACGACATCCTGCCCGGCAGCGCCATCGCCTGGGTGCACCAGGACGCCGAACGCAACTACGCGGCCGTCGCCAAGGGGCTCGAAGCCCTCATCAGCGAGGCGGCCGCGGCCCTCCTGGGGGAGGGGACGCAGGAGTTCCTGCTCAACGCGAGCCCGCACGCCCGCCTGGGAGTTCCGGCGCTCACGGCCGCAGTGCATGCGGTAACCGAGGATGAGGTGCAAGCCACACCGCTGGACGGCGGCTTCGTCCTGGACAACGGAATTATCCGTGCCGTACTGGATGACAACGGGCTCCTGACGTCGCTGCGGGACCACGGGACAGGCCGGGAAGCGATCGCGCCGGGCCAGTTCGGGAACCACCTGGAATTGCACCGGGACACCCCCAACGAATGGGACGCCTGGGACATCGACGAGTTCTACCGGCGGAATGTCAGGAGCCTTACCGACGCTGCGGAGGTGAGGCTGGAGCGGAACGGCGGGGAGGCCGTCGTCGTGGTGGAACGGCTCACCGGGTCCTCCCGCATCACCCAACGCGTCACCCTGCCGGCGGGCAGCCCGTCGCTGGGGATCTCCACCGAGGTTGACTGGCAGGAGCGCGAGAAGCTGCTCAAGCTGGGTTTCCCGCTCGACCTGAGGGCGGACCGGTCGGCGGCGGAAACCCAGTTCGGCCACGTCTTCCGGCCGACCCACGTGAACACGTCGTGGGAGGCCGCCAAGTTCGAGATCTGCGCGCACCGCTGGATCCACGTTTCGGAACCCGGATACGGCGTGGCCATCGCCAATGCCTCCACGTACGGGCACGACGTCGCCCGGACTGTCCGGGACGACGGCGGGACCACCACTACCGTCCGGCTCTCGCTGCTGCGCGCTGCCAAGTTCCCCGACCCCGAGGCCGACCGCGGCAGGCACGTGCTGGACGTGTGGGTCCGGCCGGCAGCGGGAATCGCCGGGGCCGTGGAGGAGGGCTACCGCGCCAACCTCGCTCCGAGGACGGTGCTCGGCGCGCACCCGGCCGAGGCGCTGGTTATGGTGGACAACCCGGCCCTGGTGGTCGAAGCCGTGAAGCTGGCCGAAGACGGCTCGGGAGACGTCATCGTCCGGCTGTACGAATCCCTGGGCCAGCGCTCGGCCGGGCGCCTGACCGCCAACTTCCCGGCCACGGGCATCCAGGCGGTGGACCTGCTCGAGCGGCCGGTCGAGGCGACCGGCATGGTGGCCGGGGCGGACTCCGCGGAGCTCACGCTGCGGCCGTTCCAGCTCGTGACCCTGAGGCTCACGCGCCTCTGACGGCCTTCCGGCGCCCGCGCTTCCGGCGTACTAACAGCAGGCCGAGGCCGTTAAGAGTGGTCAGAATTCGTGCAGCAGCCGCCGGACGAACTGCCGGGTCCGCTCCTGCCGCGGCGCCCGGAGGACTTCTGCGGCCGGTCCGCGCTCCACCACCAGGCCGCCGTCCATGAAGATGACCTCGTCCGCCACCTGCCGGGCAAAGGCCAGCTCGTGGGTCACGATGACCATGGTCCACCCCTCGTCGGCAAGTTCCTGGATGACGCCCAGGACGTCGCCGACGAGTTCCGGGTCCAGCGCCGAGGTGGGCTCATCGAACAGCAGCAGCTGGGGTTTCAGGGCAAGGGCCCGCACAATGCCCACGCGCTGCTGCTGGCCGCCGGAGAGCTCGAACGGATAGGCGTCGCGCTTGTCCGCCAGCCCCACCCGGGCCAGGAGCTTTTCGGCGTCGGCCACCGCCTCGGCCCGTTTGCGCTTCTGGACCTGGACCGGTCCTTCAATGACGTTCTGCAGGACGGTCATGTGCGGGAACAGGTTGTAGTGCTGGAACACCATGGCGCTGCGGTCCCGCAGGTCCGAAATCTCCTTCTTGGAGACTTTGGCGGAGAAATCCAACGCGAGCTCGGTTCCCGCGGAGGCGCCGGAACCCGCAAAGGTGACCGTCCCGGCGTCGGGCGTTTCCAGCCCGTTCAGTGAGCGCAGGACGGTGGTCTTGCCCGACCCTGACGGCCCGATCAGGGCCACGACGTTGCCGCGGCGCACGTCGAGGTCGATGTCCCGCAGCACCACGTTGCTGCCGAACGCCTTCGCGAGGTTGCGGACCGACAGCACCGGTCTGCCCTGTGATGCGGCCCCGTGGGGTGCCGCCTGTGCTGCTCCGTCAGTGGGCGACATAACGGTCCAGTCTCCTTTCAAGCACGGACTGCCCGGAGGAAAGCGCCAGGCAAATGATCCAGTAGACCAGGGCCGCCTCGAGATACAGCACCATGAACTCCTGGCTGAACGCCGCGATCTGCTGGGCGTTGCGGAACAGCTCCGTGACCAGGATGAGCGAGGCGAGCGACGTGTCCTTGACCAGCGAAATGAAAGTGTTGGACAGCGGCGGCACCGACACCCTCGCGGCCTGCGGCAGGATGATGCGGCGCAGCGACTGGCCCCGGGACATGCCGATGGTGTGGCCGGCTTCCCACTGGCCCTTCGGCACCGACAGGATGGCGGCCCTGATGACCTCGGCGGCATAGCCGCCGATGTTCAGCGAAAAGGCGATGATGGCACTGGGCCACGGATCAAGCTTCACCCCCAGGCTCGGCAGGCCGTAGAAGATGACGAAAAGCTGCACCAGCAGCGGGGTGCCGCGGATCACCGAAACGTAGAACCGCGCCACACCGGACACCACGGCGTTGCGGCTTAGCCGCATCAGCGCCACCAGCAGTGCCAGCGCGAGGCCGATCGCGAATGAAGCGAGCGTCAGCGGGATGGTGCCAGTGATTGCGCCCGTGACAATAGGGCCGAAGGAGCTCCAGATGAGATCCCAGTTCAACGGCATCTACTTGGAGACGTCCGTGCCGAAGTACTTCTCCGAGATCTTGGCCAGCGTCCCGTCAGCGCGGAGGTCGTCCAGCGCCTTGTCTACGGCCTTAGTGAGCTCAGTGGAGCCCTTGCGGAACACGAAGGCGCTCTCTGACTTCTCAGTGGTTTCGGCGGCGATCTTCAACCCGGCATCCGGATTGGTCTTCGCGTAGTCGAGGTAGGTGAGCTTGTCATTGACGATGGCGTCCACGCGGCCCTGCCGGACCAGCGTCACGCCCTGGGCCCAGCCCTCCACGGACTGCACATTGGCGCCTGCGTCCACGGCCAACTTGTAGAAGTTGCTGGTGAGCGACTGGGCGGCGGTCTTGCCCTTGAGGCGCTCAAAGCTCGTAATGCTGCTGTTGTCCGCCTTCGTCACGATCACGCCCGTGGAGATGGTGTACGGCTTGGAGAAGTCGTACTTGGCCTTGCGTTCCGCGTTGATGGAGATCTGGTTGGCGATGGTGTCGAACCGTTTGGCGTCGAGGCCGGCGAAGATCCCGTCGAACTGGGTTTCCTGGAAGTTGGCCTTCACGCCCAGCTTGTCGGCCACGGCCCGGGCGATCTCGACGTCGTAGCCGGTCAGGTCGCCCGCTCCCTCCGCGTGGAAGCTGAACGGCTTGTAGGTGCCCTCGGTGGCGATGACAATCTCGCCCTTGGACTTCACGTCGCTGAGCGAGGTGTCCGAGCTGCTGGCATCCGGAGCCTGGGAGCCTCCGCCGCCGCTGCCACCGCCGCAGGCCGTCAGAGCCAGTGCCAGTCCGGCGAGGGTGGCTGCAAGGGCGGAGCGGCGGGAATGGATACGGTTCATGGCGGGTACCTTCTTCTTCAGGCTGCGGCGGTAGGCATCGCGGCGGCCTGTCCGGCTCCCGCGGTGCCAGTGCCTGCAACGCATTGGCAAAGACCTTTATTTCGCCATCATACGGGGGCTGAAACCGGCCCTTAAAAAGGCTGAGTGGGGGCGGTCCCCAACGGCCGCCACCACTCATCCCCCCAATGTGCGATCCGGCAGGCGCCACGGCTTGTGAGCCAGGCAGCAACTGCTTTCACACATTCATGATTCTCTCACGGTCTAATGATTTTGTGAATCCCGCTCCGCTACCTTTCGGTAGATGACGTCCCGTGACCTCCTCGGCTGGCGGCCTTGACGCGCGCCAGCCAGACCAGAAGGAGGCCGGCAGTGAAGAAAACCACCGCACCATTGTTCACTGCTGGCGCGACCACGAGGAGCTGGGGAGGCGCGAATTCCAGGCAGAGGCCGGCCACAGTGGTCACCGCTCCGGCCGCCATCAGGGCGGCCCCGGTCCTGACGAGCGGGGGCAGGCTTTCCTTGACGCTGCGCAGCAGGGCAGGCAGCAGTGCGAGGGAGACGTACGCCAGGTAGCCCCGAGCGGCAGCCCAGTAGTACGGCAGCAGGGCCTCATTCCAGGCGCTGGCCGCGCCGGCGTCCCTGAAGCGCACCGACGAGGCGGCCGGTTCCATCAGGAGGAAGACCGTCACGAGGGCCGCTGAGAAAATCGCGAGCATGGCCAGCCCCGGACGTCCGGCGATCATGCGGTGGGCGTCAGGGGCGCCAAACCCCTTCGTGACGCGGACCGCGATGAGGTAGATCGTGGCGAAAACAATCAGGCGCAGCACAACGTGGGCAATATTGATGCCGCCGAGGGCCCCGTCGATGGCCAGGTAGAACTGTTCGATGCTCAGGATCCCGGCGGCCGTCGCCAGCAGGAAGATGAAGAACAGGGTGGGGTTCACGCCGCGAACGGCGCTGGGAAGCCGGGCCACGGCGGCACCGGCGCAAACAATCAGCGTTATCCATGGGAGAATCTCGCTCATACCAGGTTCTCCCAGATTCTTTCGGTCTGTTCCTGGTCCTGCTCCTGCCGCCGCAGGGTCTTGCCCAGCGCCTGGAGGCGTTCGCCGGCCAGGGCGGCCAGGTCGCCGTCGCTGAGCCGGTCAAGGGCCGCCTGCCGTGCGCCCGGCGGCCAGCCTGCTTCCGCTTCGGTCACCAGCCCCGTAGCCACCAGTCCGCCGGCCAGTCCGACGCCGGCAGCCCGGGAGGTGGCGACGGCCAGTTCCGGGGCGAGCCGGTTAGCGGTCAGCTGTGCTGAGTAGTTCTGCGGGGCGACGCCGGTGGCGGCGGAGACGCGGTGCCGGAGCTCGCCATCGTCGATCGCGTCCACCCAGTTCTTCACCGAGGTGCCATGAGGCGGCGGGCTGAGTTCCGGCTGGCACGGGCCCGTGGAGCCTGTGCCGGTGGATTCTGTGCCGGTGGAGCACTTGGGTGCGGTGCGGACGATGACGGCCCGCAGCAGGTCGACGGTGGCGATTTGGCTAACCAGTTCCTTGTCGGAAGGAGGGAGGGAGGAACTGGAGAGGTCGTTGTACGTCTCAAAGGTGGCCAGTGCGGCGACCGGATTGATGTTGTAGGCCCGGCTGATGCTCACGACTGTTGTCTCGGCAACCTTTCCCCGCACCAGCTGCTGGGCGAGGGTGGTGCGCTTGACCCCGGAGACCCTGCAGATGTCGGCCGTGCTGGTGTCCGGTGCCACGCCATTTAGCCAGCGCTGGAATGCTTTGGCGGGGAGGGGCATGAAACGCTCTCTGCTGAACGAGTGATTGGAACGATACTAGCGGCGTGCGGCGGACACCGGCCGGTGCTTCCGCCCGGCCCGGCTGCTGGCCACCCAGATGAGTGCCAGGCCCACGACGAAGCACAGGATGGCTGTGTAGTTGATGACGAACTTCAGGAACCCCACCGCCGGCGGCATGATCGGGAAGAGCAACGTGACGGCGATCGCAGCGCAGCCCACGGCCAGAAGGAGCGCGCTTGCCCGCAGCACCGCGGGCAGGGAACTCCTGAACGCCCGCAGCATCCCCGGCAGCAGCACAAGGCACACGTACGCCGGATAAGCGCGCCCGGCGGCGGCGTAGTACTGGACAAGCACCGCGTTCCACGCGTTTCCGGTATTGACGGCGGTCATGCCTACTGAGGAACCCGAGGTGTCCATCAGGATGAAAGGCACCAGCAAGGCAATGGAAGTCAGGCCGAAGGCTAGCGTGCCGGCTTTGCCCCGGAGCAGCCGGAGACCCTGTTCATCGCCGAAGCCCGTTGCGATTCGGAGGCCGAGGAAGAAGATCGCCCCGAAGATGATGAAACGCAGCAGGAGGTTCGCGATGTTGGTGCCTCCGAGCAGGCCGTCGATCGCCAGGTATGGGCCTTTGATGCTCAGCAGGACCGCGAGGGTCATCAGCGCAAAAATGAAGAACATGGAGCGGTTCTTCCGGCGCGCCAGGTTGGGGACCCGGCTCAGCGCGGCGGTACAGCACGCGATCAGTGTGGTCCACTGCAGGATTTCAATCATCCGAGGTTCTCCCAGATCGTTTCGGTTTGTCGTTCGTCGTGTTCTTGCCGCCGCAAGGTCTTGCCGAGCGACTGAAGCCGTTCGCCGGCCAGAACGGCCAGTTCGCCGTCGGTCATTCGATCCAGGGCAGCTTGCCGGGCACCGGGCGCCCAGCCGGCTTCGGCTTCGGTCACCAGCCCGGCGGCCACCAGCCCGCCGGCAAGTCCGACGCCGGCGGCCCGTGAGGTGGCGACGGCCAGTTCGGGGGCGAGCCGGTTGGCGGTCAGTTGCGCTGAATAGTTTTGCGGGGCGACGCGGGTGGCGGCGGAGACGCGGTGCCGAAGCTCGCCGTCGTCGATTGCGTCCACCCAGTTTTTCACCGAGGTGGGATGCGGCGGCGGGGTGAGTCCGGGCGGCTCTATGCCTTTGCCTCTGCCGGCGTCCCGCTCGGTGCGGGCGATGATGGCGTGCAGCAGGTCCGTGGTGGCGATCTGGCTGACCAGCTCCTGCAGCGTGGGCGGGATCGGCGGTTTTTCCAGATCCCGGTAAGGCTCAAAGGAGCCCAGCGCTGCCACCGGATTGATGTTGAAGGCCCGGCTGATCCCCACCACAGTTGCCTCGGCCACCTTGCCGCGGACCAGCTGCTGGGCCAGGGTGGTGCGCTTGACCCCTGACGCCCTGGCCACATCAGCCACGCTGGCGTCCGGGGCGACGCCGTGCAGCCAGCGCTGGAAGGCCTTGGCGGGTAGGGGCATGAAACGCTTTCTGGTCACGGGCGGGTTGGTGCGAAGTGGCGGCCCGCCGGCCTGGATTTTACGTAGCGCGCCGCTTCAACTATGCTAAGTGGTCGAACCCGCTGGTCCGTACACCCCCCAAGTCCGGACCAGCGGGTTCTTTCATGCCCACCTGATTTTTCGGGTGAAAACGGGCAGCGGTGAGAGGATGGATTGATGACTGCAACCCTTGTTGCGAAGGACCTTTCGGGCGGTCATGATCACCGCACCCTCTTCTCCGGGCTGTCCCTCACAGTGGCCCCCGGGGACGTTGTTGGCGTGGTCGGCGCCAACGGTGCGGGCAAGTCCACACTGCTGCGGCTCCTTGCCGGCGTGGACCAGGCGCAGGACGGCACAGTCAGCCTCGCACCGGCCGACGCCTTTGTGGGCTGGCTGCCGCAGGAACACGAACGGCTCGCCGGCGAAACCGTCGCCGCCTACATCGCCCGCCGCACCGGCTGCGCGAGAGCCACCGCAGAGATGGAAGCCACGGCGGAGGCCCTCGGCTCGGGAGCGCCCGGGTCCGACGACGCCTATTCGATGGCCTTTGACCGGTGGATGGCCTCCGGGGCCGCGGACCTGGACGAACGGATTGCCCCTGCCCTGGCCGACCTGGGACTGGACGTCGGCCCCGACGCCGAGATGACCGGGCTGTCCGGTGGCCAGGCTGCGCGCGTGGCGCTCGCCGCCCTGCTGCTAAGCCGCTTCGACGTCGTGCTCCTGGACGAGCCCACCAATGACCTTGACCTGGATGGCCTGGCCAAGCTGGAAGCGTTCGTGCAGGGGCTTCGCGGCGGCGCGGTGCTGGTCTCCCACGACCGGGAGTTCCTGGCCCGCTGCGTGACCTCGATTGTGGAACTGGACCTGGCCCAGAACTCGGTGGCCGTGTACGACGGCGGCTACGAGGCCTTCCTGGAGGAACGCGCCGTGGCCCGCCGGCACGCCCGCGAACGGTACGAGGAATTCGCCGCGACCAAGGCGGACCTCGTCTCCCGGGCGCGCACCCAGCGGGAATGGAGCTCGCAGGGCGTCCGGAACGCGATGAAGAAAAACCCGGACAACGACAAGATCCGCCGTGCCGCCAGCACCGAGTCATCCGAAAAGCAGGCGCAGAAGGTCCGGCAGATGGAATCGCGCATTGCCCGCCTGGACGTGGTGGAAGAACCCCGCAAGGAGTGGCAGCTGCAGTTCAGCATCGGCCAGGCGCCCCGCTCCAGCTCTGTGGTGGCGACGCTGCGCGACGCCGTCGCGCGGCAGGGCAGCTTCACCCTGGGGCCGGTGAACCTGCAGCTCAACGCCGGTGAACGGATCGGCATCACCGGACCCAACGGCGCCGGCAAATCGACGCTGCTCCGGCTGCTTCTGGGAACGCAGGAACCGGACTCCGGCGACGCTTCCCGCGGTGTGTCCGTGGCCGTCGGCGAGATCGACCAGGCCCGAGGGCTGCTGGCCGGACACCTCAAACTGGCGGACGCCGTCGAAGCCGTCCTGACCGACTACACCTCCGCCGAGGTCCGGACCCTGCTGGCCAAGTTCGGCCTCAAGGCGGACCACACCGCGCGCACCGTGGACTCGCTGTCGCCGGGGGAGCGGACCCGCGCCGCCCTGGCCCTGCTGCAGGCCCGCGGCGTGAACCTGCTGGTCCTGGACGAGCCCACCAACCACCTGGACCTCCCGGCGATCGAGCAGCTTGAGGAAGCGCTGGAAAGCTACGACGGCGCCCTGCTGCTGGTCACGCACGACCGGCGGCTGCTGGAAAACGTCCGCCTGGACGTGCGCTGGAACGTGGACAACGGTGTCGTCACCGAACTGGCGGCAGGCAAGATGGAGCAGAACAAATGAGCATGGACGGCGTCGCCTGGCGCTCGCTATACAACATCACCCGGGCCAAGAGCGGCTCCCGGCCGTTCTCCAAGGAAACCCTGAAGCGGGTCATGGGCTTCGCCCGGCCGCACCGGGGACGGCTGATCGCGTTCGTGGTGGTCTCCGTTGCCATGGCCTTCCTGGCCGTGGCGACCCCGGTCCTCGCCGGCCAGGTGGTCAACACGATCGTTGCCCGCGCCGATGCCGGCGAGGTGGTCCGGCTGGCGGCCCTGATCGCCGGCGTGGCGGTGGCTGAGGCAGCCCTGGGCATGGTGAGCCGCTGGCTGTCCTCCACCATCGGCGAGGGCGTCATCGTGGACCTCCGCACCAAGGTGTTCGACCACGTCCAGCGAATGCCCATCGCGTTCTTCACCCGGACCCGCACCGGCGCGCTGGTCAGCCGCCTGAACAACGACGTCATCGGCGCGCAGTCCGCGTTCGCCGGAACCCTGTCCGGCGTGGTCAGCAACGTGGTGGCCCTCATCCTCACCCTCGTGGTGATGCTGAATACCTCCTGGCTGGTTACCGTGCTGGCCATGATCCTGCTGCCGATCTTCCTCATCCCCGCCCGGCGGATGGGCTCCCGGCTGGCGGACCTGCGGCGAGAGGCGGCCGAGCACAACGCCGCCATGGGCACCCAGATGACCGAGCGCTTCTCCGCCCCCGGCGCCACCCTGGTCAAGCTGTTTGGCCGGCCCGACGAGGAATCCCGAGAGTTCGCGCTTCGCGCCGGCCGGGTCCGCGATATCGGCGTGCGGACAGCCATGCTCCAGTTCACGTTCGTGACCGCGCTGACGACCGTCTCCGCCCTGGCCCTCGCCCTGGTCTACGGCCTGGGCGGCTGGCTGGCGATCGGCGGCCAGCTCGCGCCCGGCGACGTTGTGGTGCTGGCGCTGCTGCTCACCCGCCTCTACGCGCCGCTCACCGCGCTGTCCAACGCCCGCGTGGAGATCATGAGCGCCTTGGTCAGCTTTGAACGGGTCTTCGAAATCCTGGACCTCGAGCCCCTCATCCAGGAAAAGCCGGGTGCGCTGGCCGTCCCGCCCGGTCCGGTGGCCGTGGAGTTCGACGACGTGCGCTTCTCCTACCCCTCGGCGGACAAGGTCTCTCTGGCCTCGCTGGAGGAGGTCTCCACGCTGGACACCCGCGGCGGCGAGGAAGTGCTGCACGGCATCAGCTTCCGGGTGGAACCCGGGCAGACCGTTGCCCTCGTGGGGTCCTCCGGCGCCGGCAAGTCCACAGTGGCCCAGCTGCTGTCCCGGCTGTACGACGTCGATTCCGGCGCCGTGCGCCTCGGCGGCACCGCCCCGGCCTCCGGCCTGGACGTGCGCGACCTGACCTTCGATTCCATCCGCGCCACCCTGGGCATGGTCACCCAGGACGGGCACCTGTTCCACGAAACCATCGCCTCCAACCTCAGGCTGGCCCGCCCCGAAGCCACCGACGAGGACATGTGGGCGGTGCTGCGCCAGGCCCGGCTCGAAGCCATGATCCGTTCCCTTCCCGACGGCTTGGAAACCGTGGTGGGGGAGCGCGGCTACCGGCTCTCCGGCGGCGAACGCCAGCGGCTCACCATCGCCCGGCTGCTGATTGCCCAGCCCCGGGTGGTCATCCTCGACGAGGCCACCGCCGCGCTGGACTCCACCAACGAGGCCGCCGTGCAGGCGGCGCTGGGCGCGGCCCTGGAAGGCCGCACCGCCGTCGTCATTGCCCACCGGCTCTCGACGATCCGCGCGGCCGACGCCATACTGGTGGTGGAGGACGGCCGGATCGTGGAGCGCGGAACCCACACCGAGCTGCTGGCCGCGGACGGCCGCTACGCCGAGCTGTACCGGACCCAGTTCGCCGAGGCCACGGCCGTGGCGGAGGAAGCGGTGCCGGAGTACTGACCGGCCACCGGCGCCTGGAGCCGTGACTACCGGAAGATGTTGTAACTGCCCCAGCCGGCGCTGATGATGGTTCGTGTACCCATGATTCCCTTGCTGAAGGGATAGTGGGCTAGCCGGCCGTCGGTCAGCCGGGTGATGAGTCCGTGGACGCCGGGGCGGAACCCCGTCACCTCGGTAATGCTGTTGATGGTGTTCCAGCCGCCGCCAAGGCGCCGTCGGGTTTCTGGGATGAAGCTGCCAGCTCCGTTCGAGCGGTACAGCATGAGGTTCCCGTCGCCGCGTTTGGCGATGACGTCCTGTTTCCCGTCCTGATCGTAGTCCGCCATAGTGAGGTACAGGCCGCGCCATCCCGTTCCGGTCCGGACACGGGGACTCAGGCCTTTTCCGGCACTGTTGCCGTAGTACCACAACGTCCCGGCAGCGTCGTAGGCGAGGATGCCCGGGTACTTGTCGGTGCTCCGCCAGCGGCCGATCGTCACGTGGTAGGTGCTCCATCCTGCGCTGAGGACCTGGGGAGGGGCGAATCCTCCATTGGGCTTTCCGGGGTAAAAGATCATCCTTCCGTCTTTCCACTGCGCCATGATGTCGAACACGCCGTCGGTGTTCCAGTCGGTCACGAACCCCTTCGACAGCCCGGACCAGCCTGCACCGATCCTTTCCCGGGGCTGCAGGCCGCCCGTACCGTTTGGATGGTAGTTCCACAGGACGCCGTCGGAGGCGACAGCTAGGGTGTCAGCGTCGCTGCCGATGGTTGGGCGGGAGGCAAGGACGGACGCCGGGGCGCCGATCGCGATGGTTGCCGCGACGCTGGGCACTCCGGCGGCGTCCAGCGCAAACAGCAGGTAGTTGCCTGGGACAAGCACGCCGGTATCCGCCGGCAGCTTCAGCGACGCGGTGTTGCCGGATATCCCAGTTGCATTCAGGGGGATGCGCCGCTGATCAGTGTTCACGGTGTGAGTCGCCGAACCCATCCGCATCAGGGAGAACTCAGTGACCGGTGCCGCGGTGGTCACGGAAATGGTGCTGCCGGTAGTGGCGGTGGTGGGGGCGGTGACAATTTTCGGGCGGGCGCGCGGGCTGCCGTCCGCGTTCAGCAGGTAGGGCGGCGTGAAAATCTCTCCGTCCAGGTGGTTGGTCGTGCAGCTGCCGCACAGTCCGCCACCGCCGACGAAGACCCTGCCATCCGGGAGTAACAGCGCGACGCTGTGATAGGTCCGGGGAATGGCCATCGGGGCCAGCGTTGTCCACTGCCCGGTGGCGGGGTTCCAGATTTCCGGGGCCATCCTGGCGTCAGTGTCGGTGAACGGAACAGGATTCCCCTGGCCTCCGACCACGAGCACCTGGCCGTCGGGAAGGGCTACACCGTTCGCGAACGACCGGGTGACGGCCATGTCGGCGGTCCGGGCCACGGTGACCCCGGCGTTGATGTCGATGGTGTACGCGCGGGCTGTGGCAATGCTGTTCTCCTGCACGGGCGCCCCGCCCACGGTGAGGATCTTGCCGATGTCGTACATGACGGCGTCGCCGCTCATCGCGTCAGCGCTGTCTGACCGCGGGCCTGCCGGGCTGATGCTTCCGGACCCCGCGGTGGTGATCCAGTTCATCCGGCGGCTCGGCCCGGCGTGGAACACCCGGCCACCGGGCGCGGCAAATAACCACGGATGGTTGTCCGCGCGGTAGCTGCCGAGAGGATCGGCGGTCAGGATGCTGTTCACCAGCACATTCGGCAGCGTCCGCCAGCCGCTGGCGGCCGACCACACCTCACCGTGCTTGTTGCCGATGCCACCGGACCATGAACCTCCGATGGTGAACACCTCACCGGCCGATGTGGTCACGCTGGAGTGATAGCCACGGGCGATCTTCATGGCCGGCCCCGCGGTCCATGTGTCCGTCGCCGGGTTGTAGAGGCTGGTTTTTGTGCTGTTGGAACCGCCTGTGACCATGAGTTGCCCGTCGGGAAGCAGCGAGGTCCCGGGGCAGAACATGTCGTGTCCGGTGTTGGATACCTCGCTCTGGCTCACGGCGCCGGTGGCGAGATCCAGGATGGAAGTCTGGGTGAAGCCCGGCGCGCCGCCGAACGTGGTGGCGGAGTAGGCGGACCATGTCAGCAGCCGGTTCCCGGGCAAGAGTGCGGCCGCGGTGGGCACCAGCGGAAAGTTGATCGTCGGATCCCAGGACCCCAGTGACTCGTCCGACTGTACTGACTCGCTCGCCAGCGGCGCCTTGACCGCAACCGGCCTGACCGCAACCGGCATGCCCGCAACTGGCGGGGCCGCTGCCGGCGGGGCCGCGGCGTTGCCGGCACTTTCGCCCAACAAATTGATCTCCGCGGCGCTGCTCCAAGGTCCACGTCCGCCCGCTTCGGTCATGGCTTGCAGCCGCACGTAGCGGGCCTGTACTGCTGCGAACGTCACGCTTTTCTCCGCACTGGTGTCCGCCCAGGTGCCGCGGGCCACCGGAGGGGCCCACAGGGCGCCGTCGGTACTAACCGTGATCTCGAAGCTGCCGACCCTTCCGTCCGGGCTGTCGGCACGCGGGAGATAGCGGAACCCAGAGATTGTTTGCACCGCGCCGGTGTCGATCGTGATGCTGCGCGGCAAGGCAGCGGCGGTCTCAGTCCCACCGCTTTGCCAGTACGTGGCGGCGTCGCCGTCCAGAACGTGGGCTGCCCGCCCGTTCCCGCCCGATACCTGTTCGTCACTGGCCGTCACCATCCACCCGCTCCGGGGCAGCGAAGGCGGGGCAGCCTCGAGCGCGGCGGCTGGCAGCGCGGCGATGTGGATGTGTGGGCCGGTGGCATGCCCTCCAATTGCGTGTGACCCTGTTGCGCTCGGAGAGCGGTGCGGAGCCACCGCCACGTACCCCGTGATCAGGAGCAGCGCGACCGTGACAGCTGACCCAAGCCGATGCATGCGCGCCTCCGTCCGGCTCCATTGACCGATGACAGGAGAAAGGCTAGAGGGGGTGGCTTGCAAAAACCTTGGCCCCCAACAAGGGCCGGGGGCTCCGCGTCGAAGGTAGCGGTCCCGCTGGGGTCCTCGAAACCAGGGCGGGGCCCTCGAAAAGCAGGGCGGGGAACTCTAGGAGCGGGCTGCGCCCCGGGCGTCTGGCGGCGCCAGCGCCGGCAGTATGTGGTCCGTGAGCAGCGGTGCGAGGTCGCCGGGCCACTCCGCCGCGAGGTCCAGCCACCGGATCTCGGCGATCTCAGCGGAGGGGTGGGCCACCCAGGTGCCCGGCGCCGTGAACACGGTGGCCTCGATCTCCGTAGCCGCCTCGTTGGCGGCGTCGGCCAGCCAGACGCCCATCAGGGTAAGTTCGCGGGGATCGACGATGATGCCGACTTCCTCCTGCAGCTCCCGGGCGGCGGCCTGCACCGCGGTCTCGCCGGGCTCGGGCTTCCCGCCGGGATGCATGAACTTGTCCGTGCCGCGCTTGCGGACGGTCAGGAGCCGGCCCGCGGCGTCGTAGACACACACGGCGGAAACGATGATGCGCGGATTCACGGCTTCGAGCCTAGCCCGTCCGCTGCCACCGTCGCCGGCAGCCGGCGCAGCACGGACTCCAGCAGCAGATCCTTGCGCGGGCCCGTGACATCCCAGACGTAACTGAACCCGTCCTCGCCATGACGGACGTACGTGACCCGGTAAGTGTCAGGATCGCACCAGTGCCGGTCCTGACTGGCCTCCGGGGAGAAGCTCATCCGGTGGAACGGCCGGGCATCGGGAAACAGCATGTCCAGAGCGTCCGGCGTGTCCGCGGGCCGGAGCAGGTAATCGCGGGTGGCTGGCCCGGTGAAGGTGCCGCCGTCGGCAGCAGGCCAGACCACGGTCCCCTCCTCGTGGAAGCGGAGCCCGCCGTCGCCGTCCGGGGAAAAGATCACGACGCCGGTGAAAGTCCCCCGGGTGCCCGCAGCCCGGTCCAGCATGGTCCGCTCCACGGCCCAGCGGCCTGCCGCCGGGAGGGCGGGGGAGGAAGGGTGCGCCGGCGTTGTGCCCAGCAGATAGTCGCGGAGCCCGGACGGGTGCTGCAATTTCAAGTGCCCTCGATTGGAATCGAACCAACGACACCGGCTTTAGGAGAGCCGTGCTCTATCCACTGAGCTACGAGGGCGCGCGCCCGCCGCGGCCGGTTTTTGACCGGTCCGTTCGGGCACGCTTACAAGCATACAAGGTGAGCGCGCGTACTACGCTCTTGGCATGGCCGCCGCAGCTGAAGTCCCCACCGCCCGGGCAACGTTCCTGCCAGACACCGCCTCCACGCGGCAGTACATCGGGGCATGGGCGGTGCTCAGCGTGGTCCAGTATTTTATGGCGGAGGCCGCGGTCATCGGCGCTTGGGCCGGACCCGAGCCCTACAGCCGGCGGACCGGCCTCATCAGCGACCTGGGTGCCGTCACCTGCGGGCTCTACGGCGGCCGTAGCATCTGTTCACCGCTGCATGTGCTGATGAACGTCTCCTTCGTGGTTCAGGGCCTCGGCATGCTGCTGGGTGCGCTGCTGCTCAGCTCGGCGCTCCTGCGGGTGGCCGCCCGGGCCCGGGTGCGGGTCATGGCCAGCCATTCCGGGGAAGTGCCGTGGTACTCGGCCGTGGCGGCGCGGATCCTGACCGGGACCGCAGGCGCCGGCACGATTGTCGTGGGGCTGGTCCCTGAGGACCTGGAGTCCGGCTGGCATTACGCGGGCGCAGTCATGTACTTCATCGCCGGCTCGCTGGCGCTGCTGCTGCTCGGCGCCCTGTGGCTCCGGCAAACGCCGCTGGGCTGGTTCATTCTGGCCGCCGGCGGGGTGTCCGCGGCCGCCCTCGTCACGGCGGCCGTCACCGGCCTGGACGTTCCCGAGCCCGGAACCCTGGAACGGCTGATGGGCTACCCCATCACGATTGGCCTCGCGGCCGCCGGCCTGGTCATCGCCCAGCGCGTCCGGCAGGAACGGCAGGTTCGCAGGGCCTTCGCCCGGGCCCAGGCGGCCCGGAACGCCTAGGCTCCTTGGGCCGCCGCGAGTGCCTAGGCTTCCTTCTGCAGACCCGCATTTTTCGGGGACCGGCGGCCCAGGAACACGGCGGCGCCGCCGGCGAGAAGACTGGCCACGAACAGTACCCAGCCGGCCACCGTGAGGCCCGACGCCAGGGCGACCTGGCCGGCGTCGAGGTTTACCGCAGCGATCATGGAATCAATGGTGACGTTGCCCCACAGCCGGACCACCACGAACACGAGCGGCAGCGCCCAGAGTGCCCAGCGCATGGCCTTTTTTGCCACGTTGGTGCCGATCAGAAGCAGCCAGGTGAAGGCGAAGATCAGCGGAAACAGGGTGCCCGCCGTCTTATGCACATAGTTGAGCTGGCCGCGGGCGTCGGCGTCCAGGGCGCGGCGCAGCTGCTCGGCGTAGCCGGTGTCGAAGCCGCCGATCAGGGAATCGGGCATTGCCAGCCCGCCGGACAGCTGGGTGAGCTGGTTCAGCGTCAGCAGGTGGACGTACCAGAACAGGAACAGGCTGGCCACTACGCCGGCAATGACAATCAGGTTGGCGTTGTTCTGGGCCTTCGCAGGAGACCGGTCCGTTCCGGGGTTGATCACCGGCGGCAGGTGGTGCTGGGGTACTGCGGCCTTCGTGCCGTGCTTCTTGATCCGTTGTGCAGGTGTCTTGGCCATGCGTCCATTATCGCCCGCCGTCCTCCGGCCGCTGCTGCGCGTGCCTCTGCTGTGCAGGGCCTGCCCGGCGCCGATAGGCTGGGAACCGTGACGGAACTGGGCAGACACAAACTGGGTAAACACAGCGCCACCAACCTGAGCCCCGAGCTCGATGACTACGAGCTGGCGGCCGAACTGGTCCGCGAGGCCGGGCAGCTCGCGCTGCTGATGCGGCAGGGCGGCCTCGACGCCCAGCGCAAGACGTCCATCTCCGACGTCGTCACAGCTGCGGACCACGCGGCCGAAGCCTATGTGCTGGAGCAGCTTCAACGCTGCCGCCCGGACGACGGCGTCCTCGGCGAAGAAGGTGCTGCGGTGCGCGGCAGCAGTGGGCGGACCTGGGTCATCGACCCGGTCGACGGCACCTACAACTTCCTGCAGGGCTCCACCTACTGGTGCTCAGCCATCGCCCTCAAGGACGAATCGGATGTGCTGCTCGGCGCCATCTTCCAGCCCGAGGAGGACAAGCTCTGGATCGGCGGCAAGCAGCACGCCACCACCCTCAACGGCGAACCCGTCACCACCTACAAGGAGGACGGAACCAACCGTAACGCCGCCGACCTCTCCCACCTTGGCGCCGGCACGTACATCCACCCGCGGTGGCTCGCCGACCCGATGTGCGCCATGCCGTGGCACGCCGCCGCGACGTCGGCCGCAACGCTGCGTATGCTCGGGTCCGGCTCGTGCGACCTGGGGCGCGTCGCCGACGGGCAGCTTGGCTGCTGGTTCCAGCACAGCTGCCCCGAATGGGACTGGCTGCCCGGAAAGGCGATCGTGACGGCCGCCGGCGGCGTCGCCGGCACCGTTCACGTCAACGGCCTGGAATGGTTCATGGCGGGAGGAACGACGGCGGTGCACCAGTTGCGCGCCGCGCTTGAGTCAGGCTCTGTCGACTAGCATTCTTGCCCTTCGGTTCTCCCGGCGCCGGGGCCATCTGCCGGGTTATCCACAGGGCGGAATCCGGTGTCAGTTCCACCGCCTAGACTTGTAGTCACCATGGATATGTTGTTTGACCCCTACGCTGACGGTCCCTTTAAGGCTGGTTCCCACGCCGGTGCCATCACCAAGTCGCGCCCCGAAACAAGGCTGATGGCGCCCGCGTTCGGCGGCGGCCCGGGCGAATCCGCCGGCCGCCCGGCAGCTGGCCCCGCTGCCGGCCAGGCAGAGGGAGACCCGGCGGAGGATCACGCCCGGCACCATCTCCCGGACGCCGGCGCACTGCTGGCCGGCCTGAATCCGCAGCAGGAGGAAGCGGTCAAGCACTCCGGCAGCGCATTGCTGATCGTGGCCGGAGCCGGCTCCGGAAAGACCCGCGTCCTCAGTAACCGGATCGCCTACCTGATCGCCACCAACCGTGCCCACCACGGCGAGATCCTGGCCATCACATTCACCAACAAGGCCGCCGCGGAAATGCGTGAACGCATCGAGGCCCTCGTGGGCAACAGGGCCAAGGCCATGTGGATCTCCACGTTCCACTCGTCATGTGTCCGGATCCTGCGGCGCGAGGCCGCGAACGTCGGCCTGAACTCCAACTTCTCCATCTACGACTCCGCCGACTCTCTGCGGCTGATTACCCTGGTGGCCAAAAACCTGGACCTGGACCCCAAGAAGTTCGCGCCCAAGGCCATCCAGCACAAGATCTCCGCGCTCAAGAACGAACTGATCGACGACGACTCGTTCGCGTCCGCCGCGAACCACAGTGACCCGTTTGAGAGCGCCGTGGCGGACGTCTTCAAGGGCTACACCCAGCGGCTGCGGCAGGCCAACGCCATGGACTTCGACGACCTCATCGCGCAGACGGTCTACATGTTCCGCGCCTTCCCGGCGCTCGCCGATTCCTACCGGCGGCGGTTCCGGCACGTCCTGGTGGACGAATACCAGGACACCAACCACGCGCAGTATGCCCTGGTCCGGGAAATCGTCGGCGAGGGCACGGGCGCGGCGGAGCTGACCGTCGTCGGCGACTCGGACCAGTCCATCTACGCGTTCCGCGGTGCGGACATCCGTAACATCGTGGAGTTCGAGAAGGACTATCCTGCTGCCCGTACCATCAAGCTGGAGCAGAACTACCGCTCCACCCAGAACATCCTGAGCGCGGCCAACTCCGTCATCTCCCGGAACCCCAACCGCCCCGAGAAGAGGCTCTGGACCGCGGAGGGCGAGGGCCACAAGATCATCGGCTACGTGGGCGAGAACGAGCACGATGAAGCCCAGTTCATCGCCAAGGAAATCGACCGGCTCCAGGACGAGGACAATCTCCGCCCCGGTGACGTCGCCATCTTCTACCGTACCAACGCCCAGTCCCGTTCCATCGAGGACGTCCTGGTGCGCGTGGGCCTGCCGTACAAGGTGGTGGGCGGCACCAGGTTCTACGAGCGCAAGGAAATCAAGGACGCGCTGGCGTACCTCCGGGTGCTGGTCAACCCGGACGACGACGTCAACCTCCGCCGTGTCCTCAATGAGCCCAAGCGCGGGATCGGGGACCGGGCCGAGGGGGCCGTGGCGGCCCTCGCCGAGCGGGAACGCACGTCCTTCATCTCCGCCGCCCGCCGCGCCGACCAGGCGCCCGGCATGGCCACCCGCTCGGTCAACGCGGTGCTTGGCTTCGTGAAGCTCCTGGACGACCTCGCCGAGGTCGCCGCGGGCTCTGGCGCCGCGGCCGCCCTCGAGGCGGTGCTGGAACAGACCGGCTACCTCGCCACGCTGCGCTCCAGCCCGGATCCGCAGGACGAGTCCCGGGTGGAAAACCTCGCCGAGCTCGTCGCCGTCGTCCGTGAATACGAGCGCGACAACCCCGAAGGATCCCTGGGCGCCTTCCTCGAGCAGGTGTCACTGGTGGCCGACGCCGACCAGATCCCGGACGCCCCTGGCGCGGACATTGACGCCGCGGTGGCCGAGGCCAAGCGGCTTGGCGTTGTCACGCTCATGACGCTGCACACGGCCAAGGGCCTGGAGTTCCCCGTGGTGTTCCTGACCGGCATGGAGCACGGGCTCTTCCCGCACCAGCGTTCGGCCACCGACCCGAAGGAACTGGCGGAAGAACGCCGGCTCGCCTACGTGGGGCTGACGCGCGCCCGGAAGCGCCTCTACGTCACCCGTTCCGAGGTCCGAAGCATGTGGGGGCAAAGCCAGTACAACCCGGCCAGCCAGTTCCTGGAGGAAATCCCCTCCGAACTCGTTGAATGGAAGCGCGAGGGAACCAGCCGGCAGTCCGGCGGGTGGGGGAGCGGCGCCGACATCGGGTCGACCCGGTACGGCGGCTCCTTTTGGGGCGCCGGAACGGCCCGCGGCACCCGTGCCGATTCCTCCGCGGGCTTCAACGCGGACGTCCCGGCCGCCGTCGCAAAAAACCGCGTGCAGCCGCAGAAGGAAGTTGTCGCGGTCAGCGTGGGGGACAAGGTCAACCACACGAGCTTTGGCAACGGCACCGTGCTCGCCGTCGAAGGTGCCGGGGACAAGACCGTGGCGAAGGTGAAATTCGACGTCGGCGAGAAGCGGCTGCTTCTGCGGTACGCGCCGCTGACCAAGATCGACGCCTAAGCGTGCGGGTGCGGCGCCTGGATGGCGTGGCTGCAGCCCTGGCGCCGATGTTCTGGGTGGCACTGGTCGCAGTGACACTGGCGGGCTGTTCTGTAACCGTCGCGGATCCGGAGTACACCCCGCCGCCACCGCTGCCGGCCCTCGAACAGCTGAAACAGGCTCCGCTCACTGACCCCGCAGGGTTTGCGGCAGGGGAGGACGTGCTGGCGTTCGTCACTGCGGACCGGAACGTGGTGTGCGCGCTGACCTCAGCCCGCGGGCCGCACCTGGACCTGCCGTACGAAACCAACAGCTTCAGCGACCCCGATAACCAGAAACTGGCAACCGTGCCCGTGGCACACTGCGAGCTCGCGGCGTATCCGGCGCCGGCAGCACCGGACGTTGCTGACGACTGCGCGGGGACCGGACTCGGCTATCTGGGCGGCGCGGCATTCCTGACGCCCAGCCGGGCACGGTACGGCGAATGCCGGGCCGGGGTCACGCAGATGGAGGCAGAGTACGGGCCCAAGGGCACCGCAGACGGACCCGTCTCCAAGCTTCGCGTCCTGCCCGACGGCGGCAACCTCGAACGGAACGGTTTGCGGTGCTCCGCCTACCGCTCTGGGGTGGCCTGCGGAAACGTCTCTGGCGGCGTCGGTTTCTTTATCAGCCGGGATCATTACGAACTCGTCTCCGCGAAGGGCAAGAACGTCCAGACGGCGCCCGCCAAGGCCCAAAAAACCCCGTAATCACGGGGTTTTTCTACCGTCCATAGAATAGTGTCGTTACTCACAGAACAGGTAGTCTGGAACAGGCCGGTCCCTTCAAAGGACTAGAGTTCAAAAAAGGATCATTGCGCCGCGTGGCTCGTTTCCGGACCCGCCGCAGGGCGCGCTAATTCCGCAGCCCGGTCCGCACCCTGGGTGCAGTCCGGCTGTACAGAAACTACTTCGACGTAGAAGGACACTAAACCGTGGACCTGTTTGAATATCAGGCGCGCGATATGTTCGAAGCGCACGGTGTACCCGTGCTCGCCGGCATCGTGGCGCACACTCCTGAAGAAGCAAAGGCAGCTGCCGAGAAGATCGGCGGCGTAACTGTCGTCAAGGCACAGGTTAAGGTCGGTGGCCGCGGCAAGGCGGGCGGCGTCAAGGTTGCCAAGTCCGCCGACGAGGCACTTGAGCACTCCACCAACATCCTGGGCATGGACATCAAGGGCCACACCGTCAACAAGGTGATGATCGCCCAGGGTGCCGACATCGCCGAGGAATACTACTTCTCCGTCCTGCTGGACCGGGCCAACCGCAACTACCTGGCCATGTGCTCGGTTGAAGGCGGCATGGAGATCGAGCAGCTCGCCGTTGAGCGGCCCGAGGCCTTGGCCAAGGTAGCAATCGACCCCGCCGTGGGCATCGACCAGGCCAAGGCCGACGAAATCGTCGCTGCCGCCGGCTTCGCTGAAGAACTGCGCGGCAAAGTCGCCAGCGTCATTCTGAAGCTCTGGGACGTCTTCAAGAAGGAAGACGCCACCCTCGTGGAGGTCAACCCGCTGGTCAAGACCGGTGCGGGCGAGATCGTCGCCCTCGACGGCAAGGTCACGCTGGACGAGAACGCCGAATTCCGCCACCCCAAGCACGCACAGCTTGAGGACAAGGAATCCGCTGACCCGCTTGAGGCCAAGGCCAAGGCGCAGGACCTGAACTACGTCAAGCTGGACGGTGAAGTCGGCATCATCGGTAACGGTGCAGGCCTCGTCATGTCCACCCTGGACGTCGTCGCCTACGCCGGCGAGAACCACGGCAACGTCAAGCCCGCCAACTTCCTGGACATCGGCGGCGGAGCCTCCGCCGAGGTCATGGCCGCAGGCCTCGACGTCATCCTGGGCGACGAGCAGGTCAAGTCCGTATTCGTCAACGTCTTCGGCGGCATCACCGCCTGTGACGCTGTCGCCAAGGGCATCGTGGGCGCACTGGCCGAGCTGGGCCACTCCGCCAACAAGCCGCTGGTCGTCCGCCTCGACGGCAACAACGTCGAAGAAGGCCGCCGCATCCTCGAAGAGGCCAACCACCCGCTGGTTACCCTCGCCGCCACCATGGACGAGGGCGCCGACAAGGCCGCCGAGCTCGCCAACGCCCGCTGATCGAGCCTGCCGAGATCTAGGAAAGAAAACATGTCTATTTATCTGAACAAGGACTCCAAGGTCATCGTCCAGGGCATCACGGGCGGCGAAGGCACCAAGCACACCGCCCTCATGCTCAAGGCCGGCACCAACATCGTGGGCGGCGTCAACGCCCGCAAGGCCGGCACCACCGTCCTGCACGGCGAAAACGAAATCAACGTTTTCGGCACCGTCAAGGAAGCCATCGCCGAGACCGGTGCAGACGTCTCCATCGTCTTCGTTCCGCCGGCATTCACCAAGAACGCCGTTGTTGAAGCCATCGAGGCCGGCATCGGCCTGGTCGTCGTCATCACCGAAGGCGTGCCGGTTCAGGACTCAGCCGAGTTCTGGGCACTGGCGCAGTCCAAGGTCGACGCCGACGGCAACCAGGTCACCCGCATCATCGGACCGAACTGCCCCGGCATCATCACCCCGGGCGAGGCCCTCGTGGGCATCACCCCGGCCAACATCACCGGCAAGGGCCCCATCGGCCTGGTCTCCAAGTCCGGCACGCTGACTTACCAGATGATGTACGAACTGCGCGACCTCGGCTTCTCCACGGCCATCGGCATCGGCGGTGACCCCATCATCGGCACCACCCACATCGACGCCCTGGCTGCGTTCGAGGCTGACCCGGAGACCAAGGCCATCGTGATGATCGGCGAAATCGGCGGCGACGCCGAAGAGCGTGCGGCCGACTTCATCAAGGCCAACGTCACCAAGCCGGTCGTCGGCTACGTGGCCGGCTTCACCGCGCCGGAAGGCAAGACCATGGGCCACGCAGGCGCCATCGTCTCCGGTTCCGCCGGTACCGCCCAGGCCAAGAAGGAAGCCCTCGAAGCTGCAGGCGTGAAGGTCGGCAAGACGCCTTCCGAGACCGCCAAGCTGCTGCGCGAAGTCTTCGCAGCACTCTAAGGCCCACTTCAAGCAACGCGGGGTCACTCCCAGCCCAATCCACCCCCCGGATTGGGCGCGGGGTGACCCCGCGTTGCTTGTTTAAGCGCGGGCGGCTGACCCTTGCCCCGGCGCGGCAGTGGGGTCTATGTTGGCGGTCTCGAAGCACTGCGGCAGTGACAAGGACCGATCATGACCAATGCACTTAAACTGACCGTCCCCGACGGCGTCCCGTTCATCGACTTTGAGCGGGAGTTCGACTTCCCGGTGCCGGACGTGTTCCGCGCGCACAAGGAGCCTGAGCTGATCGCCCAGTGGCTGGGCCCGCGCGGCACCAACATCGACATCGACCACTACGACTTCCGTTCCGGAGGCACGTACCTGTACAACCACACCGGCCCGGACGGGGTGACGTACGCCTTCAGCGGCATCTTCCACACCGTCCGTGAAAACGAGTTCGCCATCCAGACCTTCGAGTTCAGCGGCTACCCGGACATCGTCAGCATCGAATTCATGAGCTTCGAGGACCTGGGCGGCGGCAGGTGCCGGCTGCGGGCCCACTCTGTCTATCCCAGCATGGAAGCCCGCGACGGGATGGCCCAATCAGGCATGGAAAGCGGCCTGTCCGACGGCTACGAGCGGCTCGAGGAGCTGCTCGCCAAGTAGGGCCCGCACCACAACAGAATCGTCCGACGGCGGCCGGTGACCTTTACCTCGAAGGTCACCGGCCGCCGTCGGACGTTTAAGGACCCAACTAGGTAGCAGCAGATGGCGTTCCCAGAGCTGGGAACGCCATCTGCTGCTACCTACTTGGGCTCTTGCGCAACTGCCGCACTTTGATAGAATGTCAGGACAAACTATCAAAGGAGAGCAGATGCCGCTCGTACGAATCGATGTCCACTCCGGGCGCAGCCAGGGTGAACTTGGCCGCCTAAGCCGGGGTATCCACGACGCAATCCTGGCCGAGTACGGAATCCCGGAACGCGACTACTTCCACATCGTCACCGAACATGCGCCGGGCCAAATCGTGGCGCAGGACGCGGGCCTGGGCTTCGAACGCACACGCGACGTCGTTATGATCCAGATCTTCACCCAGGGTGGGCGTAGCCAGGAGGCAAAGCAGAACCTGTTTGCCGCAGTGGCGGACAAGCTGGGGGCTCTGGGAGTCGCCGGCGAGGACGTTTTCATCGGCTATGTCGAGAACACGGCGGGGGACTGGTCCTTCGGGTTTGGCCGCGCGCAGTACGTGACCGGAGAGCTTGCCGTACCCAAGAAATAGGGCTCGAAGGGCTGCCCCCTGCGACCCGATTTTGCACTTGCGGAATGCGCGGCAACGGGCAAGTTCTGCTTGTTGTAAGTATGTCAGTACAAACCTTTGACAGGACATAAATTCTAGGGCACAGTAGTTCTTGTGGTCCCGCTCACGGGGCCGCGCGGAACGCCGGAGCCTTGGCCGTTCGGCTGCTTAGAGGTTGAGATCCAAAAGAAAGGTCCACGATCACCGTGACCCACGAACTGCTCACGATCGGGCGAATCAGCGTTGATATCTACCCGAACGACATCGGGGTGGGGCTGGAGGATGTCACGTCCTTCGGCAAGTACCTCGGTGGCTCGCCGTCCAACGTTGCTGTTGCCGCCGCCCGCCACGGCCGCCGGACCGGCGTTATCACCCGCACCGGAGACGACCCCTTCGGTACGTACCTGCACCGCGAACTGGAAAAGTTCGGCGTCGATGATTCCTTCGTCAGCCCGGTCCAGGGGCTCCAGACACCGGCCACGTTCTGCGCCATCCAGCCGCCGCATGATTTCCCGCTGTACTTCTACGGCAGGTTCCCCACGGCACCGGACCTGCAGATCCAGGCCGACGAGCTCGACACGGACGCCATCCGCGAGGCACAGATCTTCTGGTCCACGGTAACCGGCCTGTGCCAGGAACCGAGCCGCGAAGCGCACATCAAGGCCCACGAAGCGCGGCCCCGCTCCGGCCTGACGCAGGGCCAGTACACCATCTTGGACCTCGACTACCGCCCCATGTTCTGGGCCTCCGAGGAGGAAGCCCGGGAGCAGGTGGCCCGGATCCTGCCGCACGTCACCGTCGCCATCGGCAACGACCAGGAATGCTCTGTGGCCGTGGGCCCGGGAACCCCGGATGAGCAGGCGGACCGCCTGCTGGCCGCCGGCGTCGAAATCGCCGTCGTCAAGCTCGGCCCGGAAGGTGTGATGGCCAAGACCCGCACCGAGCGCGTGGTCTCCGCTCCGGTTCCGGTTGAGACCGTCAACGGCCTGGGTGCCGGCGACTCCTTCGGCGGCGCGTTCGTGCATGGACTGCTCTCCGGCTGGCCGCTGGCACAGGTCCTGGATTACGCGAATGCTGCCGGCGCCATTGTTGCCTCCCGGCTGTCCTGTGCGGATGCCATGCCCACCCCCGCTGAGGTGACCTCCCTGCTCGCCGAGCGCGGACGCCTTGTTCCCGATGCTGCTGTTCCCGGCCAGGACTCAGCTCCCAGCCAACTCACCCCCGAAGGAGCGGCCCTGTGAGCCTCAACCCCGGTTCCGCTGCCCTGGCGGTGGATGACAACCCCCGCCGATACGAACACCTGAGCACCATCCGGCTCGAAGACCCCGACGCCGTGGCCCGGGCAGCCAAGGCCCGCCGCCGCCACCCCGGCCTGAAGCACGGCCGGCAGAACTTCATCGTCGCCGCCGACCACCCGGCCCGCGGCGCCCTCTCAGTCGGCAGCGACCCGGTGGCCATGGCCGACCGCCGCCAGCTCCTGGACCGGCTGCAGATCGCGCTGGCCAACCCGGCAGTCGACGGCATTCTGGCTTCCCCGGACATCATGGACGACCTGCTGCTGCTGGGCGCCCTCGACGGCAAGCTCGTGTTCGGTTCGATGAACCGCGGCGGCCTCGCCGGCCTCATCAACGAATTCGACGACCGCTTCACCGGACACACCGCCGCGGCGCTGGAAGAACTGGGCGCGGACGGCGGCAAGATGCTGACCCGCATCTGCCTCGGCGACCCGGACACGGTTGCGCTGCTCGAGGCCACGGCGAGGGCCATCGACTCGCTCGCCGAGCGCAAGCTGATCGCCATGGTGGAGCCGTTCCTGTCCGTCCGGGAGAACGGCCGGGCCCGCAACGACCTGACCCCGGACGCCGTGATCAAGTCCATCGGGATCGCCGAGGGCCTGGGTTCCACGAGCGCCTACACCTGGATGAAGCTGCCGGTCGTTGCCGAGATGGAACGCGTCATGGCCGCCACCACCATGCCCACCGTGCTGCTGGGCGGGGACCCGGCAGGCACCCAGGACGAGGTGTTCGCCACTTGGGGAGCCGCCCTCGCCCTGCCCGGCGTGCAGGGACTTACCGTCGGCCGGACCCTGCTGTACCCGCAGGACGGCGACGTTGCCGGAGCGGTCGCCGCGGCCGCATCGCTCCTCCACCACACCACATCAGCCCTCACCGCAGAAGTATCGGAGTAGCTCCCATGGGGACGAAAACAGGAACAGGAACCCGCCGGATGACCGTGGCGCAGGCCGTGGTCGAATACCTTTCCAAGCAGTACACCGTTGATTCCGTGGGTGGCGTCGATTTCCGCGAACGCCTGATTCCGGGCACGTTCGGTATTTTCGGGCACGGCAATGTGGCCGGTGTGGGCCAGGCCCTGAAGCAGTACCAGCAGCTCGATCCGACGATCATGCCGTACTACCAGGGCCGCAACGAGCAGGCCCAGTCCCACCAGGCCGTGGGCTACGCCCGGCACACCCGCCGCCGTCAGACCTTCGCGATCAGCACCTCAATCGGTCCGGGTTCCTCGAACCTGCTCACCGGTGCCGCGCTGGCCACCACGAACCGGCTGCCGGTGCTGCTGCTGCCGTCCGACACGTTCGCCACGCGTGCTGCGGACCCGGTGCTGCAGCAGCTCGAACAGCCCTACGCGTACGACCTCACGGTCAACGACGCGTTCCGGCCGCTGTCCAAGTTCTTCGACCGGGTCACCCGCCCTGAGCAGCTGTTCTCCGCGTTCCACCACGGCCTGCGCGTCCTCACGGATCCGGCCGAAACCGGCGCGGTGACCATCTCGCTGCCCCAGGACGTCCAGGCCGAAGCGTTCGACGTTCCCGAGGAGTTCCTCGCCGAGCGTGAGTGGCGGATCCGCCGCCCGGAAGCGGACGACGACGACATCGCCCGTGCCGCCGAAGCCATCCGGGCCGCGAAGCGGCCGCTGATCATCGCCGGCGGCGGCGTCCTGTACGCGTACGCCAACGAGGAACTGGCGAAGTTGGCCGAACTGACCGGCATCCCTGTGGGCAACACGCAGGCCGGCGTCGGCGTCCTGCCGTGGGACCACAAGTACTCCCTCGGCGCCATTGGCTCCACTGGCACGACGGCGGCCAACGCCCTGGCAGCCGAAGCGGACCTGATCATCGGCATCGGCACCCGCTACGAGGACTTCACCACCGCGTCCCGGACCGCGTTCCAGAACCCGGACCTGAAGTTCATCAACATCAACGTCGCACCGATCGACGCGTACAAGCACGGCACCTCGCTGCCGATCGTCGCGGACGCCCGGAAGGCACTGGTCAAGCTCAACCAGGCACTGGGCGGCTACCGCGTGGGTGCCGACCTCGAGCAGCAGATCGCCGCCGAAAAGGAGCGCTGGAACACCACGGTGGATACGGCGTTCGACACGCGCTTCAGCCCCCTGCCGGCGCAGAACGAGATCATCGGTGCCACCAACCGGGCCATGGATGCCTCCGACGTGGTCATCTGCGCCGCCGGCTCCCTGCCCGGTGACCTCCACAAGATGTGGCGGGTCCGCGACCCGTTCGGCTACCACGTCGAATACGCCTACTCCTGCATGGGCTACGAGATCCCCGGCGGGCTGGGCGTCAAGCGCGCAGCGCTTGCCGAGGCCGCCAAGGGCGGCGCCCAGCGCGACGTCGTCGTGATGGTGGGGGACGGCTCCTACCTGATGATGCACACCGAACTGGTCACCGCCGTCGCCGAGCGGATCAAGCTGATCGTGGTCCTGATCCAGAACCACGGCTACGCCTCCATCGGCTCGCTGTCTGAATCGCTCGGCTCGCAGCGCTTCGGCACCCAGTACCGCGTCCTGGACGAGGAACAGCACAGCTTCGACGAGGGCGACACCCTCCCGGTGGACCTGGCCCTGAACGCCGAGTCCCTCGGCGTGAAGGTGATCCGGATCGAGCCGGGCGAGAAGGCCATCGCCGAACTTGAACAGGCCATCCGCGACGCCAAGGCCGCCCCGGAGCGCGGAGGCCCGATCGTGATCCACGTCGAATCCGACCCGCTGCTGGACGCGCCGAGCTCCGAATCCTGGTGGGACGTGCCCGTCTCCGCAGTTTCGGAACTCGACTCCACCAAGCAGGCCTTCCAGACATACATCGACCACAAATCCCGCCAGCGCAAGCTGCTCGGCTAACCTCCCCCACGCTTCACGACAAGCTACAGACCAAGGAAGTCATCTTTATGTCAACGACGACCGTCACCACCACCATCAACCACTTCATCAATGGCGCCGAGACCGCCGGTGAAGGTGACCGCACCACCCCCGTGTACAACCCTGCCACCGGGCAGGTCACTGCGGAGCTGCGGCTGGCCAACCGCGCCGACCTGGACACCACCGTCGCAGCAGCCCGCGCCGCCGCCGACTCCTGGGGTGACATCTCCCTGGCCAAGCGCACCGCCGTGCTGTTCAAGTTCCGCGAACTCGTCGCCGAGCACGTGAACGAACTCGCCGAGCTGATCACGGCAGAGCACGGCAAGGTCATCTCCGACGCCAAGGGCGAGATCGGCCGCGGCCTGGAGGTCATCGAGTTCGCCTGCGGCATCCCCACGCTGCTCAAGGGTGACTACTCGGACCAGGTCTCCACCGGCATCGACGTCTTCTCCTTCCGCGAACCGCTCGGCGTCGTCGCGGGCATCACGCCGTTCAACTTCCCGGTCATGGTGCCGCTGTGGATGGCGCCGATGGCGATCGCCACCGGCAACGCGTTCATCCTCAAGCCTTCCGAACGCGACCCCTCCGCCTCGCTGCTGCTGGCCAAGCTGTGGAAGGACGCCGGCCTGCCCGATGGCGTGTTCCAGGTCCTGCACGGCGACAAGGAAACGGTCGACGGGCTGCTGACCCACCCGGACGTGGACGGCATTTCCTTCGTCGGTTCCACCCCGATCGCGAAGTACGTCCACGAGACCGCCACCGCCCACGGCAAGCGCGTCCAGGCTTTGGGCGGGGCGAAGAACCACGCCATCATCCTGCCCGACGCCGACCTGGACAACGCCGCGGACCACCTCGCCGCCGCCGCGTTCGGCTCGGCCGGGGAGCGCTGCATGGCGATCTCCGTCGCCGTCGCGGTCGGGGACGCCGCGGACCTGCTGGTCAAGAAGGTCGAAGAGCGCGCTACCGCCGTCAAGGTCGACAACGGCACCGTACCCGGCGCCGAAATGGGCCCGGTCATCACCCCGGCCTCGAAGGAACGCATCGTCAAGATCGTCACCGAAGCCGAAGCAGCGGGCGCCGCGATGGTGGTGGACGGCCGCGACCTCGTCATCCCCGGCCACGAAGACGGGTTCTGGGTCGGGCCCACGGTCCTGGACCACGTCAAGACCGAAATGAGCGCCTACACTGAGGAGATCTTCGGACCCGTCCTCGTCGTCGTCCGCGTTGATACCTTGGAGGACGGCATCAGGCTGATCAACTCCAACCCCTACGGCAACGGCACCGCGATCTTCACCTCATCCGGCGCCGCAGCCCGGAAGTTCCAGCGCTCCGTGACCGTGGGCATGATCGGCATCAACGTGCCCCTGCCGGTCCCGGTGGCCTACCACTCCTTCGGCGGCTGGAAGGCCTCGCTCTTCGGCGACAAGCACATCTACGGCCCAGAAGGCGTCTCCTTCTACACCCGCGGCAAGGTCGTCACCTCCCGCTGGCCCGAAACCCACCACGCCTCCGGCGCCTCCTACAACTTCCCCTCCAACTAGCCCCCGTCCCACCCAACTAACTGGCATTAGTTGTCGCTATGAGCCCTCAAAACGACAACAACTGCGAGTCAGTTGGGAAATCTAAGGATTGAGCAATGACAGAGAACAAGCTGATCATCGGCACCGCGCCCGACTCCTGGGGCGTGTGGTTTGCGGATGACCCCAAGCAGACCCCGTGGGAGCGCTTCCTGGACGAGGTGGCCGAGTCCGGCTACAAGCGGATCGAGCTGGGCCCCTACGGCTACCTGCCCAACGACCCCACCCGGCTGGCAGAAGAGCTCAAGCAGCGCGACCTGAAGGTCTGCGCCGGAACCGTCTTCACTGCGTTCCACCGCGGCCTGGACCAGTGGGAGACGGCCTGGGAGCCAGCGCGCAAGGTCGCCGAACTGACCGCGGCCATGGGCGGCGAGCACATCGTGGTCATCCCCGCGATGTGGCGCGACGACGTCACGGGCGAGGCCGTGGAGAGCGGCACGCTTAGCGACAAAGCCTGGAGCGACCTGTTCGCCGGCCACAATCGACTGGGAAAGACGCTGCTCGAGGACTTCGGCCTCAAGCAGCAGTTCCACTCCCACGCCGACTCGCACGTCGGAGCCCAGGAGGACATCGAAACGCTGCTGGGCGCTACCGATCCGCAGTACCTCAACCTGTGCCTGGACACCGGCCACGCGGAATACTGCGGTGCCTCGAGCCTGGAGCTCATCAAGAACTACCCGGACCGGATCGGGTACCTGCACCTGAAGCAGATCAACCCGGACGTCCTGAAGAGGGTCAACGAGGAAAACATGACCTGGGCCGCGGCCAACCTGGCCGGCGTCATGACGGAGCCGCCCAATGGCCTGCCGGACCTGCGCGCCGTCATCGAGGCCGTCGAGGCCCTGGACCGCCCGATCTTCGGCATCGTGGAGCAGGACATGTACCCGGTGGCCTTCGACGTTCCCATGCCCATCGCCAAACGCACCCGCAACTACCTGCTGTCCTGCGGCTCCCGCACCGCGGTCAACTAGCCTCCGCCCGGCATCCCAAACGTAAGGAAAGAACAATGACTGAAACCCTTCGCGTCGCCGTTATCGGCGCCGGCCGCATGGGCGCGGACCACATCCAGCGCCTCAGCAAGCGCATCCACGGCGCTGAGGTTGCCGCCGTCGTCGACGTTGACCTCGCCCGTGCGCAGGCAGCCATCGAGGGCATCCCCGGGGCCGTTGCCCTGGCCGACGCCGAAGAGGCGCTGAATAACGGCGACGTCAACGCCGTCCTCATCGCCACGCCCGGCTTCCTGCACGAGGAGATCCTGCTCAAGGCCATCGCCAAGGACATTCCCATCCTCTGCGAAAAGCCGCTGACGCCGGATGCCGAGTCGTCCTGGAAGATTGTCCAGGCTGAGGAGAAGCTGGGCCACAAGCGGATCCAAGTGGGCTTCATGCGCCGCTTCGACGCCGAATACGCGGCCCTCGGCTCGGTCATCCGCGACCGCGAACTGGGCGAACTGCTCATGCTGCACCACCAGCACCGCAACCCCAGCACGCCCGCGGGCTTCACCAACGAGATGCTCATCAACGATTCCGTGGTCCATGAGTTCGACGCCATCCGCTTCTTCACGGGCGAAGAGATCACGTCCGTCCAGGTTCGGCTCGGCAAGGCTACGAAGAACGCCCCGACCGGACAGCACGATCCCCAGCACGTCCTGATCGAAACCGAGTCCGGCGTCCTGGCCGACGTCGAAATCTACGTGAACGCGAAGTTCGGCTACGAAGTGGCCACACAGGCTTCCTTCGAGGACGGCATCGTGAGCATCGGCGGCGACAGCGGCCCGTACCTCCGCAGCAACGGCCGCTGGGGCGGCAAGGTCACGCCCGGCTTCGAAGAGCGCTTCGGTGCCGCGTACGACGTGGAAATCCAGGCCTGGGTTGACGCGGCGCTCCGCGGCGAAATCGGCGGACCCAGCGCCTGGGACGGCTACGCCACCGCCGCCTGCTGCGAAGCCGGTGTGGAGGCCCAGAAGAACGGCGAGAAGGTGGCCGTGAAGCTGAACGCCAAGCCTGCGCTTTACAGCTAAGCACCCGCCCTTGGAGTTTTTGTCCAGATAATGCGACTTAGAGGCCCTCAAGGTTGCATTATCTGGACAAAAACTCCGCTCGTTAACCGACTCTTTCCACAATGGAGTGTTCCTCGTGAAAATCGCCCTTGACCCCACCCCCTTCCACCACAGCCACAGCCTGCTGGAGTTCCCCAAGGTGGTGGCCGACCTCGGCTACAAGTACATGCAGATGACGCCGCACCCGGATTTCATCCCCTTCTACAACCACCCGAAGGCCGACGACGAACTGGTGGGCCAGTTGAAGAAGGCGTGCACCGACGCCGGAATCGAAATCGCGTCCATCCTGCCTGTGCTGCGCTGGTCTGGCCCGGACGAGGACGCCCGCGAGGCAGCAGTGCGCTACTGGAAGCGCGCCATCCAGATCGCCGTGGACCTGGGCGTGAGCACCATGAACACCGAGTTCAGCGGCCGGCCGGAGCTGGCCGAGGAATCCGAGCGCGCGTTCTACCGCTCCATGGAGGAACTGCTCCCCATCATCGAGCGCGAAGGCATCGACCTGCTCATCGACCCGCACCCGGACGACTTCGTGGAGGAAGGCCTTGCCGCGATCCGCGTCATCCGTGGCCTGAACTCCAAGAACGTCGGCATGGTCTACGTGGCCTCGCACAGTTTCCACATGAAGAACTCGCCGCTGGACATCATGCGCGCGGCGGGGGACAAGCTGCGCCTGGTCCACGTTGCCGACACCATGGACCACCACGCGTCGCACGGGCTGCGCTACATCACCAACCCGCCGGGCAACGCCGTCCGGGTGCACCAGCACCTGAAGATCGGCGACGGCGACGTGAACTGGGACGAGTTCTTCGGCGGCCTGAAGGAAATCGGGTTCCTGGACCGGGACGACACCGTGATGGTGTCCAGCGTCTTCGCCGAAGACGACAATGCCGAGGAGGTTTCCCGCTTCCAGCTGGACACCATGAAGCAGTACGTGCAGAAGGTCAGCGTATGACAGCCGCGCCTTCCAGCAAGGCTGAGTTGAAACACCAGCGGGCGCTCCGCACGGTCACCATCATTTCCACCTTCGGTGGCCTGCTCTTCGGCTACGACACAGGCGTCATCAACGGTGCCCTGCCCTACATGCAGGAGGACTTGGGCCTGACCCCGCTGGGCGAGGGAATGGTGACGTCGTCGCTGCTGTTCGGCGCTGCCTTCGGTGCGCTTTTCGGCGGCCGGCTGGCGGACCGGAACGGCCGCCGCAAGATGATCATGGTCCTTGCCGTCATCTTCCTGATCGGCACGCTGTCCTGCACCCTGGCCCCGAGCACTGAGTTCATGGTGGCGGCCCGGTTCATCCTGGGCCTGGCCGTGGGCGGGGCGTCCGTGACGGTGCCGGTGTACCTCGCGGAGGTGTCGCCGTCGGCCCGGCGCGGGCGGATCGTGACGCAGAACGAACTCATGATTGTCACCGGGCAGCTGCTCGCCTTCATATTCAACGCCTACCTCGGCAACACCTTCGGCGAGGCCGGGGGCATCTGGCGCTGGATGCTGGTGATCGCCACGCTGCCGGCCGTCGCCCTGTGGATCGGCATGGCGTTCATGCCCGAAAGCCCCCGCTGGCTGGCCTCCATGGGCAGCTTCGGCGAGGCACTCGGCGTGCTTCAGCGCATCCGCTCCAAGGCCGAGGCCACGGCGGAGTTCGACGAGGTCAAGGCCATGGCCGTCGAGGACTACAAGTCGAAGATGGGTTCCTGGAAGGACCTGCAGGTCCCCTGGCTGCGGCGGATCTTCTTCGTCGGCGTCGGCCTTGCCGTGATCCAGCAGATCACCGGCGTGAACTCCATCATGTACTACGGCACGCAGATCCTGGCGGATGCCGGCTTCGGCCGCGAAGCCGCGCTCAGCGCCAACATCGCCAACGGTGTCATCTCCGTGCTGGCCACCTTCGTGGGCATCTGGCTGCTCGGCAAGGTGGGGCGCCGCCGGATGCTGATCACCGGCCAGATCGGAACCACATCGGCGCTGCTGCTGATCGGCCTCTTCTCGCTGATCCTGCCGGAGGGGACCGGCCGAGGCTACGTGATCCTGGCGCTGACCGTCACGTTCCTCGCGTTCCAGCAGGGGGCCATTTCACCGGTCACCTGGCTCATGCTCTCGGAGATCTTCCCGCTGAAGCTGCGCGGCCTCGGCATGGGCGCATCGGCCTTCGTGCTCTGGATCGTGAACTTCCTGATTGGCTTCGGCTTCCCGCAGCTGCTCGCCGCCGTCGGCATCTCCAACACGTTCTTCGTGTTCGCCGTCCTGGGTGTCGGGGCGATTCTCTTTGCCGCCAAGTACGTTCCCGAGACCAAAGACAAGAGCCTCGAGGACGTGGAGCACTACTTCAAGCACCAGGCGGGCGTCCCCGTCGAAGCAAGGATCGCCGTCGGAACGAACACCCCGGTCCAATAAGACCGCTCCCGCACGGAGTTTTTGTGCAGATAATGCCCTCTCGAGGCCTTCGAGAGGGCATTATCTGCACAAAAACTCCAGTGCCGGAGGCAGGTTTGCACCGGGACGTACGACGGCGGCCGACCAGTCACTCAGGCGTACGACGGCGGCCGGAGGGCCGGGCGGGCAGCTCTAGACGCCTACGTGGAGGCGGGGGAGGGCATCCACCAGGGGTGCCAGCTCCGGCACCTGCTGTGCTTCGGCCAGGGTCCGCTCGAGGGTGGCGTCGTGGACGGGCCGCGCTTCTGCGAGCAGCTTGCTCCCGCTGTCGGTGAGTTCGGTGTAGATGCCTCGGCGGTCGTCCCCGCACAGGATGCGGGTCAGTAGGCCACGGTCCTCCAGCCGGTTCACCAGGCGGGTGGTCGCACTGGCACTGAGGGCGGTGGCCCGGGCCAGCTGCTGCATGCGCATGTGCCACCCGTCCTGGCGGCTGAGCGCGTCCAGCACCGTGTATTCGACGACGGAGAGCTGGGCCTGCCCCTGCAGCGACCGTTCGAGCTCTGCCTCGATCAGCCCGTGCAGGGCCGCCAGGGTGCGCCACCCTTGGGCGCGCACCTCCACGGCGTCGTCCTTGATGCCCATGGGCTCTCTCCTCCTTCGGTCCGGCTCTCCGGAAACGGAGCACGGCACAGATAGTTGCTTGCGCGCTATATTTGCGTATGCAACAATTAGTGGCATACAAGAAATAGCGCGTGTGCAACTAATACCTTACGCCGCGCTCCTCTTTCCGTACAGTTCCGAAGGAGCACATCCATGCCCGTTGGCCTAATAGCCCTAGCCCTCGGCGGGTTCGGCATCGGACTCACCGAATTCGTCATCATGGGGCTGCTCCCCGAAGTGGCCGCGGACTTCCAGGTGAGCGAAGCGTCCGCCGGCTGGTTCATCTCCGGCTATGCCCTCGCCGTCGTGGTGGGAGCGCTGGGACTCACCGCTGCAGTCTCCCGCTTCCAGCGCAAGCCCGTGCTGGCCATGCTGCTGGTACTTTTCATCGCCGGCAACCTACTGTCCGCGATTGCCCCCGACTACTCAGCGATGATGGCGGGCCGCGTGGTTGCCGCCCTCGCGCACGGCGCCTTCTTCGGCATCGGGGCGGTGGTGGCGGCCAGCATGGTCGCCCCAACCAAAAAGGCCGCCGCCATCGCCATCATGTTCACCGGGCTCACGGCCGCCAACGTCCTGGGCGTTCCGCTCGGCACGCTGCTGGGACAGGCGGCCGGGTGGCGTTCCACCTTCTGGGCCATCACCGGCATCGGGGTGCTGGCGCTGGTTGGCATCACGGCCCTGGTGCCCAAGGCCGGGAACGGTGACGCCAAAAGAGTCGGACTCCGCAGCGAACTCCGGGCCTTCCGCTCCGGCCAGGTGTGGCTGTCCATCCTGGTGACCGTCCTCGGCTACGGCGGAATGTTCGGCGCCTTCACCTACATCGCCTTCACCCTCACCGAGGTTTCCGGATTCGCCGCCTCGACGGTGCCCTGGCTGCTGATTGTCTTCGGCGTCGGACTGTTCATCGGCAACACCCTCGGCGGAAGGGCGGCCGACCGCGACGTGGACCGCACCCTGCTGGCCGTACTCTCGGTCCTCGTCGTCGTACTGGTGGTATTCGCCCTGAGCGCGGGGAACCAGGTGCTCACCATCGCCTCGCTGCTGCTCCTCGGCGGCTTCGGGTTCGCCACCGTGCCGGGCCTGCAGATGCGCGTCATGAAGTACGCGGCCAAGGCGCCCACGCTGGCGTCCGGAGCCAACATCGGCGCGTTCAATGTGGGCAACGCGCTCGGCGCCTGGCTCGGCGGCGTGACCATCACCGCCGGCCTGGGCTACACGTCGCCCATCTGGGCAGGGGCCGCGATTACCCTGCTGGGCCTCCTGGTGATGGCCGGCGCTGCCGCCCGGGCAAGGGCTACTGCCTCATTCCCGACGGCGGAGCCGGCGGCTGACGCTTCGGGTCCAACCGGCCCTTCGATCCAGACTGAAGCGGCCGACGCCGAACCTGCCGCCGCCCGCTGACCGCCTGCTACGCCCCGAACGGCAGCCGCGGGTCCAGGTTCTGGCTGTCCCAGGTCTGGCGCACCCAGCCGTGGTGCGGGTCGTCGCTGATGAGCCAGTCGCGGACGCGGCCGGGCCCGGCCATGACGTTGAGGTAGTACATGTCGTAGCCGGGTGCGGCCATGGCGGGGCCGTGCCAGCCGTAGGGGACCAGTACCACGTCGCCGGTGCGCACCTCGGCCGAGACGTCGATGGGCCGGTCATCGGAGGCGTAGACCCGCTGGTAGCCGATGGCGTCAGCATCCTTGCCCGGGTCGGCAGAAGCTGAACCCGGGACGCCGGCCACCCGCGTCTCGAAGTAGTAGATCTCCTCGAGTTGAGTCTCGCCCTCCTTCTCCTCGTCATGCTTGTGGGGAGGGTAGGAGGACCAGTTGCCTGCCGGCGTGAGGACTTCGCACACGATAAAGCGGTCGGCTTCCAGCGCGGCGGGGGTGCCGAAGTTGTGGACCTGGCGCGAGCAGTTTCCGGCGCCGCGCAACTCGACGGGCGTCTCCGCCGCGGTGATCAGGCGCGTCGGGTACTGGACCTTGGCGGGCGCCGTCGCGATGGCAACCCGGCCGCCGTCGGACGATGTAACCGTCACCGCCTTGTCTGTCCCGGAGTACAGCACGTCGGTGGGGCCGCTGAAGACGCTGGCGCGCCCGGCCAGGGGGTGGTCCAGCCCGTCCACGGTGGCCGTGAACGCCCCGCTCAGCGGAATGACAATCCGTTCCTCGGCCGCGGGCGGGAGTTCGACGACGGCGCCCGGCGCCAGTGTGGCCACCTTCAGTCCCGTGTGTTCCCAGCCTTCCACGGCAAGTTTCGAGTCGGACGTTCCCAGCGAGACGTCCCAGCAGCCTTCGGCTGCGCTGCCCAGGGGGTATACCCATTCAGCCATAAGTTCGTGTCCCTTTCGGATGTGTGGTGGTCGGTTCGGCGTACGACGGCCCGGCGCATGACAGCCCGGCGCATGGGCGGGCATTTCGCCGCCCCGCGCTGAAGGAGTCTGCCTGTTCCTAGCGCTGAACCAGTGTCATTTCGAAGCTGTAGGAGTCGCCGCGGTAGACGTGGTGTCCGGTCTCCACGTTCCGGCCCGTGTCATCGACGGCGGTGCGTTCCATGGTGACCAGGGCTGAGCCCGGTTCCGTCTCAAGCAGGGGAGCCTGGTAGTCGTTGGCCACCATGGCGCCGATGCGCTGCGTGGCCAGCCGGAAGTTGACGCCGCCGCTGCGCAGGATGCCGTACAGGCCCTGCGCCTTCAGCAGGTCCTCGTCGATGTGCGTGATGTCGTCGCGCACCCAGTTCTCCATCAGGGCCAGCGGCTTGCCGCCCACTTTCCGGAGCCGGGTGAAATGGTAGACCTTAGCCCCGGCGGCGAGGTGCAGGGCCTCCCGGGTGGCGGCGTCGGCCTCGATGTGCGCAAAGGTGAGCACCTCGGTGGTGGGCTTGCTGCCGTTGTTCGTCAGGTCGTCGTACAGGCTGGACAGCTCGAGCGGGCGGCGGACCTGGCTGGACACCACCTGTGTGCCGACACCCCGCTTGCGGACCAGGAGCCCGGAGCGGACCAGTTCATCCATCGCCTTGCGCATGGTGGGACGCGAGAGGTTCAACTGGGCGGCGAGATCAATCTCGTTCTCTAGCCGGCTCCCGGGTTCCAGCAGGCCGGTATGGATGGCAGCCTCAATGCCCTGGACGACCTGGTGGTACAGCGGCACCGGCGACGAGCGGTCGATGCTGAGGTGTAGTTGGTTCGCCATTGAGTGCTCCCTTTGCGCTGCAGGTTCCTGCGTCCAGAAGGCCTGTATGTCAGTGCATGTCCGTTTGTTAGGACATACTCTGATTTTGATCATAGCAGGGCGCCGCCGGCAGTCAAGGAGCGCGGCAGATGGCGGCCTGAGCAGGGAACCGCTGGCTGTCAGGGGCCGCTGGCAGTCAGCGGGTGCGGCACGCCTCCACGAACACGCGGAACGGGGCAAGCCTCTGCTCGTCGGTCAGTTCCATGGCCTCAGGATGCCACTGCACCGAGGCGACCCACCGCCCGGGATCCTCCAGCGCCTCCACCGTGCCGTCATCCGCCACCGCGGTCACCAGCAGCCCCGGCGCCACCCTGTCCACAGCCTGATGATGGCCGGAAGCGATCTTGACCTCCATTGCGCGTACGTCGCCCGCGGCTGTGTCACCTGCGGGCGCCTCGCCCTCACTGGCAGGGACCGTCCCGCCGGCCTCCGGAAATTCGGCGGCGGCGTACATCTTCGCCACCTTGGATCCCGGGGTGATGGTCACCTCGTGCCAGACCCACGGCCTGTTGGCCGCTGCCGGAATCTGGCGGTGCGGCACGGTGCCCGGAGTCATGTCCTGGAGCAGCGTTCCGCCGTAGAGGACATTGAGCAGCTGGTGCCCGCGGCAGATTCCCAGCACCGGCGTGCCGGCATCGAGTGCGCGCCGCGCCACCGCGATGTCCAGCCGGTCCTGCTCCGCATTGACGTCATAGAGCGTGGGCCCCGGTGCCTCGCCGTAGAGGCGCGGGTCCACGTCGCCGCCGCCGGGAAGTACGACGCCGTCAAGCGCCTCGGGCCCGTCCGGCGCCCTATCGCCGTCGGAAGTTCCGCCGTCGGCCGTTCCGCTGTTGGGTGCGCCGCTGTTGGGTGCGCCGCTCGGTCCGGCTTCCAGCGACTCGGCGGTGAGCAGCACCGGCTCGCCGCCCGCATCGCGGATAAGGCTGACAATGCAGCCGAAGAGGTTGTTGGCCTTTGCCACCCGCGGGTCCGGATCTGCCGAGCTGCTCAGCCGGACCGGGATGCCGATCCGCGGCCGGCGCTCATCGCGCGGCGCCGCACTCTGTACCTCGTCTGCATCCGGCGCTGTGTCCGGGTTCTGCACTGCGTCTGGGGTCTGCACTGTTCCTGAATTCCGCGGTGAATTCTGCATCCTCAAATTCTGCCCCATATTCGGCGGGCTAGGCTGGCCCGATGAATAACCGCTATCTGGTGTCCCGGGACCGTTTCATTGCCGCGGCGCCGGACGTGGTCTTCGAGGTCCTGGCCACTCCCGCGTTGCACAGCGAAATCGACGGATCAGGCACCGTTAAGGGCGTCCAGCCGCGGGGTCCGCTGCGTCTTGGCCCGGGAGCCAAATTCGGCATGGAAATGAGGATCAGGGTTGACTACCGGATCCTCAACACCGTCACTGAGTTCGACGAGGGCCGGCGGATCGGCTGGCGCCACTTCTACGGGCACGTGTGGCGTTACCTGCTGGAGCCGGCAACGGACAGTAGCGGCGTGCCCGGAACGCTGGTGACAGAACAGTGGGATGCGCGCCACGTCCGTGGCAAATTCCTGCTCCGCCTCGCCGGCTACCTGCGCCGCCATCCGGCGAATATCGACAGGACGCTTGCCAGGCTGGACACATACGTTACGGGCGCCCAAGCCGCGGGCTGACGCACATCGTGCCGTTTTTACTGGGACTGCGCCGGTTTCGGTAGTGTTGGGAGCAATAGGCAAGGCGAAAGTAGGGCAGTCGATGGGGCGCAGGACACTTGTTGACGACCTGGTTGACGGTCTGCTGGACGACATTCTTGACGGCAGGCTCAAGCCGCATGATGCGCTGCCGCCGGAAGCCGACATCGCCAAGGCCTACGACGTAAGCCGGCTGACTGCCCGCGAAGCGCTGAAGGCACTCCGGGCGCAGAACATCCTTTACGTCAAAGCCGGCCGCGGAACGTTCGTGAACCCTCCAGACAGCTGGACCGGCCTCGACGCGATCATCAAGGCGGCGTCCCACGGCAACGCGGACGACCAGGTTTCCCGCGGCCTGATCGAGGTGCGGCGCATGGTGGAGACCGGCGCCGCCGCGCTCGCGGCCAGGCGCCACTCCGCGGAGCACGCCGAGGAGATGCGGGCGTCCATCGCGGACATGAAGAGGTTCCACCAAGCCGGCGACCTTGACGGGTTCGTGGCGGCGGACATTGCCTTCCACGACACTGTCCTGAAGGCTTCCGGCAACCCGTTTGTCCGCGCACTCCTGGCGCAGTTGGGCCAGTCCCTCTACCGCGCCCGCCGCGAGACGTCGGCGATTGAGGAGATCCAGCGGCACGCCATCGCCTTCCATCAGCGCGTGCTGGAGAGCATCCTCACCGGCGACTCCGAATTGGCCCGCAAGGCCATGGACGAGCATATGGACCAGACCTTCGAGGACTACGAACGCTACGTCCACGGAAGCCGTTCCTAGGCTCTGTAAACCCGGCGATTCTGCCGGGGCTGCCCTTTTCATCTTGACGTAATGCTCGTCACCCTCCTATGCTTTTGGTCATGTTCTTCCGTCAGATGTCTGACATCAGATCGAATCAGGCGTTTGCCCTCTGAAAGCGGACAGAACCCCATCAGAAAGCATCGGATTCCCCGGGCGAAGCCGCCGGACCGGAACCGACAGACAGAAGGTCGATGATGACTTCATTCACCACAAAGTCCTCCGGACTTGGCGAGCTTGGAGACCGCACGCTCCGCAAGGTCCGCCGCCGCGTAATGCCCCTGATTGTGCTCCTCTACTTCATCGCGTACCTGGACCGGAACAACGTCGGCTTCGCGAAGCTGACCATGAGCGAGGACATCGGCCTGAGCGCCGCAGCCTACGGCCTGGGCGCCGGCATCTTCTTCCTCGGCTACGCCGTGCTCGAAATTCCCAGCAACGCCGGCATGTACAAGTTCGGTGCCCGCAAGTGGCTGGCCCGCATCCTCATCACCTGGGGCATCTTCGCAGCGGCCATGGCCCTGGTGAACGGCGAAACCACCTACTACATCATCCGCTTCCTGCTGGGCGCGGCCGAGGCAGGCTTCTTCCCCGCCATCCTCTTCTACCTGACCCTGTGGTTCCCGGCCGCACAGCGGGTCACTGTTCTGGGCATCTTCATCCTGGCGCAGCCCGTCTCCAACGCGCTGGGCGCCCCGGTGTCCGGCCTGCTCCTCCAGATGGACGGCATCATGGGCCTGCAGGGCTGGCAGTGGCTCTACATCATTGAAGGCATCCCCGCCATCCTGCTGGGCGTGCTGACCCCCTTCCTGATGACGGACCGTCCGCGGGATGCCAAGTGGCTGGATGCCGACGAGCGAGAATGGCTCGCCACCACCATGGATGCCGAACTGGCCGCCAAGTCCAAGGGCAGCAGCCACAACTTCCTGGCAGGCCTGAAGGACAAGCGCACCATCGTCTACTCGGCCCTCTACTTCGGCCTGGTCTGCGGCATCTACGGCCTGGGCCTCTGGATGCCCACCATCGTCGCCGCCCTGGGCAAGTTCTCCACCGCCGAGGTCGGATTCATTGTCCTCATCCCGTACGCCATCGCCGCGGTCTTCGTCTACTTCTGGAGCAAGCGGGCTGACAAGACCGGCAAGCGTGCCTGGCACAGCGCCGTCAGCATGGTCCTCGCCGGCTTGGGCCTGCTCGCCGCCGGTTTCCTGCTTCCGGTCAACCCTGTCCTGGCACTCATTGCCCTGACCGCCTCGGCCATGGGCATCTACGGGGCCATTGCGCCGTTCCTGTCGATGCCGTCCGCAGCGCTCACCGGCGCAGCCGCGGCCTCCGGCCTGGCGATGGTCAACTCGCTGGGCAACCTGGGCGGATTCGTTGCCCCCTACGCAGTGGGGATCCTGAAGGACGCCACCGGCAACAACCAGAGCGGCCTGCTGTTCCTCTCCTTCTGCCTGTGCGTCACGGCCGGGGCCACCTACCTCTATGCCCGCAAGCGCCCCGAAGGCGATGCCGCGCTGGATCCGGCAGTCAAAGCCGCCGCAGACGTTCCGGCCAGCCGCTAAAAACCCATCCGAGAACCACCCGAAGGAATACCCGCAATGAGCTCAATCACCCCTTTCCCCGCAGAGCGCACCGTTGTGCTGACCGGCGCGGCGTCTGCCCGCGGCATCGGCCGCGCGGCAGCTGACCGCATGGCCAGCGAAGGCTGGTCCATCGCGATCCTGGACATCAACGCCGAGGACGCGAAGGCCGCGGCCGCGGAAATCGGGTCCAACCGGGCAGTGAAGGCGATCGGCGTCGGCGCCGACGTCTCCGACGAGGCATCCGTGGACCGGGCCATCACGGAAGTCGAAGAGTCACTGCCGCCGGTCGTGGCCCTTGCCAATCTGGCCGGCATCAGCTCGCCGACGCCCTTCATGGAAACCACCGTTGCCGAGTGGGACAAGGTCTTCGCGATCAACATGCGCGGCACCTTCGTGGTGTCACAGCGGGTCCTCAAGGGAATGATCGAACGCAAGCTCGGCCGCATCGTCAGCATTTCCTCCATCTCAGCCCAACGCGGCGGAGGGACCTACTCCAAGGTTGCCTACAGCGCCTCCAAGGCCGGCATCGTCGGGTTCACCCGTGCCCTGGCCCGCGAGGTCGGGGAGTTCGGCGTCACCGTGAACGCCGTCGCCCCCGGTCCGATCGACACCGACATCATGGGCGGCACCCTGACCGAGGAGCGCAAGGCCCAGATGTCCGAGGGCATCATGATGGGCCGCGTGGGCACCCGCGAGGAAGTGGCTGCGCTGATCTCCTTCCTGCTGGGTGCGGACTCGGGCTACATCACGGCCGCGACCTACGACATCAACGGCGGCCTGCAGGTTTCCTGACCCGTTCGTTCCCGCCCCGCTGAGTAGCAGCTGAGGGCGTTCCCAGCGCTGGGAACGCCCACAACTGCTACCCAGTTGGGTCGCTTTGGCTCCGGCGTCCGCCGGAACACGGCACTAGGCTGGGCACCATGAACCCCTCCGGCAGCCTGAACCCCAGCCCGCGGACCCTTGAGGTGAACAGCGTCGCCAGCTTCGACCGACTGGTGAGTGCCGGGGCCCGGGCGATGCACGGCTGGCACGCTCAGTCGCTTGACCTCCGCGGACGCGGCAGCGCCCTGGCCGCCCTGGACGCCGAGGGTGCGATTTTCCTGGGCTGCACCTTCGACCCGGGCGTGGAGGCCTCACTCCGCAGCCGCGGCGCACTGATTTTTCCGCGGCTGACCGGTGTTCCGTTCAATCCGTACCGCGCGGGCCTCTACACCCCGCAGGAGCTGTACGCAGGCATCATCGACGACCCCTACGAGAAAACCCCCGACGCCTTGGTCTACCAATGGAGCATGCGGCCGGGCCAGCGGAACCGCCTCGATTCCACGCTCGCGGCAGCCCTGCACGATCACGCCGTCGGCGATGCCCTGGAGGAGTTCGTCCGCGGCCTCAACAGCGGGGGCCGTTCCATCGTCGGGGTTATGGGCGGCCACGCGCTGCAGCGGGGGACCGCCGGCTTCGCCGCCGCTGCCACGCTGGGACGGCTCCTGGCCCGCCGCGGCCACCTGGTGGCCACCGGCGGCGGGCCCGGGGCCATGGAGGCGGCGAACCTGGGTGCCTACCTCAGCGCGGCCGACGACGACGATTTCCAGAGCGTGCTTCGAGAGCTTGCGGCCGTCCCCGGCTTCCGCCCCTCGGTGTCCGCGTGGGCACGTGCTGCGGCTGCCGCCGTCGAACGCTTTCCGGGCGGAACGGCGTCCCTCGGCATTCCCACCTGGTTTTACGGCCACGAACCGCCCAACTATTTCGCCACCCACGTCGCCAAATACTTCGCCAACGCCGTCCGCGAGGCCATTCTCCTGGAGGTCTGCAACGGCGGCATCGTGTTCCTGCCCGGTGCCGCGGGCACCGTGCAGGAGATCTTCCAGGATGCCTGCGAGAACTACTACGGCGCCCAAGAGACCATGACGCCCATGGTGCTGGTGGGCCGGGAACACTGGGAGGAGCGGTTTCCGGCCTGGCCCATGCTGCAAAGCCTGGCCGCCGGCCGGGCCATGGAGCAGCACATCTTCCTGGTGGACAGCGTGGACGAGGCGCTGGCGGTCCTCGGCGAGTGAAGGCGCCCCGCTGGAATGAGACCCCGCCGGAATAAGGAGGCGGCTTACAGGTCCTTGCGGCAGGATGCCTTGCCCAGTTGATACAGGCCGTTCAGGTCCCCGGCCGCGAAGCCGTCGGGGGCGCCGATCTCCGGATACATGAGCTGTACGGGGTCGTCAACGTGCTCCAGCCCCATCACGTGGCCCAGTTCATGCAGGATGACGGCGGTGGCGTAGGCGGTGCCGTCGGGGCGCTCGAGCTCCGCAGACATCTGCGGGGCATCGAGTTCCAGGCTGCCGGTGACGTAGCTCTTGGGCCCGTTTCCGTAGCTGTAGTGGGTGCTGCCGCCGGTGCCGATGACCTTGCCGCCCAGCTTGGGAGCCGCGTCCGGTGTGGTCCAGCTGATGAGCATGGGTGCCCAGCGGTCGCCGTAGGCCCCTGGCTGGTAGGGGGCGCGCTGGTCCGAGGGCTTCTCGTCGGTGGCTCCGTCGTCGACAAACTGGATGCCGGTGGCGCGCGAGATCTCCTGGACCGCCAGCGAAACCAAGCCCGCTGCACCGTCCGGCGCAAGGCTGGCATTTACGACGTAATGCAGCGGACGGCAGGGTGAGTAGCCCACGGGGGAGCCGTCAGTGTTCACGGCCAGAAATTTGTACGAGCTGCTGGGCTCCGGAGGTGGCGCCGGCGTGCCCAGCGGAGCGGCTGCTTCCTCGAGGCCCGACGGCGGTGCGCCACCGGTACTGCCTGGGCCTCCGGGCGCGCCGTACTCCGCCCCACCAGACTCGCCGCCGTGCCCGGGTTGCCCCGCTTGCCCGGCCCGATCCGGGCCAGTCTGATCCTGCCCGGCCGAATCCTGGCCAGAATCGTCCCTGCCGGAATCATCCTGCCGTGACGCGGGCTGGTCCCCGGAACCGATGCGGAAGTTCAGCACGCCGGCAAAGCGGGGGTCCCCGTACGCCATTCCGGCCGCAAGGAATGCTGCACAGCCAAAGGCGGCCAGCACGATCAGGCGGCGGATAAACCTCGCCGCCGCAGTGGCCGGACCCGAATGGCGCGGCGGGTGCCGGCGTTGAATGGGACCAGGGTCGTGACTCTCCACTGCACCCCTTTCACGGCATTCCTCGGCGGCGTCGCCTCGACAAGGGAAACAAGCATCAGGCAAACAGGCCCATTTTACAGTTCCGCCCGCCAGGCCAGGAAACCAGCTGAGCGATCCGAGAAGACCCAGGCACTGCCCGTCAATCAGGCGATGACGGCGCCAAACGCCATGCCCAGGAGGTAGGTGACGCCGGCCGCCCCCAGCCCGATGGCGAGCTGCCGTAGTCCGCGGGTGAGCGGCGAGGTGCCGGACAGCAGGCCGACGGAGCCGCCGGTGGCCAGCAGCGCGATGCCCACGAGGACTGCCGCCACGATCAGGGCGCCGATCCCGGTCATGCCAAAAAGGAAGGGAATGATGGGCACGATGGCTCCCGAAGCGAAGAAACAGAAGCTGGAGAGCGCGGCGCCCCAGGCAGTGCCCACGGCTTCGTGCTCGTCCTCGGTCTCGGGCAGTTCGGGATGGAGCGAGAGGCTCGGATCGCAGTCGCACGTGAAGAGCCCCATGCGTTCGGCCACCCGGTGTTCGGCGGCCTCGCGCGACATGCCGCGGGCAAGGTAGACCAGCAGGAGTTCGTTGTGTTCGATGTCCAGCTGGGGTGCCGCCACCAGCGTCACCTGGGTGGGCCGGGTGGCGGCCAGGAGCTCGCGCTGGGAACGGACGGACACGAATTCGCCGGCGCCCATGGAGAACGCGCCGGCCAGGAGTCCCGAGATGCCGCTGAGCAGGACCACGCCGCTGCCAACACCCGTGGCGGCCATGCCCATGACCAGCGAGAGGTTGCTGACCAGGCCGTCGTTGGCGCCGAAGACGGCGGCGCGGAAGGTGCCCGCCAGGCGGTTGCGGCCGCGCGTGGCCAGGCCGCGGACCACTTCCTCGTGGATCTGCTCGTCGGCGGCCATGGCCGGGGTGGCGGACGGTTCCCTGGTGTAGGGGGAGCGGCCCTCGGCCCGTTGCGCCAGCGCGAGCACAAAAACGGACCCGAAGTGCCGGGCGAGGAAGCCCAGGAGGCGGCTGCGGAAGGAGGCGTGCCGGGGCTTGCCCGCGTGCTCGCCGAGCAGCTTCAGCCAGTGCGCCTCGTGGCGGCCTTCGGCCTCGGCGAGGGCCAAAAGGATGGCGCGCTCTTCGCCGGAACGGTTCTGCGCGAGGTCACGGTAGACGGAAGCCTCGGCCCGCTCGTCGGCGAGGTACTGGCGCCAGCGCTTGATGTCCGCGGCGGTGGGCTCCGGCCGGGGTGCGGCGGGGCGGGACGTCGCGCCGTTGCTTGAAGCAGGCGGAGCGGACGCGTTGCCGGTGGTGTGGGGGTCAGATTCTGCGTGCTGAGACACGGGAACTCCTGGGTAGATGGGACATAGTGCGGCCCCATTGCATCGCCCACTTTACCGCGTAATTCCGCGGTTTTTCGGCCGGTAACCCTTAGCCAAAAGTTTAGGGAACCCTCAATAGCTCTGGCCGCCGCAGGCAAAGCCGCCGGCCCGCGCGAGCGCCCTTGACCACCTGCACCCGCGGTGATCTGATGAAAATGTGCCCCGCTGACGCCGGGTACGGAAGTCCAACCACACGGAGGTCTGCCTGATGAACACCAACGGATCGCGCCCCGAACCGGACACCCGCCATACCATTGAGTCCGATCCCGCCTACGACTTTGCCGAGGATGCGCCGGTGGACGAAGACTGGGACACGGAAGACGAATTCCTCGACTCAGAGGAGAGGGTTGTCCCTGCCAGCTCCGAGGCAGTGGACGATGACGAACGGGTAGTTCCGCGCGATGCGGACGACGAGTTCCGTGCGGACGAAGGCTACGAAGCCTAGGCGCCCGTTTCGTCCCGGACTGTTACCTCCTGCTTCAGCCCAACTGTTGGGCCCACGCCCGCCGGGTTCCCTGCCTGAGCTTGCGAAGGCTGGGAGCCGATGTGGACCTGCCAGGGAAGGGAGCGGGTGGGGACCACGACGGCGGTGCCTCCTTACGCTGGGAGGCACCGCCGTCGTCGTGCTTTCTAAACTGCCGGATCCCGGGACAATTACCGGGCGCTGGTCGTGACCGGCACTTCCTCGGTGTCCTTGCCGGCCACGCGGCGGTACCAGCGGCTCATGACCGCTGGGTCCGTGGGGTTGGTCAGCAGCGACACGGCAACGTACACGACTGCGGATGCGAGCAGGCCGTAGTAAATCGGCTCGTTGGCGAAGACGCCGTCCAGCGGTGCCTTGGCATTGATCTCCAGGACGATCATGGTCCCGAGCGTCACCACGGAGCCGACCGCCATGGACGCCGCGGCAGCGATTCCCGTGCCGCGCTTCCAGATGAGTCCGCCGAGGATGGCCACGAGGAGGCCGCCCACCAGGATGTCGTAGGCGATGGTGAGGGCCGCGACGACGTCCTTGGTGATGATGGCGATCAGGATGGCCACGATGCCCAGCCCGAGGACCCACATGCGGTTGGCCTTGACGTCGTGCTCGGGGTTGTCGGAGTCGTCGGTGTTGATGGTCTTGCCGAACCAGCCGGCGACGAAGGGGAGCACATCCGCACGCGCCACCGTGGCGGCGGCGATCAGGGCGCCGGATGCTGTGGACATCATGGCCGCGACGGCGGCGGCGAGCACCAGGCCGCCGACGCCGATGGGCAGCAGGTTCTGGGCGACCTCGGCGTAGACCACGTCCTTGCCTTCGGTGGCGACGTCGATGGCCGGCAGCGCCACACGAGCGGCCAGGCCGATCATGGCGCCCGCAGCGCCGTACAGGATGCAGTAGATGCCGGCTGTGGCGCCGCCCCAGCGGGCCACCCGCGGCGTCTTGGCGGTGAACACGCGCTGCCAGATATCCTGGCCGATCAGCAGGCCCAGGGTGTAAACGACGAAGTAGGTGATGATTGTCTGGACGCCGATGCCGTCGATCTGGAAGAAGCTGGCCTCCACGCGGCTGCGGATGCCGTCCAGGCCCCCGGCTGCGTTGAGCGTGAAGGGCAGCATGAGGAAGAAGATGCCCACGGTCTTGATGACGAACTGGACCTGGTCGGCCAGGGTGATGGACCACATGCCCCCGATGGTCGAGTACACGAGCACGATGGCGCCGCCGATGGCGATGGCGAGAGCCCGGTCCCAGCCGAACAGGACCACGAAGATGGTGGCGTAGGCGCTCGTGGAGGTGGCGCAGAGCATCAGGGTGTAGGCGAGCATGATGATGCCGGAGGTCCGGGTGGCCTGGCTGCCATAGCGCAGGGACAACATCTGGGAGACGGTGTAAATCTTGAGCTTCTGGATGGTGCCGGCGAAGAGCAGGCTCAGCAGCAGCACTCCGGCACCGATCGCCACCACGAGCCACATGCCCGAGATGCCGAACTTGTAGCCCAGGCCGACGCCGCCAACGGTGGAGGCGCCGCCCAGGACGACGGCGGCCATGGTTCCGGTGTAGAGGAACGGCCCCAGGCGGCGGCCGGCCACGAGGAAGTCGCTGTTGTTCTTGGTGCGGGACTTGCCCCACCAGCCGAAGGCCAGCATGGCGGCCAAGTAGACCACCACGATGGCGATATTGACGAAACTTGCGTCCATGATTTGGGGATCCTTGGAGCTTTGGCAGCTTGCGGGCCTTGCCGGGGCGGGCTGGCCGGATGGTGCTGCACTGAACGGAAATCTGGGGGAACGCTGGGTTCCTTGCTGCGCGTCTCCTCGTGGGAGTTGTTTTACAAGCAACAGTTGTTGCGTAAGAGCGTAGGCTGTGATTCGAGTAACAGTCAAGACGCAAAGCCCCGCGGTGCGGTTTGCCCCGCGTCACGGAAGGGCCGGGCCGCTAATATGACTCCAATGATGGGGCCGGGCTGCCGGCCGTGAAAGGTTCGTAAATGAAGGCACTACCAGTTGAGCCGAGCAATGTTCCGGTTGCCATCGGTTCAAGAATCCGTGCCGCGCGCCAGTCCCAGCGGCTCACCATCGAGCAGGTGGCCGACGCCACCGGATTGACCAAAGGTTTCCTGAGCCGTGTGGAGCGGGACCTGACCTCCCCGTCCGTGGCATCCCTCGTTACTCTGTGCCAGGTTCTTTCGATTTCCATTGGCGACCTGTTCGCCGCGCCGGAAACCCACTTGACCAAGCGCGACGCCGGTCCGCGGATTTCCCTCGGCGGCGAGGGGATCGTCGAGCGGCTGCTTACCGCCCGGTCCGAGCGGCGCGTGCAGATCATCCAGGCCGTCATCGATCCGCGCGGACGCGGTGAATCGGAGCTGTACGCAGTTGACTGCGACGTCGACGTCCTGCACGTGATCAAGGGGACCATCAAGCTCATTCTCACGAACGAGGAGTACGAGCTGACCACCGGCGACACCGTCACCTTCCCCGGCCGGGAGCCGCACACCTGGGTGAACCCCACCGATGAGGCCGTGGAAGTTCTCTGGGTGCTGGTGCCCGCCGCCAGTCGGTAGTTTTTTACGCTCGGACCCGGGCTGCCTGTTTCGGCGGCCCGGGTTTTTGCTGACCTCGTTTCAGAAAATTTGGTAAACAGTCGGTGCGTAATGGACAACTCCGTGTGTATGATGGCTGTCACAACCCACCCCAATTCATCCTCGAAGGAGAGGCGTTCCTTTGGAAGAGCTGCGCATCGAAGCCAACGGCAACCTTGGCCCCATCGATTCATCCCGTATTCCCCGCTACGCCGGGGCAGCAACCTATGCACGCCTGCCGCGCCTGGACCAGGTGGCGAAATCGGACATCACCGTGGTGGGCGTGCCCTTTGATTCCGGCGTCTCCTACCGCCCGGGTGCCCGCTTCGGCGCCAACCACGTCCGCGAGGCCAGCCGGCTGCTCCGCCCGTACAACCCGGCCTGGGATGTCAGCCCGTTCGAGAACTGCCAGGTGGCCGACGCCGGCGACATGGCCGTGAACCCGTTCAACATCAACGAGGCCATCGAGACCATCCAGCAGAACGCCCTCGACCTGACGGCGGCCGGCAGCAAGCTGCTCACCCTCGGCGGTGACCACACCATCGCGCTGCCGCTCCTGCGCGCCGCCGCCGAGCGTGCCGGCGGGCCCATTGCCATGCTGCACTTCGACGCCCATCTGGACACCTGGGACACCTACTTCGGCGCCGAGTACACCCACGGCACGCCGTTCCGCCGTGCCGTGGAGGAAGGCATCCTGGATACGGAGGCCATCAGCCACATCGGCACGCGCGGCCCGCTGTACGGGAAGAAGGACCTCGACGACGACCACCGCTTCGGGTTCGGCATCGTCACCTCCGCGGACGTCTACTACCAGGGCGTTCTCGAGACTGTGGCCAAGGTGCGGGACCGGATCGGGGACCGTCCCGTGTACATTTCCGTGGACATCGATGTCCTGGACCCCGCCCATGCGCCCGGAACCGGCACGCCGGAAGCCGGCGGCATTACTAGTCGGGAGCTGCTGGAGATCATCCGCGGCTTCCGCGGCATGAACCTCGTTGGCGCCGACGTCGTTGAAGTGGCCCCAGCCTACGACCACGCAGAGATCACCGGCGTGGCCGCCAGCCATGTTGCCTACGAGCTCGTCACCCTCATGGCGGACAACACCGTCGCAGGAGACCGCTTCGGTGCCGAAACCGGCTACGCCGCCCAGGCTCTGGGCCGGGAAGCCCGCCGTCCGGCAGGGTTCGCGGCAGCCTCGCCCGCGCCGGCCGGCAATGGCGCTGTCCGTGCCGCCGTGGGGGAGTACTCCCAGTGACCGGTGTCCGCAACGGCGGGGACCTCGTCGTCGAAACCCTGGAAGCGCTGGGCGCGAAAACGGTGTTTGGCATCCCCGGCCAGCACGCGCTCGGCCTCTTCGACGCGATGGGCCGGGGCAACCTGAAGTTCGTGTCCTCCCGCGTGGAGAACAATTCCGCGTTTGCGGCGGACGGCTACTCACGCGCCACGGGGGAGGTGGGCGTGCTGTTCCTGTCCACCGGGCCGGGCGCCCTGACATCGCTCGCCGGGCTGCAGGAAGCCTACGCCACGGGTGTGCCCATGGTGGTGGTTGCCAGCCAGATCCCACTCGAGGGCCTCGGCGCCCGGCGGAAGGGCATGCTGCACCAGCTGGATGACCAGAAGGCGTCGGCCGCGAACGTCACCAAGAGCCAGCGCCTGATCCAGCACGCGTCCGGCATTCCGTCCGCCATTCAGGATGCCTGGACCGAGGCGATCTCGTCGCCGCAGGGCCCGGTGTGGCTGGAAGTCCCGCAGAATGTGCTGCTGGACCCCATCATGGTGCCGCCCGTGGAGGATGCGCTGGCCGAAGCGGCGGACAACCCGCCGCGCGTCGAGCTTGTCCGCGAAGCCGTGAAATGGCTGTCGACGGCGAAGTGTCCGGCCATCATTGCCGGCGGCGGAACCCGCCGGGGCCGGGCGGAAAAGTCCCTGCTCTCGATCGCGGAAAAGCTCCGGGCTCCCGTCATCTGCACGCCCGGCGGCAACGGCGCCTTCCCGTGGAACCATGAGCTGTCGCTGCAGTCGTGGATTGAGGACCGGCACATGACGGACCTTCTGGAGGACGCGGACGTCCTGGTGGTCATCGGCTCCTCGCTCGGCGAAGTCACGTCCAACTACTTCACCTTTGAACCGCGTGGCAGGATCATCCAGATCGACGCCGAGCCGCGAGTCCTGGAATCCAACCGGCCCGGCCTGGGAATCCGCGCCGACGCCGGCCAGGCGCTCGCAGCCCTCGACGCGTCGCTGCTGGTGCCCGCCGACGCCCGGCCCGACTGGCACGGAACCACGCCCGAAGACCTTGTGCGGGAGTCGCTGCGGAAGGTGAAGGAGCGGCTGGAATCGCAGGACCTGGCCAAGGAACTGCAGTTCATGGCCGACATCCGCGAGGCAGTTCCGGCAGACATGCAGACCTTCTGGGACATGACCATCTCGGCGTACTGGGGCTGGAGCTGCTGGGACGCCCGCGAAGGGCAGTTCCACTCGGCCCAGGGCGCCGGCGGCCTGGGCTACGGGTTCCCGGCGGCGATCGGCGGGGCCGTGGGCCTGGAAACCATGGGCAGGTCAGCAGTTTCCGCGCGTGTGCTCGCTGTCTCCGGTGATGGCTCGGCCATGTACTCCATCGCCGAACTCGCCACCGCGAAGCAGCACAACGTGCCGGTTACCTGGCTGATCGTGGACGACGGCGGCTACGGCATCCTGCGCGAATACATGGTGGGTGCCTTCGGCAAGGCCACCGCCACCGAACTCGCCCGGCCTGACTTTGTGAAACTGGCCGAGTCTTTCGGCGTTCCCGCCACCCGAGTCGCCCCGGAGGAAGTGGGGGACGCGCTCAGGGCGGGCTTCGCCGCGGACGGCCCGAACGTCGTCGTCGTCGAAACGCTGCTCAAGATGTTCGCCCCCACCCACCTGGACGACTGACCCCGTCCCACCCAGCGCGAACTGGCAGCTAATGCCCCCAAAATCCGATTTTGAGGGCATCTGCTGCCAGTTCGCGCTAGGCGTTTAACCCGATCTCACATTGCTTAGTTTCCTAAAGCAACCATTTATTGGTATAGTTGCCTAAGGTAAGCAATAAGGGGCAATCCATCATGGCAGTTGAGCCAAACACGGCGGCCGAACTCGTGCGGCAGATTTTCGACCTTCAGCGCGCCGTCCGGTGCGCGGCCGTCTCGAACTCGCGCGGCCTGGAGGCTGGAGTGGCGCTGCAGGGCGTCCTTCGCTTCGTGGGGGAGAAGGAATCCCGCGCCACGCACCTCGCCGCAAGGCTGGGGGTCAGCGCTCCGGTCCTCAGCCGCCACATCGCGGAGCTTGAGGAACTTGGGCTGGTCCATCGTCGGCCCGACCCCGACGACGGCCGGGCGCAACTGGTCGCCCTCACGGACGCCGGCCGCGCGAAGCTCGTCGAGATCGAGGAACACCGCGTGGCCACGCTGCAGGAATACCTCCAGGACTGGAGCCAGCAGGACGCCGCAGAGACGGCGAAAGTACTCTCCAAACTTGCGGAATCCCTGCGGGAATCCGCCCGGGCAACGACGGCCGGCCCCATCACAACCACTACCAAACGCAAGGAGCAGTTCATTGGCTAGCCACGCTGCCGCCTCCGGGACGGCCACGTCACGCCCTTCGGCCCACGCGCCCCAGGCCCCCATGACACACCGGCAGATCATGGAGGCCCTGACCGGGCTCCTGGCTGCCTTCTTCACCGCGATCCTCAGCAGCACCATCGTTGCCAACGCGCTGCCCACCATCATGTCCGAGCTCAAGGGCACACAGACGGACTTCGCGTGGGTCATCACCGCCGCGCTGCTGGCTAACGCAGCCACCACCCCGGTCTGGGGCAAACTCGCTGACCTGTTCGACAAGAAGGTCCTGGTCCAGCTCAGCATCGTGATCTTCGTGGCGGGATCGGTGATGGCCGGCCTGTCCCAGACCATCCCGCTGCTGCTGACGGCCCGCGTTGTCCAGGGCATCGCCATGGGCGGCCTGACAGCGCTGGCCCAGGCGATCATCGGCTCCATGATTCCGCCCCGCGACCGCGGAAAGTACTCCGGCTACATGGGTGCGGTCATGGCCGTCGGCACGGCCGGCGGACCGCTGCTGGGCGGCTTCATCGTTGACAGCCCGCTGGGCTGGCGCTGGACGTTCTTCGTCTGTGTGCCGCTCGCCGTCGTCGCCCTCATCCTGCTGCAGATCACGCTCAAGATCCAGCATGTCAAGCGGCCTGCCAAGATTGACTGGCTCGGTTCCATCCTCCTCACCAGCGGCGTCAGCCTGCTCCTCATCTGGGTGTCCTTCGCGGGCAACCCCGACTACTACGACTGGTGGTCCTGGCAGTCGGCGCTGATGGTGGGCGGCGGCGTGGTGCTGCTGGCCCTGCTCATAGTGGTTGAATCCAAGGTCGAGCAGCCCATCATCCCGCTGAAGATCATCTCCGAGCGCACCACCGCCCTGGCGATCTGGGCCTCCGTGGCCGTGGGCGTGGCAATGTTCGGCTCCTCGACCTTCCTGGGCCAGTACTTCCAGGTGGCACGCGGCGCAACACCCACCGAGGCGGGCCTCCTGACCCTGCCCATGATCGCCGGCAACCTGGTCGGCTCAGTGGTTTCGGGGCAGATGATCAGCCGCACCGGCAAATGGAAGCGCTACCTGATCACGGGTACGGTGCTGCTGATCGGCGGCCTGGGCCTGGCAGGCACCATGGACCACACCACGGAACTGTGGCAGGCCGGAGTGTTCACGGCGATCCTGGGCCTGGGGCTCGGCATGCTCCTGCAGAACCTCGTCCTGGCCGTACAGAACACGGTCAGCGCCAGCAATATCGGCACAGCCAGCGCTTCTGTGGCGTTCTTCCGCTCCGTAGGCGGTGCAATCGGGGTGTCGGTGCTGGGCGCGATCATGAGCAACAGGGTCAAGGAACTGGCCACCCAGGGCCTTGCCGACGCCGGCATCAAGGCAGGCTCCGGCGCTTCAGGCGCCAGCCTCGACCTGGCCGACATGCCCGCCCCGATCCGGGACATCATGCGCGCTGCCTACGGGGACGCGACTGCCGAGATTTTCCTCATCTCTGGAGTCATTGCCGTTGTTGCCCTCATTGCCGTGCTCCTGATCAAGGAACAGCCGCTGCGCCGGACCGTGGACATCCGCCCGGAGGCTGCTGCCGATCCTGAACCGGATGCCGGGCTGGCTTCCGGGCGGCCTGCCGCTGAGTATTCCGACGACGACCTCGAGCGTGAGTTCGCCGAAGTTCTGACCCGCCAACTGGCCGGCGACGCCAAGTCACAGTCCTACGCCAGCCGGCAGCCGGCAGCGGAACCCGTCCTGCCGATGAACGAACCGCCGGCGCGGGCCCGGACCATGCTGGCTGAGATGCACACCAAGCCTGCGGACCTGGTGCCGCTCATCCAGGAAACGCAGGGGCTCCTCGCCGAGCAGCAGCTTCAGCTGGCCGCGGCCCTGAACGCCGTGGCCCGGCAGGCTGAGCAGCAGCGAATCATTGCGCAGGAGCAGGCCCGGGTCAGCGCCGAACTGAAGGCGCTGAGTCGCCGGCTGGGCAAGGAGCGGAAGCTCCAGAGCGCCGCGGCGCACTACATCGCCTCGCACGGCAAGCACCGCGGCGAATAGCGCCCGCTCCGACGGAGTTTTTGTCCAGATAATGGCGGCTAAACCCCCTCCAGGGGCCAATATCTGGACAAAAACTCCAGGTAAGGGGGCAGGGTGTACGACGGCGGGGAGCCGGCTTGGGGGCTGAAGTGTACGTTCGCGCTCGGGTGCGGGAGCCGGCGTCGTCCGTTCGACTCTTGGGTGCGTGAGCCGGGCGTCGTCCGTTGGGATGATCTTCGCGCATTACGTTTCGCACGGGCAACAGATTTCGTAGAGTTGGAAGGCTTGGGCTGTCAGTCCCGTCTGCTATTACTTCTCTTAATTCATTCGCGCTCTCCCGAAGGATCCGTGAGCATGCTCGTCACCCTCATACGGCGCTATTCCAAACCGTATTTGCCGTACATCCTGGCTGTCGTCGCCTTCCAGCTGGCATCCACCATTGCGGCGCTCTACCTGCCCAGCCTCAACGCCCAGATCATCGATGAGGGCGTCTCCCGCGGCGACACCGACTTCATCTGGCGCACCGGGGCCGTCATGCTCCTCGTGGCCTTCCTCCAGGTGGGCACCGCCGTTGCCGGCGTCTACTTCGGGTCGAAGACCGCCATGGCGATGGGACGCGATCTTCGCCGTGGGGTTTTCCGCAAGGTGACCAGTTTCTCGGCCAAGGACGTGAACGCGTTTGGCGCTCCCACCCTGATCACCCGCGGCACGAACGACGTCCAGCAGGTCCAGATGCTGGTGCTGATGGGCCTGAACTTCATGGTGTCCACACCCATCATGTGCGTCGGCGGCATCATCATGGCCCTGCGCGAGGACATCAACCTGTCCTGGCTGGTCTGGGTCTCGGTCCCCATCCTCATTGTGGTGGTCGGCTACATCGTGGTGCGCCTCATGCCGCTGTTCCGCTCCATGCAGACCAAGATCGACCGCATCAACGAGGTCCTGCGCGAACAGATCATCGGCATCCGCGTGGTCCGTGCCTTCGTCCGGGAACCGTACGAGACGGAGCGCTTCGGCCAGGCCAACAAGGAACTGACGGACGTCTCGCTCAAGATCGGCGCACTGTTCGTCCTGATGTTCCCCGCGATCGGCATGATCCTGCACCTGTCCACCGCCGCCGTGCTCTGGTTTGGCGGCCAGCGGGTGGACGCCGGCGACATGCAGGTCGGCTCCCTGACAGCGTTCCTGCAGTACCTGCTCCAGATCCTCATGGCCGTCATGATGGGCACCTTCATGGCCATGATGATTCCGCGCGCGTCCGTCTGCGCAGACCGCATCGGCGAGGTGCTCGACGTCGAACCGTCAATCCACGACCCCCTGCAGCCGGTCACGCCCAAGCAGCTGGAGGGCGTGGTGGAGTACCGCAACGTCACGTTCGCCTACCCCGGAGCCGAAGCTCCTGTCCTGAGCAACATCAGCTTCACCGCCCGCCCGGGGGAGACGGTGGCCATCATCGGCTCCACCGGCGCCGGCAAGACCTCGCTGCTATCGCTGCTGCCGCGCCTCTACGACGTGGCCGACGGCGAAGTGCTCCTCGACGGCGTCCCCGTCAGCCACTTGGACCGCGAGGAAATCACCAACCGGGTGGCCCTGGTTCCGCAGCGGCCCTACCTGTTCTCGGGAACCATCAAACACAACCTCCGCTTCGGCAAGCCGGAGGCTACCGACGACGAACTCTGGGATGCGCTGCATGTGGCCCAGGGCGACGGTTTCGTGAAGGAAAAGAAGAGCGGGCTCGCATCCCGCATCGCCCAGGGCGGCACCAACGTGTCCGGCGGCCAGCGCCAGCGCCTCTGCATCGCGCGGGCCCTGGTCACCAAGCCAAAGGTGTACCTCTTCGACGACTCGTTCTCCGCACTCGACGTCGCCACCGACGCCCGGCTGCGTGCCGCCCTCAAGCGCACCACCACCGACGCCACGGTCATCATCGTCGCGCAGCGCATCTCCACCATCACCGAAGCGGACCAGATCCTGGTGCTGGACAACGGCAGGATCGTTGACCGGGGAACGCACGAGGAACTCCTCGAAACGTCGCCCACCTACCAGGAAATTGTTGAGTCCCAGCTGAGCGTGGAGGAAGTGGCATGAGCGCCGACAAGAAGGGCATCGGCCAGGACCTCGACGTAGGCACCGGCCAGGACGCTGAGAAGCTGCAGAGCCGGACAGGCACGGAAGCTCCGGTCCTCGAAGACGACGACTTCGTCGAGGAGGAGTACAAGCCGGGCGAGGCCGACGGCGGCATGTTCGGCGCGATGCCGGCCAAGAAGGCCCAGCATTTCTGGCCGTCCGCCAAGCGGCTCATGGGCCTGCTGAAGCCGGAAGCCGCCGGCATCTACGTTGTGGTGGGCATGGTGATCATTTCCGTGATCCTCAATGTCATTGCGCCGAAGGTACTGGGCCAGGCCATGGACGTGATCTTTGGCGGTGTGGTGGGCAAACAGCTGCCCGCCGGCGTCAGCAAGGACCAGTTCGTAGAAGGGCTGCGGGCACAGGGCCAGGACAACTTCGCGGACATGGTCTCCCGGATGGAGCTCGTGCCCGGAACCGGCATCGACTTCCAGAAGCTGACCGTCCTGATTTCAGCCGTGCTGCTGATGTACTTCGTGGCCAACATCTTCCTGTGGCTCCAGGGCTACGTCCTCAACAGGATCGTCATGAAGGTGATCCGGCAGCTCCGCGACGACACGGAAAAGAAGCTCAACCGGCTGCCGCTGAACTACTTCGACACCCGGCAGCGCGGTGACGTGCTCTCCCGGGTAACCAACGACGTCGACAACGTGCAGCAGGCCCTGCAGCAGGCCTTCGCCCAGCTCATCAGCTCAGTGCTGACGGTGGTCGGCATCGTCATCATGATGTTCATCGTCTCCTGGCAGCTGGCCCTGATCGCCCTGATTGCCCTGCCGCTGTCCGGTGCCGCGGCCGGCGTGATCGGAGCGCGCAGCCAGAAGCTGTTCGCCGCGCAGTGGAAGAACACCGGCGAGCTCAACGGCCAGATTGAGGAGTCCTTCTCTGGGCATGACCTGGTGCGCGTCTTTGGCCGCGACGCCGACATGCTGGACCGCTTCGAGGAGCGCAACGAGGCCCTGTACAAGGCCAGCTTCGGCGCGCAGTTCGTGTCCGGCATCATCTTCCCCGTGATGCAGTTCGTCTCCTACCTCAGCTACGTCGGCATCGCCGTCGTGGGCGGCCTGCGGGTGGCCTCGGGCAGCATGAGCCTGGGCGACGCCACGGCCTTCATCCAGTACTCGCGCGAGTTCACCCAGCCGCTGGGGCAGATGGCGGGCATGGCCAACATGCTGCAGTCCGGAGTGGCCTCGGCCGAGCGCGTGTTCGAGTTCCTGGACGCGGATGAGCAGCACGCCGAGACCGCCACGCGGCACCTGCCGGCCAAGACCGACGGCCACGTGGAGTTCCAGGACGTCACGTTCAGCTACACGCCGGACAAGCCCCTGATCGAGAACCTGTCCTTCACCGCCGAGCCGGGGCACACCGTGGCCATCGTCGGCCCCACCGGCGCGGGCAAGACCACCCTGGTGAACCTGGTCATGCGCTTCTACGAGCTCAACTCCGGTTCCATCACGCTCGACGGCGTGGACGTCACCCAGCTGAGCCGGGCCGAGCTGCGCTCCAAGGTGGGCATGGTGCTGCAGGACGCCTGGCTGTTCGGCGGCTCCATCTACGACAACATCCGGTACGGCAAGCTGGACGCCACCGAGGACCAGGTCATGGCAGCGGCGAAGGCCACCTTCGTTGACCGCTTTGTCCGGGCGCTGCCTGACGGGTACAGCACCGTCATCGACGAGGAGGGCAACAACGTCAGCGCCGGTGAAAAGCAGCTGATCACCATCGCCCGCGCCTTCGTGGCCAACCCGTCGCTGCTCATCCTGGACGAGGCCACCAGCTCGGTGGACACCCGCACCGAACTCCTGGTGCAGAAGGCCATGGCAGCCCTCCGCACGGACCGGACCAGTTTCGTCATCGCGCACCGCCTGTCAACGATCCGCGACGCCGACACCATCCTGGTCATGGAGAACGGCAAGATCGTGGAACAGGGCAACCACCAGACCCTCCTCGCCGCCGAGGGCGCCTACTACCGGCTGTACATGTCGCAGTTCGCCGGCGCGGATGCCGAGGAGATGCCCGTGGACGATTCGACGGCGGTGCACAGCTGACCCCCGCGAACGCCGGAGGCGGCCACCCGGACCCCCGGCGCATTGAGGTGCTCGTGCCCATGCGCTGGGGGGACATGGACGCCTACGGCCACATCAACAACGTCCAGATCGTCCGCATGCTGGAGGAGGCGCGCATCGCCGCCTTCGGCCCGCCCGCCGGTGCCGGGCTGCCCGGGATAGACCCGCACGTGTCGCTCTTCAACGCGGTTCCCAAGGGGACCATGGCGCTCGTGGTGGACCACCGGATCCGTTACGTGAAGACCCTCGAGTACCGGAACGTTCCGGCGCGGGTCCAGGTATGGGTCGGGGCCGTCAAGGGCGCCAGTTTCGACATCCACTACCTTGTGCAGGACCCGGTAACTGGCGACGATTGTGTGAAGGCCTCAAGCCACCTGGCCTTTGTCGATGAAGCCACCGGAAGGGTACTGCGGCTGACTCTGGAGCAGAAGCAGCTGCTGGAGCCCTTCATTGAGCGCAAGGAGCATTGACCGTGAAATCGAAGCGCGCGGGAACGTGGAACGTGGGAACGAAAAAAGCGGCAGCGAGGAAAAAGTCCTGGAAGGAACTTCCGCCTGCGGCGCGCACCGGCACCATCGTGATTGGAGCGGCGCAGCTCGCCTTCCTGGCCGCTGCCCAGCGCGACCTTTCGCGTCGGCCCGACGAGCAGATCCGCGGCTCCAAGATGTTCTGGCGGCTGGCCACCCTGGTCAACTTCATCGGCCCGGGCTGCTATTTCGCCTTCGGCCGGAAGCGGCTGCCAGCTGTTACCGGCAAGTAGCTTCCGGGCCGGCCATGGTGCTTGCGTTCAGGTTTACCCTGTAAATTTGAACGCATGACCCCCGCCCCAAAGCCTGCCATGCACCGCGCCCTCGGAGTCTCCAAAGAGATCGAGGACGCCGCGTGGTTTGTGCTCGGCGCCGGGCTGCAGGGCAAGCCGTCGGCGTTGGACGGCCGTACGCAGACGTGGACGGCGGAGGCCGCAGCGGAACTCCTGGAACGGCTTGAACGGGGAGTCGCGGACGCCAAGGCGCCCATGATGACCAACCTGCGGCACAACCTGGCGGACGCATCCGCCTCGGCGAAGCAGCTGGCCGTGGAGCTCCTCTTCCTGCAGTCCCTGCCGCTGGCGCACGAGGTCAAGTCGCTCAAGGTCAAGCGTGCCCGCGTAGCGGAGGCGGCGTCCTGGCTCGAACCGCCGCTGGAGCTCCCGGAGGAGCTGTACCAGGGCATGACCGACCACGGCGTTATCCGCGACCGGACTGCCGAGTTTAACTGGACCATCTGGGACCACCTGAAATGGCTTTGCCGGTTCGTCCGGCACGTCGACAGGCAATCCACCGCCGTCATCAATAAGGCGCTGAAGGATCCGCTGGCGTTCCACCTGCTGGCGGCCGGCACTCCCGAGGACCAGCCGGCCATCCGGCGCAGCATCGAATACCTCGCCTGGCCCAGCTACTTCGAGCCGGTGGTGGCCGACATCGAACGCCAGGAGATCAGGGACGCCTTTGCCTCCCTCGTCGGCGGGGCCAAGGGGGACAGTGAGGAGGAGATCACCGCCGACATCCGACGCATCCGCCTGCACCTGGATGAGCAGGCCGGCCAGCGCATCGACTGGTACGCCCGGCAGCTGGTGAGCCAATGGCGGAAGGTCGGGGATCCGGGCCGCCGCGCCTGGCTGCTGCGCACCCACCACGACAACGCCGAGCTCCTGGCTGCCTGGCAGGCAGAGGAGAAGGTGACGCTCGACGTCGAACACCTCCGCCTGCTCGACGCTGGCGTTACCGCCGGGCTGGTCCAGCACGCCGTGGACGAGGACTACAAGCATCTCGGCTACGTGGAGCGGGAGGACACCAAAACCGCCGTCTTCGCCTTCCTGACCGTGATGAAGCCGGGCGACTTCGCGCTGTACCAGAACGCCGGAACCGTCCGGATCGGCGTCGTGCTCGGGGAACCGGACCATAACGCGGACAACCGGCGGATGCGCCGCAAGGTGCGGTGGTTCGACGAGGCCCACGCCGTGACCGACCTGCCGCGGCACATCCAGCGCCAGCTGGCCACCCCCGGCATCGTCGTCGACGTCACCCGGGTGGTGCAGGCACTGCAGGCGCTGCTGCCCGCCGAGGCGGAAACCGAGCCCGACGCCGATGCCTCACCCGCCACCGTCGCCCTCCCACTGCTGGGCGGCTTCCGTCCGGTGACGCAGGAGTTCGCGGACTCCCTCCACATGGAGGCGGAGCCGCTGCAGGAGATCGCCGATCTGCTGGAGGAGAACCGGCAGCTGGTGCTGTACGGGCCGCCGGGAACCGGCAAGACCTATCTGGCCAAGCACCTCGCCGCCGAACTGGCGCAGGACAGCACCGACGAGCGGGTGAAGCTCGTCCAGTTCCACCCGTCCTACGCGTACGAGGACTTCTTCGAGGGATACCGGCCGGACAAGACCGACGAGGGCCAGGTTTCCTTCAAGCTTGTCGCCGGGCCGCTGCGCCGGCTCGCGGAGGAGGCGGCCAAGCCCGGCAACGAGTCGAAGCCGTACTTCCTGATCATCGACGAGATGAACCGCGCCAACCTGGCCAAGGTGTTCGGCGAGCTGTACTTCCTGCTGGAATACCGGGATGACCGGATCTACCTGCAGTACAGCCCCAACGAGCCGTTCACGCTCCCGGACAACCTGTACATCATCGGCACCATGAACACCGCGGACCGCTCCATCGCGATGATGGACGCCGCGATCCGCCGCCGCTTTGCGTTCATCGAACTGCACCCGCAGACCGAGCCGGTGAAGGGCTCGCTGCTGAGATTCTTGGAAGCCCGGCAGCTCGACACGACGCCGGCGCTGCTGCTGGACGCGCTCAACCAGGCCATTGACGAGTGGGACCGCGACCTCATGATCGGGCCGTCCTACTTCATGAAGAAGGCCGCGCAGACCCCTGCCGGCCTGCGCCGGATCTGGAAGTACGAGCTCATGCCGTTGCTGGAGGAGCACTACCACGGGCAGCTGAACCGGGCCCAGCTGGAAGAGCGCTTCGGGCTGGACCAGCTGCTGGGACGCCTTGCGGCTCGCTAGCCCCGCCGGCCAAGCCCAGGCGTTGCGGCACATCGTTCTGGACGAGCTCTCCCGCGGCACCGTGGAGAAGCTCGACGCCGAAAGCGCCGCCTTCCTGAACTCCAGCGGCCTGACCAAGGCAACGCCGATGGGCTTGGGACTGTTCCGGATCGAGCCCGTCGGCATGGTGGGGTCCGTGCGCACTCCGCGGGTGCAGCTCGACGTGCGGCCGAAGGACCGGCTCGGACTGAGCCGTCTGCTCTTTCTGCTGAGCTACGCCGGGGACCAGGGCTTCCGCGACGACACCGTGGCAGCTGACGAGGATGCCGAGCTGTGGAGCGCCCTGGCGGCGTCGCTGGTGCAGCTCGCCGAACGTGCGCTGCAGCGCGGCGTCCTGCAGGGGTACGTCACCGTCGACGAGTCGCTCCGGACAGTCAAGGGCCGCATCCGCATCTCGGACCAGATATCCCGCCGTCCCGGGATGCTCGTGCCGCTGGAAGTTTCCTACGACGAGTTCACCGAGGACATCCCGGAGAACCGCATCCTGCGTGCCGCGCTCGAGCGCATGTCCCGTGTCCCGGGCGTCCGCCCGGAGGTGCTGGGCCGGCTGCGGCAGCTGAAGGGAAAGCTCGACGGCGTTACCCGCCTTCAAGCCGGCGCTCCGCTTCCGCCGTGGCGGGCCAGCCGGATGAACCTCCGCTATCACGCGGCGCTGAGGCTCTCCGAGGTGATCCTGCGCAATGCTTCCGCGGAGGCGGGGGAGGGCAAGCAGCAGACGGCGTCCTTCGTCGTCGACATGGGCAAGGTCTTCGAGGATTTCGTCGGCGCCGCGCTGCGCCGGGCCATGGCGGCCTTTCCCGGCGACATGAGGCTGCAGTACAACGCGCTGCTGAACGAGGCGGTACGGGACTCGGACCGGCTGACAGTGCGCCCGGATGCCGTGCACCTGCTGGGCGGCCGGCCGGTGGTGGTTTACGACGCCCAGTACCGCGCGGGCACCGACCAAGGCGCCTCCCTGTCGGCGGACCATTTCCAGATGCTGGCCTACTGCACGGCCTTGCGGGTGCCCACGGCCTGGCTGGTCTACGCGGGGGCGGGCGAGGTCAAGCTGAGACGGATCCTCAACACCGACATCGACATCGTCGAGTTTCCGCTGGATATTTCCCGGCCGCCGTCGGAGATCCTGGCAGCGGTGGCTGACCTTGCCGAGCAGTCCTGGGGAGAAGTGGTGCGCCAGGCGGGCCTCGGACGCTAGTCGCACCTGTATGAACAATAGCCCAAGACAGACAGGTCTGTCTTGCGTTTTGGGATAGACTGTTCCTAATGGCAGAGGTACCAAGCTCCGAGCCGTGGAGCGCCGGGAGAGAACCTTCCGGAGGGCTTCACACTGGACCGCAGCCTACCGCCGCGCCGGGTGTCCCGCTCACATCGGGAGGCCGGACGTATGGCGAGGAGATTGCGGCGACCGGTGCTGCCAGGATGCACGAACGAATCGTCAGCGCGGCCTACGACCTCTTTGCCCGGCGTGGCGTCCGGGACGTCGGCATCAATGAACTCATCAGCAGTTCCGGCGTCGCAAAGGCCACCTTCTACCGCCACTTCGCTTCCAAGGACGAGCTCGTACTCGCGTTCCTTGAGAAGCGCGACCAGGTGTGGACCCTCAACGCCATCGTGGGGGAGGCCAGGCGCAGGGCGGACACCCCCGAACAACAGCTGCTGGCCATTTTCGATGTCTTCTCCGACTGGTTCCATCGCACCGACTTCGAAGCGTGTTCCTTCATCAACGTGCTGCTGGAAATGGGCGCCTCGCATCCGCTGGGACGCGCCAGCATCGACTACCTCGCCAAGATCCGCGGTCATGTGAAGCAGCTCGCGGACGAGGCCGGGCTGCAGCGGACCGATGACTTCTCCCGGTCCTGGCACATTCTCATGAAGGGCTCGATCATCTCCGCGGCAGAGGGCGACCTTGACGCGGCCCGGCGCGCCCGGCGGCTGGCCGGCTGGCTTATCGAGGACCACCGGGCATAACCCGTAGAGGACGCGTCCACCCGGCAAACGCCCCGCAAAACGCCGCGGGCAAGAGCTCAGTTCTGCACCGGCACCGCAAACGTAAACGTGGTGCCTTTCCCCACTTCGCTGCGGAGCGAGACCCGGCCGCCGTGTGCTTCCACGATGGCCTTGCTGATGGACAGCCCGAGTCCGACGCCGGGGATCGCCGAATTGCGGACGGCTGCGGACCGGAAGAACTTGGCGAAGACCTCCTCCTGGTCCTGCTGGCTCATCCCCATGCCCGTATCGCTCACGCTGCACATCATGTGGCCGTCCTCGGCGCGCAGCGACACCACCACGTCGCCGCCGTCGGGAGAGTATTTGATGGCGTTCGATACGAGGTTGTCAAGCACCTGCGAGATGCGTGCTGCGTCGATGTGGGCCTCCAGCGTCTCCGGGGCGTCGGCCCGCAGGTGGATGCCGGATTCCGCCGCCCGCGGCAGGGCGGCGGTGACGCTGGTGCGCACCAGTTCAGCCATGTTCACGGCCTTCGGGGAGACGAGCAGCTGGCCGTTGCGGCTGGACAGCAGGTCCGAGACCAGCGTGAGCAGCCGCTCCGAGTTCCGCCGGATGATTTCCAGGGTGCCGCGCTGGGAGTCGGCGAGGTCGTCGTCATCGTCGTCCAACATAAGCTCGACGTAGCCAAGAATCGAAGTGAGCGGCGTCCGGAATTCGTGGGAGACGTTGGAGACAAAATCGTCCTTGGCAGCCAGGGCGTTCACAAGCTCGGTGACGTCGCTGAACACAATGACGGAGCCCGCGAAGTTCCCGTCCTGGTCCTCCATAGGCCTCGCGCTGGTGGAAATGGCGCGCTGGTCGGCCCCTGCCCCGAGCCACACGAGGTAGTCGGTGAACTCCTCGCCGAGAATCGCGCGCCGGACGGGCCGCTGGTCGACGGGGACCAGGGTTGTCCGGTCGGCGGAGAACACCAGCAGTTCGGACTCGTTGGGATCTTCGATGGTAGGCGGCGAAGCCAACAGGTGATGCTGGCGCTGCTTGCGGTTCATCAGGATGTCGTTGCCCTGCGCATCGACGGCGAGGACGCCCAAGTGCACCGTGTCCAGGACCGTATTCAATAGCCGTTCCTGGCGCTTGCTGCCGGTCAGCACGCCGCGGAGCTGGGAGTCCTTTTCCTCCAGGTCGCGCTGCTGCTCCTCCAGGTCCCGCTGCTGCCGGACCATGCTAAGCGTCATGACGGACACGGTTACGCCGATGCCCAGCATCATCACGGGCAGCAGGAAGGAGCGCGATAGGTCTTGGCCGGAGACGGCGCCCCGCAGAAACAGCGGCACCCAGATGATTGCCAGGGGGCCGAAGAACGATATTGCCACCGCCGCTTTGGGAAACAGCCCGGACGCACATAACCAGATGACCGGAAAGACCGCCATGAGGCTGAGTCCCGTCAGGCTGTCCTGGCCGCCTTCCCTGCCCAGGCAGATCGACACCAGGTCCAGGAGCGGTACTACCAGGAATGCCGGATACGGCAGTCGGTGCCAAGGCACGGCGTAGCAAAGGATCAGTATTACTGCCTGTGACAGCAGAAAGCTGATGAAAAGGGGATTGAGCAGCGTTTCAGGGAAGAACGCCAGAATGAGAAAAGCTGTGATTCCTGCCGTCACGGAAAGCGGCATTTGGCTCAGCATCACCCTGCCCCGCAGGGAGTACTCGTGGAAGGGCTTGCGGAAGAGCAGGATCCGGCCGGAGGAATCTTTCCAGGCGATACTGCTCATGGGCGCGGGTCCATCCGGACGGGGCGTGAGAAACGCATAGGAGCAGGATATCCGCCGGGAGCTATACTGCAGACGGGATGTAGCGGGCTGAGGGGGCTGCGATGGGTGATACACGCGTGGGACTGGTCATCGAGGATGACCACGACATTCGCGAATTGGTGCGCGTTGTTCTGACGCAGGCCGGTTTTGACGTGCGCGCCGCAAGCAGCGGAGCCGAGGGCGTACTTGCCGCCAAGGAACTGGACCCTGCGGTCATCACGCTCGACCTCGGGCTGCCGGACATCGACGGCTTTGAAGTCGCCCGGCAGATCCGCCAGTTCTCCGACGCCTACATCGTCATGCTCACAGCCCGTGCCGAAGAGCTGGACACCCTGATCGGGCTTGAGTCGGGTGCGGATGACTACCTCACCAAGCCGTTCCGTCCGCGCGAGCTGCGTGCCCGCGTTGCGGCCATGATGCGGCGTCCGCGTTCGACGCCGGATCTCGCCGAAGAGGCCGGCTCGCCGTCCGCCGCCGGGCATGAGGGGCGGAAGTACACCCACAACGGCCTGGACCTGAGCTACGAATCCCGGACTGTTGCTGTCGACGGCCAGGAGTTGAGCCTGACCCGCACCGAGTTCGACCTGCTGCATGCGCTGCTGGAGGCGGGCCGCATGGTCCGTACCAAAGCGGATCTGGTGCGACGCCTGCGGGACGAACCGTACGACGTCGGAAGTTACATCAGCGAGGCGGATGAGCGGTCCGTTGAGGTGCACATGGGCAACCTGCGGAAGAAGCTCGGCGATTCCGCACAGAATCCGCGCTGGCTGCAGACTGTTCGCGGCGTGGGCTACCGGCTGGCTCCGGCCGAGAGCTGAACCCCGCTTAATTTGGGCCAGCCGCCGAGAGGAACAGCTCCAGCTGTTTCTCGACGGCGGACATGTCCCGGAGTTGGCACTCCCAGACGGTGAGCACTTCCCAACCATCGTTTTCGAGCTGCCGGCGCTGGCTGGCGTCGCGGTCCCGCGTGCGGGTGCGTTTGGTTTCCCAGAATTCGGCGTTGGCCTTCGGGGCATGCTGGCCTACTTTGCAGTCGTGGAAGTGCCAGAAGCAGCCGTTGACGAAGATGACCTTGCGCCGGCCGGCGAAGACGAGATCCGGGTTGCCGGGCAGCTTGATGCCGCGCGAGGCGCCGTGCAGGCGGTACCGGTATCCCTTGGCGTGAAGCAGGCTGCGCACCAGCAGTTCGGGCTTGGTGTTCTTGTCCCGGATCCGGGACATGTTCCAGCTGCGCTGCTCAGGGGTCAGCCGGTCCGCCATATTTCCAGTCTAGGCCGGCAGTCCTGTTAGAAATCGCGCTCGGGCTGCTCGCCAAACTGGAAGTGCCGGCCGCTCACGGAGCCGGGATCGATCTCGACGTAGAAGTCCTTCAATGTGGGTACCCAGGATGCGAGCCCCAGCTCTTCAGCCTCGGCAATCTCGGCTGATTTGCTCAGGACGCGGGCCGTGCCGCGGAGCACCACGGACCAGGCCTGGTTCGACATGATGCCGTCCGTCTCGAACAGGACCCTGTCATTGATGGTCACCTGCGCGAGCTTGTTGCCCGGCGCTGTCCGGAAGTACAGCTTCCTCCGGCTGGTTACGTAGTTGACGGGGAAGATATCCGGCTCGCCCGCCACGGTGACCACCAGGCGGCCGTGCCTGGTGCCCTCCAGAAGCTGCCAGCACTGCTCTTCATCGAGGACCAGGATGGGATCGCCGTCGGTGTGGTTGAACATCATGCACTCCATTCTTCTACGACTTGTAGAAAAACGATAGGGGTATGGACGGATTTTCCCAGCAACCGCTGTGGTGCGCTACGGGGTAAGGCTGGATTTGAGGGGCGCTTACGACTCTTTACATCGCTGTAATACAGCCGGAACCGGGCTGTCGCACGGTGTGACTAGCGTCGGCAGGGACAAATTGGTGACGAAAGCGGATGCCTCATGACTAATGACCTGAAGGACAGCGAACTGACGGACAGCCCGGGCGGCGGTGGCGCCGTCGGACGTCCCGCCGTCGGGCTGAAGACCAAGCGGCCACAAGTGGGTGGCAACGCAGCGGCCTCCTACACGGATGCTATGAGCGCCACGAAGGAAAGCCTGGAGGATTACACGCTCAGGTTCGCACCGCGCTCTTACCGCAAGTGGAGCGCGGGCGTGGTGGCGACGAGCGCGCTGGGAGGCATTGCCTACCTGGCTGATTTCTCGATTGGGGCCAATATCGGGATCGCCTACGGCACGGTGAACGCAATCCTCGGAATTGTTGTGGCCGCCGTGATTATTTTCGCCACGGGTTTTCCACTTGCCTATTATGCAGCCCGCTACAACATAGATCTTGACCTGATTACCCGCGGTTCCGGGTTCGGCTACTACGGCTCAGTGGTGACGAACGTGATTTTCGCAACTTTCACGTTTATCTTCTTTGCGCTCGAGGGGTCGATCATGGCGCAGGGCCTCGAACTGGGGCTGGGAATTCCGCAATGGTTGGGTTACGCCGCGTCCACGATCATCATCATTCCGCTCGTCATTTACGGGATGAACACCTTGGCCAAACTCCAGGTCTGGACCACGCCCCTGTGGCTGCTCCTCATGGTGGTTCCGGTCGGTTACCTGCTGGTGTCCCACCCCGGCAGCATCGATGACTTCTTCGCGTACACCGGGAATTCGGGTGCTGCGGGCACCAACCTGGCCTCGGTCATGCTGGCCGCTGGCGTCTGCCTGTCGCTGATGGCGCAGATCGCGGAACAGATCGACTACCTGCGGTTCATGCCGCCCAAGACCGCCGAAAACAAGGGCGCGTGGTGGCGTGCCGTCGTCCTTGCCGGGCCGGGTTGGGTTCTGTTCGGCGCCCTCAAGCAAATCGTGGGCATGTTCATCGCCGTCTACCTGATCGCCAAGCTGGATCCGGCAGCCTCGGCCACGGCGAATGAGCCAGTGCACCAGTTCCTCGGCGTCTACGAGGAGATGATGCCGGCCTGGCTGGCGATGAGCCTCGCGGTGGTGCTGGTGGTCATTTCCCAGATCAAGATAAACGTCACCAACGCCTACTCCGGCTCGCTGGCATGGACCAACAGCTTCACCCGCGTGACCAAGACCTACCCCGGGCGCATGGTGTTCGTGGCGGTGAACCTGCTGATTGCGTTGGTCCTGATGGAAGCGAACATGTTCGACTTCCTCAACACAATTCTGGGCTTCTACGCCAACTGCGCCATGGCCTGGGTGGTGACTGTGGCCTCGGACATAGCCATCAACAAGTATCTGCTGAAGATCTCACCCAAGACGCCCGAGTTCCGGCGCGGCATGCTGCATGCGGTGAACCCGGTGGGATTTGTGTCCATGCTGGTTTCCGCCGGGGTGTCCATCGCAGTGTTCTTCGGTGCCTTTGGCTCCGGTATCCAGCCGTACTCACCGATCTTCGCGGTGGGGCTGGCCCTCGTCCTGCCGCCGGTTCTGGCCGTCCTGACCAAGGGCAGGTACTACCTGCGCCGCGCGGATGATGGCATTGACCTGCCGATGTTCGACGCCGACGGGAACCCCAGCGACGCCAAGCTGCTCTGCCATGTGACCGGGATTGATTTCGAACGCCCGGACATGATGCGCTCTGCCCAAGACGGGCCCGACGGTGAACCCCAGTATGTTTCGTCGCTCGCCTTGTCGACGGATAAGACGGGGGAGCTAGTTCTGCCGGCGCAGCGGTGTAGTGCCGTGTAGAGGGTGAATGACGCCTGATCAGGAATGAAGCGGGTCCGGTGACGTTCTTACCGGGCCCGCTTTGTGTTGTGCCGCGGGGGCGCTTGGTTGCAGACAAGGCTGTGGATAACTTTGAGCTGGAAAGTGTGATCTCGGTTACCCTTTAACCATTGTTCGGACATAGATGTCTTGAAACCTATCCGGGGGGATTAGCGCATGACTTCTCGTACCTGCATCTCTGAACGCCTACGTCTGCCTCTAGTCTCCGCCGTCGCCGTGTCCGTCATTGCGCTTAGCGGCTGCAGCGGCGGCGGGGACCCGCAGGCTGGTCCTACCGCTACGGCCGTGGTGTCGCCAGCCCAGTCCGCTTCTGCCACACCTAGTGCCACTGCGACGCCCAGGCCGACGCCGATATACAAGCCTGCCGACGCCGAGGGAAGAGCGCAGAACGTCCCGCTTCCAGTTCTGCCAAAAACTGCCGAGCGGGAAACCAAAGAGGGCTTAGTTGCATTTGCCAAATATTGGTACACCACGCTCAATTTTGCGTATGAAACAGGCAACTTCGGCCCGTTAGATAAGGTCACTGCTCCAACCTGCGCCCTTTGCCAGAAAGTTCGCCCCGGAATCGTGGAGTGGAACTCCAAAGGAAGATGGATATCCGGAGGCCTCGTCAAAGCCAACGGTGCGTTTAGCGAGTTCGTTAAGTCTTCGACAGGTGAATACCAGGTCTCCACTCAACTGGAGCAATCCGCGGGCGCTTTGCATAGGGCCGACGCCAGCATTGAAAAATCCGTTCCCGGCTCGCAAGTTCTTGCGGACATTATGATCGTGCGCTTTGTTGAAGGCCGTTGGAAAGCCGTTAATGTCGACCGGCTCGGTGCATGAGCTCACCATGGAGATCGAGCCCCACGTTCGACGCAATATCTACGCATTGTCGCTGTCGTTGCTCATCGCCGTGACTTATGCGACGCCGGCTGCCGCTGACAACACAGACGTTTTCTGGAACACGGGTGGCGTTGGAGTTTGGCATTTCGACGCTGGCAGCAAATTCTGGGTAGACGCGCCGGTGTCAGCTCCCGAGAGTCCATTCCAGTACAAATTCACTCCGTTGTGTCTGGTCGCGAATAATGACTTCGATGTGGCCTGTCTTACCGCCTCCATCAAGTGCACGGATGGGAAGGACGGGCGCCCGGTCAGGTGGTGGTGGAAACTGCGAGTTGCAGACGAAAGCAGCTGGAGCCCGATCCGCCCCGATCGCTGTATCTATTCGGAGGACCCAAGTGACGTTCTCGGTAGGATCGCCGCCCAGATCCAGCGCCGCTTCGAACAACTGCCTGTCAATGCGGGCACTCTCGGAATCCAGCCGCGTCCCCACACCCTGAGGGGAGCCGATACCAACTTCTATGCGGAGTCAGCGGAACAGTCCTTCGACGTGACAATGCTTGGGCAGAAGGTGCACATCACCGCCAAGCCTGTCCAGTACCGCTGGGACTACGGCGACGGGACATCGCTCGGCCCCACGACCACCATGGGCGGCCCGCTCCCGCAGGACCGCTGGGGTGAGAAGACCCGGACCAGCCACGCCTACGCAGCGACCGGCGACTTCAGTGTCGTCCTCACCACCTACTTCCAGGGAACCTACTCCGTAAACGGCGGGCCGGATCTTCCCATCCCCAATCAGGGCCAGTTCAGCTCACCAGCCCAGACGATGAGCGTTTGGCGCTCAATAACGCGTAATTACGCGGACGACTGCCTGACCAATCCGCGGGGTGAGGGCTGTCCGGGTTCGGCTGGGTGAAAGGCCGGTGACAGAATCGAGCTCGCGTCGCTGCTCAAAGTGAACATGCTGGCAATCTTCACGGCCCATACCACTCGGGCACCACCTCGATCAGCAAGGTCGGCGGGCGTAACGCCCGCCGAGTCGACTGAGTTCCAGAGCATCATCTCCAGAACTCGGTGAGCTGTTCGGCAAGGGCTTTGCCCTGGTCGTAACCAGCTCGAGCAGCGGGCGGACGCAGAGATAGATCCATCGCGTTAGCGCCAAACATGTGCTCGGAGTTGCTGTCCGGGAAAATCGTCTCGACTCTGCTGCCGCTTGCGAGCAGCTCGTCGCACTGTGTCGCGAGGTGCATACCCCAGTCCACCGGCGTCCGCGATTTGCCTCCGAATGGCGAGAGCACCAATACCCGCCCGTAACCGGCTGCCAAGTCGGCATTATCCGCGTTGGTTCGGTAGCCGCCGTCGATGTATCGGCTGTCGCCGATCCTGTAGGCGAAGCCACTGGCACAGCTTGCGGCGATGGCGTCCACCAAGTCGACGCCGCTATGGCGGTCGAACACGGCGGGTTCACCGGTTTGGGCATCGACGGCAGTGATGAGCATCCGCCGTCGCGGCCACAGCTGACTGGGGAGCCGGGCGGCGACGGTAGCGCGCCACCGTGTTTGCCCGGAGCCGTCCGACGCCGCATCCATGTCGAGTGCCGCCGCGCCCATTCTGCGTCGCATGTCGGCCGCATCCTTGGCGGCGGCGATGATTGCGCTCGTTCTCTCCATGTGCTCGGTCACCGGCCTGATCGGAACGCGTCCACCGCCGGATCCGGCCGGACCGGTCTGTTGCTGGGGTGCCGCGGCGAGGATCGTGGCCAGCAGTTCCATCGGGGGCGCCCCAGCTATCTGTGCCGCGGCCGTCGATCCGGCCGACGTTCCGATGACCAGATCAGCGCCGGTTACGTCCAGCCCGGCCTCGAACAGGCCGGCGATGACGCCAAGCAACCACGCGTTGCCTGTGGATCCGCCGCCACCGAGGACCAAAGCTCGCTCGCCCGCGGCGCGCGCCGGCTTTGGGGCGTTGACTTGGGGCTGATTCTGGCCCGACTTCGGTTGCTCGGGCCGCGGCCGGTCGGAGGCCGTCATCGAGGTGGAGTGCGCAGTTGAAGAAGGTGTTGCGGTCATGGGAGTCGCCTTTCGCGAATTGCCTGTGAAGGCGCTCCCGGTGGCGACTAGCTCAGTCGCGCGATCGTGGACTGCAGGGGAGCACCCGTTGCGGATACTGCGTTCATGGGTCTCACCTCCTGCCGATAGATCACGATCACGGGAATAATCGCACACCCGTGTCGCGGTGCGCAATGGGCACAAGCCAGCTGCAGAAGCGCTAACGAACGCGCCACCGCCCGCCGCCCGGGCTGGTGAACTCCGCCACACCCGGAATAGTTGCACGCGCTAGGCAGTTACAGCTGATGAACCTGATGCATTCTGAAAGGAACTCCGCATGCTGTTTTCCCCGCTGACTCTCGGCGAGCTCGAACTTCCCAACCGCCTCGTCATGGCACCGCTGACTCGTGTCCGTACCGGCCAGGAAGGCGTCCCCGGCCCGCTCGTGGTGGAGCACTACCGCCAGCGTGCCTCGCTCGGCCTGATCGTCAGCGAGGGAATCTACCCCAGCCCGGCTGGCCGCTCCTACCCGGGTCAGCCCGGGCTAGCGACCCCCGAGCAGATCGCCGGCTGGAAGAAGGTCACCGACGCAGTCCACGCTGAGGGCGGCCGTATTTTCGCCCAGATCATGCACGGCGGACGCGTCTCGCACGAGGACATCAACGGCGGCCACCGCGTCGTGGCCCCCAGCGCGATCGCCGTCGAAGGTGAGACTCGGACCTACAAGGGCAAGCAGCCGCACCCGGTGCCGCACGAGCTCTCCACCGACGAGCTGCCCATCGTCCGCGAGGAAATCGTCACCGCGTCGCGCAACGCCGTGGAGGCAGGGTTCGACGGCGTTGAGCTGCACTCCGCCAACGGTTACCTTCTCCACGAGTTCCTCGCGCCGAACACCAACGTCCGCACCGACAGCTACGGCGGCTCGCCCGAAAACCGCGCCCGTTTCGTCATTGAGACGGTGAACGCCGTCGTGGAGGCGCTGGGTGCCAACCGCGTAGGCATCCGGATCTCGCCCGAACACAACGTCCAGGGCATCGAGGAGACCGATGCCGCCGACGTCCGGGCAACTTACGATGTGCTGGTCAACTCCATCGCCCCGCTGGACCTGGCCTACCTGAGCATCCTGCACGCCGACCCGACCGGCGACCTGGTCCAGGACCTGCGGTCACGCTTCAACGGTACGTTCCTGGTCAACACCGGCTTCGGCGTCATCACCACCCGCGAGGAAGCACTGTCTCTGGTCGCAGACGGTCACGCGGACGCCGTCGTGGTGGGCCGGCCCGCCATCGCCAACCCGGACCTCGCCCGCCGCTGGCGCGAGGGCCTGCCGCTGAACGAGCCGGATCCGTCCACGTTCTACGGCGAGGGCGCCAAGGGCTACACCGACTACCCGGTGTACCAGCCGGCCTAGCCCTGGCACTGCTCCGTCCGAGCCGCTTTAGTAAGCACTGGAACCGCCCGTTCGCCGGGCGGTTCCAGCGGTTTAACCGCCCCCGAAGCGTCATCCGCGGGACTAGCTTGCGGTCTTCCCTGAGGCGTCCCTATAGGATCTGATCATGCAAAAAGCGTCCAACGGCACCCGCGCCGGGAACCGGCCCGAGGATCAGCCCGGGGGCAAGGGAGGCAGGACCGTGAGCCGCCAGGTCCTAGCAGATCACGTGTACGAGGAGCTGCTGGCCTCGCTCATGGACGGCAGGCTGGAACCCGGCGCCGCCGTCAGTATCGATGGAACCGCCCGGGAACTGGACGTGTCCCCGACCCCCGTCCGCGAGGCACTGGCCCGCCTGGAACACACCGGCATGGTCCGCAGGGTGGCGCTCAAGGGTTACCGCGTGGCCCCCGTGTTCACCCGCGAGGATTTTGCGGATTTGATGGAGGCCCGCCTCGCGATCGAGCCGGTCAACGCCCGCCTGGCCTGCACGCGTCTGAACCCGCACCGCCTCGCCGAGCTTGAGCAGACAGTCGCCGACCTCAAGTCCGCGCCGCGCGGCCCGTCCTTTGCCGAGTACAAGGACTACCTGGAGGCGGATGAGCGCTTCCACCAGCTGATCGCCCAGCAGACCGACAACCAGTTCCTCCTGGGTGCCTACGCCGCCCTCGGCGGACAGGTCCAGCGCTTCCGGCTTTTCGGGGGAGTGGGGATCACCGACGCCGAGAATGCGATCGCCGAGCACCAGTCCGTCCTGGACGCGTTGTCCAGCGGCGATCCCGACAAGGCTGGAGCCGCCATGGCTGCCCACATTCAGAAGGTTCGCGAACGCGCGATGGCGGACGCCCCGGAGGAGTAGCCCGCAGACGCGAAGCAAAAGCCAGCGCACCCAAAGTGGGTAGCAGCAGAGGGCGTTCCCAAGGTTGGGAACGCCCTCTGCTGCTACTTAGTGGGGGGAGGCGTAGCGTGGAACATGCACCGAACTTCACGTCTGAGGGTGACGCCCTTCACACGCAGGACGTATCCCTATAGGATCTTCGATGGCTGGGAGTCAACCGCGTCGAGAGGTGTGACCTTGACAACTCCTACCGGATAGTAAATCCTATAGGAAACAGGATTCCACAAGGGAGTGAAGACATGGCTTACACCGCCGACAACTGGCCCATCACCGCGGCCCTGCTGCAGTTTCCGGGCGTCGACGCCCACGGCACCCACATCAACGACGCCGACGCATCCGCGTGGGCCGAGGTGTTCACCGAGGTCAAGGAAGCCGGCTTTGCCAACGCCGACCTCACCGACAGCTGGGTCCGTCCGGGCGACCTGAGCAAGGAGCGCCTGGCCGAATTCAAGCAGACGGCCGACAGCGTCGGCATCGGCATCCCGGTCATCTCCGCCATCCGCCGGAGCATCATTGAGGAGGGCAAGTGGGAGGACAACCTGGCCTACAGCCACCGGACCATTGACGCCGCCGCTGAGCTCGGCTGCGAGGTCGTCTCCTTCGGCCTGCACCAGGCAATCACCCCGGAACAGCAGAAGCACCTCTGGTTCTGGACCGTCGAAGGCTACAAGGACCCGGCAGGGGACAAGGAAGCCTGGAACAACGCCGTCGCCCGGTTCCAGGAACTGGGCCGGCACGCCGCGGAGGTGGGCGTCCTGCTCTCGCTGGAGATGTACGAGGACACCTACATCGGCACCGCCGACTCCTCCGTGCAGTTCGTCCAGGACATCGGCCTGTCCAACGTCGGCCTCAACCCGGACCTCGGCAACCTGATCCGCCTGCACCGGCCCATCGAGGACTGGCGGGAAATGGTGGCGAAAACCCTGCCGTACTCCAACTACTGGCACATGAAGAACTACATCCGCGACGAGGACGTGGCCCGCGACATGTACGTCGCCATGCCCGCCCCCATGGAAAGCGGCCTCATCAACTACCGTGAGGCGTTCAAGGTCGCACTCTCCGTTGGCTTCCAGGGCATCCTGTGCACCGAGCACTACGGCGGTGACGGACTCTCCGTGACGGCCTCCAACCAGGACTACCTGCGCCGCCACGTGCTGCCCAAGAAGGACGGCTACGCCCTCGGCCAGAGCCAGGTGGCGCAGGGGCGGCAGCAGCCCGCCGCGGTCGCACGCTAGGGGCGCCAGCCCCCAACAGACCAGCAGAACTGTTCAACCAACCCGGATTCAATGAGGAACCATGACCCAGATCTTCGACAATCCCGCTGATTTCGCAGATGAGGCGCTGGACGGCTTCGTCGCCGCCAACCGCGGCTATGTTGCCCGCGTGGACGGCGGCGTCGTCCGCTCCACCGAGATCCCTGCCGGCCAGGTGGCACTTGTGGTGGGCGGCGGCTCCGGCCACTACCCGGCCTTCGCGGGTCTGGTGGGCCCCGGCCTTGCCGCCGGGTCCGCGTGCGGCAACATGTTCGCCTCGCCGGCTGCCGGCCAGGTCTACCGCGTGGCTAAAGCGGCAAACGCGGGCGGCGGTGTGCTGCTGAGCTACGGCAACTATGCGGGCGACGTGCTGCACTTTGGCCAAGCACAGCTCCGGCTCAACGCCGAGGGCATCGAGACGCGCACAGTGCTGGTCACGGACGACATTGCCAGCGCTCCGCTGGATCAGATCGAGAAGCGCCGCGGCATCGCCGGTGACCTGACGGTCTTCAAGATAGCAGGCGCCGCAGCCGAGGCCGGCCTGAGCCTGGACGAGGTGGAGCGCCTCGCCATCAAGACGAACTACCGCACGCGTTCGCTGGGCGTCGCCTTCGACGGCTGCACCCTTCCCGGCGCGTCCGAACCGCTGTTCCATGTTCCGGCCGGGCAGATGTCGCTGGGCCTGGGCATCCACGGCGAACCGGGCATCTCCGAGCACCCCATGCCCACCGCCTCCGAACTCGCCGAGCTGCTGGTGTCGCGGCTGCTTGAGGACAAGCCGGACGACGCCGGCAGCCGCGTGGTCGCCATCGTCAATGGCTTGGGCACGGTCAAGTACGACGAACTGTTCCTCCTCTTCGGCAAGGTCGAAAAGCTCCTCAACGCCGCCAACCTGACCGTCGTGGAACCGGAGTGCGGCGAACTCGTGACCAGTCTGGACATGTCCGGTCTCTCGCTAACGCTGTTGTGGCTCGACGACGAACTCGAGCAGCTCTGGGCCGCGCCGGCCGATACGCCGGCTTTCCGCAAGGGCAACCTCGCGCCGCGCGCCCGCCGGGAAGTCGTCGGTACAGAAGCCACAGCCGACGAGGACAACGAAAAGGCAACCGAGGCGTCCGCTAACCTGGGCCGGCTGGCAGCCGCCGTCCTCGCCCAAGTGCGGGACGTCGTCGTCGAACATGAGGCGGAACTTGGCGACCTGGACGCGATTGCCGGAGACGGCGACCACGGCATCGGCATGCGCCGCGGCGTTGATGCGGCCGCAGCGGCCGGTGAGCAGAACGCGGCAGCCGGCGCCTCGGCTGAACGCGTGCTCACCGCGGCAGGCGAGGCCTGGAGCGAGCGCGCCGGCGGAACCTCGGGCGCGCTGTGGGGGACGGCCGTGATGGCCGCCGGACTCGCGCTGGGCAACCGCGATTCGTACGCCGCCGGGGACGCGGCTGCCGCCTTGACCGCCTTCAGCAACGCCATCACCGACCTCGGCAAGGCGGAGCCGGGGGACAAGACCATGGTGGACGCCCTCCTGCCGTTCCGGGACGCGTTCAAGGAAGCGTTCGACGGCGGGGCCTCCCTCAGCGGTGCCCTCACCGCCGCCGCTGCCGCGGCCACCGAAGCAGCCCGGCAGACCGCGGACCTGCGACCCCTCAAGGGCCGCGCCCGCCCGCTGGCTGAAAAGAGCCTCGGCCACCCGGACCCCGGTGCAGTCTCATTTGGACTGATTGCCGAGCGCGTGGCCACCTACCTCGCATCTGATGCAGCCGATTCCGCAGCGGCCGCGTCCCACATGGCCTCGACGGCCGGAAAAGGAGCAACGGAATGAGCAACACAGAAGGCTGGCGTATTGTCATCGGCAACGATGAGGCCGGCGTCGAATACAAGGAAGCACTGAAAGCCCTGCTGGAGGCGGACCCCCGCGTTGCCTCCGTCGAAGACATTGGCGTCGCGGCCAACGACTCCACCGCGTACCCGCACCTTGCCGTCGCAGCCGCCCGCAAGGTGGCCGAAGGCGAAGCAGACCGTGCACTCTTGATCTGCGGCACCGGCCTCGGCGTGGCCATTGCCGCCAACAAGGTCCCCGGCATCCGCGCCGTCACCGCGCACGACAGCTACTCCGTGGAACGCTCCGTCCTCAGCAACAATGCCCAGGTCCTCACGATGGGCCAGCGGGTCATCGGGCTGGAACTTGCCAAGAAGCTCGTGGGCGAATGGCTGGAGCACCGCTTCGACGAAAACTCCTCCTCCGCCGCCAAGGTGGACGCCATCTGCTCGTACGAACCCGACTACACGAAGGCCGACTGAACATGACCGAAACACCCACCAGCTCACGCAAGTTCGCCGTCGTCGGATCCGGCTACATGGGCGGCGGCATCGCGCAGGTCCTCGCCTTGGGCGGGGCCCGCGTTGCCCTCGCCGACGTATCGGCCGAGGTGGCGCAGAAGAACTACGAGCGACTGCTCACCGAGTCCGACCAGTTCGTGGCCGACGGGCTGTTCCCCGAAGGGTCCACCGAGATCCTGAAGCAGAACCTCTGGGCCGCGAAGGACATCGAGGAAGCCGTGGCCGACGCCGACTTCATCGAGGAGGCCGTGCCCGAGATCATCGCCATCAAGCACGAGACCCTTGCCCGCATCAGCGCCGCCGCCCGGCCGGACGCCATCATCGGCTCCAACACCTCCACGATCTCCATCGCCGAGCTCTCGCAGCCGGTCGCCAACCCGGAGCGCTTCCTCGGCGTGCACTTCTCCAACCCGTCGCCGTTCATCCCCGGCGTCGAGATCATCCCGCATGAGGGCACGTCCACCGAGACGGTCGGCGCGGTCCGCGATCTGGTCCACTCCGCCAACAAGGAGACGGCCGTGGTCAAGGACGTCACCGGCTTCGTGCTGAACCGCCTGCAGTACGCGCTCTTCCACGAGGCGGCACAGCTGGTGGAACAGGGCATCGCGACGGCGGAGGACGTGGACACTCTGGTCCGCACCACCTTCGGCTTCCGGCTGCCGTTCTTCGGCCCCTTCGCCATCGCCGATATGGCCGGCCTGGACGTCTACAACTTCTGCTACAAGTCGCTGCAGACCGACTTCCCGGAGCGCTTCGCCACCCCGAAGATCCTCACGGACCTCGTGGAGGCCGGCAAGCTGGGCACCAAGACCGGCGCAGGTTTCCTGAACGTCCCGGCCGAGCGCACCCCGGAGCTGATCGCCTACCGCAACAAGGCCTACGTCGCCATGCAGAAGCTCATCGAGGAACTCGGCCCGGCGCCGATCAACTAAAGAGGCCGATCAGCTAAAGGCGCCGATCAACTAGCGCCATCTAACTAAGCACCACGGCAGGTGGGCGCTGCCCCCGGGCAGCTGCCCTCCTGTTGTGTTGCCCTTTTCGCCGGGCTGGGCGGGCTACACCCGTGCATGAACCAAGTCCAGCAAACGATTTAGGAGCATATCCATGAGCACTTTTCCGTCCGAGCGCACGGCCATCGTCACCGGAGCCGTCTCGGAACGCGGCATCGGCCGAGCCACCGCCAACTACCTTGCGGAGCAGGGCTGGAACATCGGCATCATCGACCTCGACGACGCCCTCTGCCAGGCCACGGCCAAGGAAATCGCCAACCAGTACGGCGTGAAGGCCCACGGCATGGGCGCGAACGTCGCAGACGAGGCATCGGTGCGGGCAGCCATCGACTCCATCGAGGCCGAACTGCCGCAGATCGTGGCCCTCGCGAATGTGGCCGGCGTCAGCTCGCCGGTCCCGTACCTGGAACTCGACGCCGCCGAGTGGGACCGCGTGCTCAACATCAACCTCAACGGCGTCCACTACGCCACCCGCCGCGTCGCCGAATCCATGGCGAAGAACCGGATCGGCCGCATCGTGAACATCTCCTCCGTCTCCGCCCAGCGCGGCGGCGGGACGTTCTCCAAGACCCCGTATTCCGTGGCGAAGGCCGGCGTGATCGGACTGACCCGCTCCACGGCCCGTGAACTGGGGGAGTACGACATCACGGTCAACGCCATCTCGCCTGGACCCATCGACACCGACATCATGGGCGGCACCCTGAGCCAGGAACGCAAGGACGAACTGGTCCGGGACCTCGTGGTCAACCGGGTCGGATCCACGCGGGACATCGCCGCAGCCATCGCCTTCCTCATCAGCGAGGACGCCGGATACATCTCCGGCCAGACGCTGAATGTGGATGGCGGCCTCTACATGCACTAGGAAGGACAGCCATGCTTCGCTCCTTGACCAGGGAACGCAAGATCTACCTCGCCATCGGCGTCCTCGCCAGCCTTGCCGGCGTACTGCTCATCGCCTTTTCGCTCTGAGAATTTCAAACCAACAACCTGATTTGCTCACTTTTACTCAAAGAGGAGTTTGAATGACTGTCACCAAACCTTCCACCACGAAGGAGCTGCTGGACTCGCCGATCCTCAAATCGGCCATCTCCAAGGCATCCTTCCGGCTCATGCCGATGCTCGTCATCCTGTATGTCGTGGCCTTCCTGGACCGCACCAACGTGGGCTTCGCCGAGGCCGCCCTCGAAGCGGACAAGGGCATCAGCGCGGGCGCCTACGCGCTCGGTGCCGGCATTTTCTTCATCGGCTACGCCCTGTTCGAAATCCCCAGCAACCTGCTCCTGACCAAGTTCGGCGCCAAGGTGTGGCTGGCACGCATCGCGGTCACCTGGGGCATCGTCTCCGCCTGCTTCGCCTTCGTGCAGGACGAGACCTCCTTCGTGATCCTGCGCTTCCTGCTGGGCGTGACCGAGGCCGGCCTCTTCCCGGGCGTCATCATGTTCCTCGCCGCCTGGTTCCCGAACAAGGTCCGCGTCAAGATGTTCGCCATCTTCTACCTGGCACAGCCTTTCTCCCAGATGATGGGCGCCCCGCTGTCCGGCTGGCTGATCAACATCGGCGACCAGGTTCCCGGCGTCCAAGGCTGGCAGGTCATGTTCTTCGTCGAGGGCATGCTCGCCGTGCTGGCCGGCATCGCCGCCTTCTTCTTCCTGATTAACAGCCCGCAGGACGCCAAGTTCCTCAACAAGGACGAGAAGAAGGCGCTGCTGGACGTCATGGCCCTTGAGGACAACGTCAAGGAAGAGTCCGGCCCCCGCGGTGTCCTCGCAGCCATGAAGAACGGCCGCGTCTGGTACTTCACGGTCATCTACTTCTGCCTCCAGATCGCCGTCTACGGCGTGACCTTCTACCTCCCGCAGCAGGTGTCCCAGCTGACCGGACAGAAGGTAGGCCTCGCCGTCGGACTCATGGCCGCCATCCCGTGGTTCTTCGGCATCTTCGCCTGCTACTTCATCGGCAAGGCCGCCAACACCGTGATCCGACGCCGGGTCTGGGGCACCGGGCTGTTCATCTCCACCGGCCTGTGTATCTTTGGCTCCGCCTGGGCCGGCGCCAACCACCTTCCGGCGCTGGGCATCGTGTTCATCACCCTCGCGGTGTGCAGCTTCCTCTCCATCGGCCCCATTGCCTGGTCCTATCCGACGGCGTTCCTCACCGGAACTGCCGCCGCGGCGGGCATCGGTCTCATCAACTCGCTGGGCAACCTGGGCGGCTTCGTGGCCCCGATCCTTCGGACCACCGTCAACCAGGTGACCGCCTCGGACACCGGCACCATGGGCGTTTACGCACTCGGTGTACTGCCGTTCCTCGCCGCGGTCATGATGATCGGTACCCGAAAGTTCAAGAACAAGGCCGACGACCTGCTTGAAACCAGCGCCACCGGAACGGCTGGCACTGCCAAAGATCAGGCACTGCTGGAAAAGTAGTCAGCAGCAAACACAGGCGCAGCACCACCAAGTAACCCAGCAAAGGCAGGAAGTCCGTGACGCAGCTCAGCCAGGCCATCAAAGACCCCGGCACGATTTTCGTCGGCGTCAGCACCAAGATGTACCTGGGCTACCAGGACAGCCTGCGCTGGCTGGAGGAACTGCGCCAGCAGGTGGATGCCCGCCCGGCCCTCGTGGCCGGGCGGGTGGTCCCGTTCGTGATTCCGTCCTTTCCGATGCTCCCGGCGGCAGGGGAGATCATTGCCGGGACGCCGCTGGTTTTGGGTGCCCAGAACTGCGGCTGGGCCGACGGCCCCTGGACGGGTGAGCTCTCGCCGTCGCTGCTTGCCGAGCTGGGCGTGGGACTCGTGGAGATTGGGCACGCCGAGCGGCGGCGGCACTTCGGCGAGGATGACGCCATGATCGCGCTGAAGGTCAGGCCAGCCGACGACGCCGGTGTCACCCCGCTGCTGTGCGTGGGGGAGGAGTTGCTCGCACCGGAGGCCACCTCGAATACCGGAGCAGCCGACGCCGGCAGTACGGGCGGCGCGGAAGATGCCGCCCGGTTCGTCTACGGACAGATCGAGGCCGCGGTCGGTGGGGACTGGGACCTGGCCGCCCGGCTGATTGTCGCCTATGAACCCGTCTGGGCCATCGGCGCCGCCGAGCCTGCCAGCGCGGAGTACGTGTCCGCCGTCGTCCGTGTTTTGCGGGAGCTGCTCGGCGTCCACGGACTGCAGCACATTCCCGTCATTTATGGAGGCTCGGCGAAACCCGGCCTGCTGCCCACACTGAACGGTGTGTCCGGGCTGTTCCTCGGCCGGTTCGCGCACGATGCCGCGAACTTCGGAAAGGTGCTTGATGAAGCCCTGTCGCTGGCTGACGGCGCCACGGCCTAGCCGCATCCAGGAACTCAGGGAGAGGGTTGGCTCTCCACCACTTCCGGAGGAAATGCGGACGTCGGCACGTCGGCAGTAGTCGGCTGCGGCGACGGCGGATCGGTGGTCGGTTCCGTCGGGTCAGGGCTTGGGACGTCAGTGGTCGGCGTGGGGTCCGGCGTCGGGCCGGGATCGGTCGACGTCGTTGGCTCCGGACTCGGCGTGGCCTTTCCTGCCGTGGTGGTCCCGTCGAGGTAGACGATTGCGACTGGTTTCTCCTGTTCCGAGCGCAGCACCACTTCCGCCTTCTTTCGGCCGATGTCGCCCGGTTTGTAGGAGAACGTGATAGTGCAGGTTTGGCCGGAACTGAGGGCAACGCCGCTGCAGCTGTCGCTGATTATCGCGAAGGACTGCTCTCCTGTCAGCATCGAGAGGCTCACGGAAGAAATGGACAGGCCGTCCTTGCCTGCCTTCACCTCCAACGACTCGACTTCCTCGGTTTGCGCATCAGCCGGCGCGGTGAAGGCCAGGGTTTTCGGCGGCGGTGCGCCCTGGGGCACGGGCATGCCGGTGGGCTCGGGCTGGCCGGAGGGCCACGGCTGGACGACGCTCCCTGTGGGCTGGCCGCCGGCGATGAGCGTCACCTGGCTTGAAGCTTGGCCGGGATCGCAGCCGCCGAGTCCCAATGCCACGGCCATGGCGCCGCAGAGGAAGAGCAGAGCTGGAGCAGGAGTCATCATCGCGGGACACCTCCGGGGGCAAATTCAAGGCGGATGTCCGGGCTGTCAGCCAGGACAACAGCTGTTCCCGCTTCCCGGGTCCAGCCCTCCGACAGCAGCAGGTATTTCCCGCCGGCGGTCATGATGAGCCGCAGCCCGGTGTATTTGAAGCGGTAGGCTGCGTCACCGCTCGCCACCGTTTCCTCCACCACCGGCCGGGAGAGGGCGAGCGACTGCTTGCTGAAGACCGTCACGAGTGGACGCTTGCCCAGGTCGCGGACAATATCAAGGGCCCGGTTGCTGCCCAGCGCGGATGCGAACTGTGCCGAGGCCCAGAAGAGATTCAGGACCACGATGGTGACAACGAGCCAGTAGCAGCGGTACTCCCACCGCGGGATCCCGGTCCGGGGCGGCAGTTGCCGCGCACCGTAGAGCCGGCGAAGCAGGAAGAACCCGAAGGTTGCCACCGCAAGCCCTCCGCCCTGGAGAAATGAGGGCACCAGATAAGGGGACACGAACTGCACCTGGACGAACATTGCCCAGACTCCCAGTGCCGCAGCGGTAGTGCCGGCGGCAAGCGCTGTGATTGCCGCCCATCGGAGCAAGGGGAACGCGCGTCCACGCCTTCGCAGCCCGGAGACGCCGGCGTGCAACAGGAGAGCCGCGAGGACGAGGAACAGGATTGCCGCCGCGGGGATATAGATGGCGTCGATGCTTCGCAGCACGTAATCGCTGGTGGTCAGTCCGAGGATGGTGTGGTCGACGCCGAAGTGGGCGAGCCGGGAGCTCGTGTATGTCCAGCCGAACACGAACAGCAGCCCTGTGACCGCTGACAGCGCCGGAATGGCCACGCCCAGCCACTCCAGGAGGCTGTGGCCCGCACTTGCAGGTGGGAGGGGTTCCATGGTGCCTGCTGCCTGGCGAAGTGCTGCGTCCGGAACAGGGCTGCGGCGGGGATCGCGGGCGGTTGGTCGCCTTCCTGCGCGTAAACGCTGGTTTCTCATGGGCAATCACCACACCCTGGGATCTGATGAGGTCCGTTCATGTTGTCCTTCCGGCGGCATCGGCGGAGGCGAACAGTCCTAGAGGAATGCCTCGCGGCCCGTCCCTTCGCTGAGCACGAGTTCGCCGTCTTCTATGGACACCAGGAGGCTTCGTGGCCTGCCGTGGAGTTTCATTTCCGCGCTGAGATTGCGGCTGGTGACTTCTACCCCCACCGTTGCGCCTTTTGCCGGCAATTCGACGGAAACTTCCTCGGCCATGCCCAACAATTCCCGTGTGGTGACATCGCGGTCGTACCGGGCCTCCTTGCCGTTGACCGTGATGGCAACCTCATCCTCGTTGAAGCCGTCCTGAAGAATGATGAGCAGTTCCTGCATGATGCGCCGCCTCAGTCGATGACCCCCAATGCATAAAGTCACTACACCACTTAAGGGCGGTCGTGGGTAGTGCGGTTTGCTCCATCGGCCAGCCAGTGGTCGCCCCGATTCCGGGCGCGTAGGGCAAAATGTTCTGGTGACCCAACAGCCGCAGCACCCTGCCACGCCCTCGCCCACCCCCGCCACCGCCGGGACCGACGACATTGCCGCGCGCATCGCGGAACAGATCGCCGCCGAGCTCGGCGTGAAGGCCTGGCAGGTGAAGGCAGCTGTGGACCTGCTCGACGGCGGGTCAACCGTTCCGTTCATCGCCCGCTACCGCAAGGAAGCCACGGGGACGCTCGACGACGGCCAGCTCCGCGAGCTCGACGAGCGGCTGCGCTACCTCCGCGAACTTGAGGACCGCCGTCGCGCTGTCCTGGAGGCGATCGCCGCACAGGGAAAACTGACCCCGGAACTCCAGGCCGCCGTCGTGGCCGCCGATACCAAGTCCCGGCTCGAAGACATCTACCTGCCCTTCAAGTCCAAGCGGCGCACCAAGGCGCAGATTGCGCGCGAGGCAGGGCTGGAACCGCTCGCGGACGCGCTGCTCAAGCGCCCGGACCTTGACCCCGAGCGCGAGGCAGCGAAGTACCTGAACGCGGAGCACGCCGTCGACGACGCTGCTGCGGCGCTCGCCGGTGCCCGCGCCATCCTCGTGGAGCGCGTCGCCCAGGACGCTGACCTTGCAGAGAACCTGCGCGAGCGGCTGTGGACGCAGGGCCGGATGGTGTCCCGGGTGAAGAAGGGCAAGGAATCCGAGGGGCAGAAGTTCGCGGATTACTTCGAGTTCTCACAGGCGCCGTCAGGAATGCCGTCGCACCGCGTGCTGGCGCTGCTGCGCGGTGAGAAGGACGGGGTGCTCGAGCTGGACCTCGCCGAGGGGGAACCGTCCGACGACGACGCCCTCGCCGCCGCGCGCGCTCGTTACGAATCTGCCGTGGCCCGGTTCCTCGGGGTCGCCGACCGTGGCCGGCCCGCCGACTCGTGGCTGCTCCAAACCGCCCAGGTGGCATGGCGTTCCCGGGTTCTTGCGCGGCTGACGGCCGACCTGCGGGGACGTATGTTCGCTGCCGCGGAGGACGAGGCCGTGCGCGTGTTCGCCGCCAACCTGCGGGACGTGCTGCTGGCGGCGCCGGCCGGAAACCGTTCCACCCTGGGCCTGGATCCCGGCCTGCGGACCGGTGTGAAGGTGGCGGTGGTCGACGGGACCGGCAAGGTGGTGGCCACGGACACCGTCTACCCGCACGCGCCGGCGCGCAAGTGGGACGAAGCCCTGGCGACGCTGACCCGGTTGGCGCGGCAGCACGCCGTCGAACTCGTGGCCATTGGCAACGGAACGGCGTCCCGCGAAACGGACAAGCTTGCGGCCGAACTGATCAAACAGCTCTCCGCGGCTGCCGGCTCCGGGACTGGTGCTGGGTCCGGGGCCGGCTCCGGGACTGGTGCGGCGGCGCCGCAGAAGCTGGTGGTGTCCGAGGCGGGTGCGTCGGTGTACTCGGCGTCCGCCCTGGCCGCCGCTGAACTGCCCGGCGTGGATGTGTCGCTGCGCGGTGCGGTGTCCATTGCCCGGCGGCTGCAGGATCCGCTGGCCGAGCTGGTGAAGATCGATCCGAAGTCGATCGGCGTGGGCCAGTACCAGCACGATGTCACGGCCGCGAAGCTGGACCGCAGCCTGGATGCCGTAGTGGAGGACTGCGTAAATGCCGTGGGTGTGGACGTGAACACGGCGTCGCCGGCGCTGCTGAGCCGAGTGGCCGGCGTCGGGCCCCTGCTGAGCGAGAACATCGTGGCGTACCGCAACGAAAACGGTCCGTTCGCGAAGCGCAGCGAGCTGAAGAAGGTGCCGCGGCTGGGCGCCAAGGCGTTCGAACAGTGTGCCGGGTTCCTGCGGATCACCGGGGGAGCAGAGCCTCTGGATGCCTCCAGCGTGCACCCCGAGGCGTACTCGGTGGCGCGGAAGATCCTGACTGCGGCGGGTGCCAGCCGTGGTTCCGGCGCTTCCGGAGGCGCAGCCGGGCTCGCTCCGCTTGCTGGCGCCGCGCAGCTGAATCCTGCTGACTTTGTGGACGGCTCGTTTGGACTCCCCACGGTGCGCGACATCATCGCCGAACTCGAAAAGCCCGGTCGCGACCCGCGTCCGGCGTTCAAGGCTGCAGCGTTCTCCGAGGGCATCGAGAAGATCTCCGATTTGAAGCCGGGCATGGTCCTGGAAGGAACCGTCACCAACGTCGCCGCGTTTGGCGCGTTCGTGGACGTGGGAGTTCACCAGGACGGGCTGGTTCACGTGTCCGCCCTCGCCAACAGGTTCGTCGCCGATCCGCGCGAGGTGGTCAAGTCCGGCCAGGTGGTGCGGGTCAAGGTGCTTGAGGCTGATCCGGAGCGGAAGCGCATCTCCCTCACGCTGAGGCTCGACGACGAACCGGCCCCTTCCGGCGACCGGACCGCTGGGGGACGCTCGGCTGGGGGACGCCCGGGTGGCGGACGGGATTCTGGTGGCCCGCAAGCTGGTGGACGCGGCGGACGGGACCGCGCTGCAGGCGGCGACCGGGACGGCGGCCGGAACCGGTCGGCCACTCCCGGCCAATCAGGCGGAAAGCCCGGCCCGCGCCAGGGGAATGATCCCGGCCGGTCGGCGTCCGATCGTGACAACGCAAGGCGGCAGCCGAAGCAGTCAGGCCAGCGTCCAGCTCCGGCGGACACCGCCATGGCCGAAGCACTGCGCCGGGCCGGTCTGGATACATAGCCTAAGCGAGGCAAGTAGGCTCCCGCCGCGGGCGGAGCGTGTCGCGGGCGCGGTATCCCGGAAGTGCCGGAAACCGGTGACTACAGTAGCCCCTATGAGTTTTACGAGGCCGGAGACTTTTACCACCCGTCCTACGCTGCAGGGCACGTTCGGCATGTCGGCGACTACCCATTGGCTCGCCACCGGCACTGCGCAGGCAGTGCTGGAGCGGGGCGGCAACGCGTTCGACGCGGCCACCGCCGCCGCGTTCGTGCTGCACGTGGTGGAACCGCACCTTAACGGACCCGGCGGCGACATGACCGGCGTCTTCAGCGCCGCGGAGGAGCCTGAAAAACCTGTGGTCCTGATGGGCCAGGGCCCGGCGCCGGCGGGCGCGACGGTCCAACACTTCCGCGCGGAAGGCCTGGAACTGGTGCCCGGCTCAGGTGCGCTGGCCGCTGCGGTTCCCGGCGCCGTCGATGCCTGGCTCTTGCTGCTGAGGGACCACGGAACGTGGGAACTGGCCGAAGTCCTGGATTTCGCCATCCGGTATGCACGTGACGGCCACCCGGTGCTGGCACGCGTCTGCAGCACGATTTCGGCAGTGTCCGGGCTGTTCCGGGAGCACTGGCCCACGTCGGCCGACCTGTGGATGCCGGAGGGGCGGATCCCCGAGGAGGGCGAGCTGATCCGGAACCCGGCGCTTGCCCGCGCCCTCCAGAAACTGGTCCAAGCCGGTGCGGGGCTCGGCGAGGCGTTCGCCGCAGCGCCGGCGCACACGCGTGAGGAACGCATCGATGCCGCCCGCAGGGAATGGAGCGAGGGCTTCGTGGCCCGCGCTGTGGCCGAAAGCGTCCGAACACCGCACCGACACTCTTCCGGGACCGACCACAGCGGCGTCATGACGATGGGCGACATGGCCGGGTTCCGGGCGTCGTACGAGGACGCCGCAACGCTCGAGTTCCGCGGCCACAGCATCGCCAAGACCGGCCCGTGGGGACAGGGGCCCGCCCTACTGCAGACGCTCGCGATCCTGGCCGGCTTCGATGACGATCACCTCGACCCGTCCACCGAGCTCGGGGCGCACACCATCCTGGAGGCGCAGAAGCTCGCGCTGGCGGACCGTGAGGCTTACTACGGCGACGCTGATGTCCCACTCGATTACCTGCTGTCGGAGGAGTATGCGGCGTCACGGCGGAAGCTGATCACGGAAGATGCGTCGCACGACTTCCGTCCGGGCTCCGTCCCCGGCCGTGAGCCGTACATTCCCACGCTTCGGACCGAGTACGTCCCGGGCGCTGCAGGTGTTGGCGAACCGACGCTGGCCGAAGCGGCCGTGGCGGCCAACGGGGAAACGCGCGGCGACACATGCCACATCGATGTGGTGGACCGCTGGGGCAACATGGTGTCGGCCACGCCATCCGGCGGCTGGCTGCAGTCGTCCCCGGCGATTCCTGAGCTCGGATTTTGCCTGGGCACGCGGTTGCAGATGACGTGGCTTGAGCCCGGAACGCCGTCGACGTTGACGCCGGGCAAGCGACCGCGGACCACGCTGACGCCGACGCTGGTGTTCCGCGATGGCGTTGCTGTGTCTGCGCTCGGCTCGCCCGGCGGAGACCAACAGGACCAGTGGCAGTTGCTGTATCTGCTGCGGACCATCGTCGCCGGGTACTCTCCGCAACAGGCCATCGACGCGCCGGCGTTCCACACGACGTCGATGCCCGGATCCTTCTGGCCGCGCACCTGGGAGCCTGGCGGCGCCGTCGTCGAGGACCGATTGGGCGATGACGTTATCGCCGGGCTCGAGCGGCGGGGACACCGGATCACCAGGGCAGGGGACTGGACGCTGGGACGGCTGTCCGCCGTCGTGCGTGATCCCGGGACCGGCGTGCTGCAGGCTGCCGCCAACCCTCGGGGTGCGCAGGGATACGCGGCGGGGCGGTAGGGACGGGGTGTTCTTTCGCTAGCGTTCCCATGAAGGGGCGGTGAATATTCGTGTCCGCCGGCGGCGGGGCGGGGTTTCTGGTGTGGCGATTATCTGCAAGGCTGGGGTGATGAACTACTTCCTGGAGTACACGATTCCCGCTGCCCCCGACGACGCTGAATTCGAGTTTCCACATGACGAGATTCGACCTGGGACCACTATCCCGCTCTCGGAGACCAATGCCGAGGTAGTCCACACCCCCGAGCTTCCGGCCCGCACCGGAATCATCGGCGCCACCGTGCCTGAGGCGAAGCTCGAAGCCGAGCAGCTCATCACCCACAGCCGCGCGACGGAGGCGTCCCTGTACGAGGACCCCTCGAATTCGCTGCAGGCCGGGGTTGGAACTCTCGTGGCCACCTTCACGGAAGGCAGTGGCTGGCAGGACGCGTAGCCGCCGTAGTTTTCGTTTCACCGGAAGCGCCTGGTCCCGATCTTAGGGGCTAGGCGCTTTCGTTTTTGGGTCCGAATAGTGCACCCAATCACTACCGGCGCTCACCAAATGCCACGTGGACACGGGCGCGCGTCTGCCGTCACTTCATGTTTTGTGGTGGTGGTTTTGTCGGGGTTGTTGGCGGGGGTCGATGTGGGGTGGCGGGACGAACCATGGGATTCCGTTTTTGACGTGGATTTTCCACTGTTCTTTGTGGATTAGATGGTGGTGGTGGGTGCAGAGGAGGACGCCGTTGTCGGTGCTGGTGGTTCCGCCTTGTGACCAGTAGGTGATGTGGTGGGCTTCGCACCAGGATGCGGGGATGGTGCAGTTGGGGAAGGCGCAGCCTTGGTCTCGGGCGTTGAGGGCTTTGCGGATGTGGGGCGGGAAGACCCGGGCGGTGCGGCCGATGTCGAGGATGCGTCCTTCGGAGCCGAGGAGGACGGGGATGATGTCGGCGTCGCAGGCGATTTTGCGGACGGTGGAGGCGGTGATGGGGCCGGTGTAGGTGAAGGTACCGCTGCCGGTTGGTGTGTTGGCGGGCCCGGTGCCGGGGTGGTTTCCGTTCGGAGCGTAGCGCGGGCCTTGGGCGGCGGTAGTTTGGATGCTGTTGAGGAGGTCCTGGTAGCCGATGGTGACCATGACTTGGGGGCGGCGTCCTCCGGTGGTGGGCAGGGTGCCGGCGGCGAGGGCTGCCTTGGACGCGCCGACGAGGCCGTCGAGGCGTTGTTGGGCGGGGGTGCGGCGGTCCAGGTCCGGTTCCGGGGCGGGGGCGTTGAAGACCGTGTCGAGGTCGACGGCGGCGTTGTCACTGTCACTGTTAGTGTCACGGCCGCTGCCGCTGCCAGGGCCGGTGCACTCGGCGCTGCTGTCGCTCGGGCAGTTGGTGGTGTCCGGGGTGGTGGTGCGGGGGTTGGTGGCGGTGTTCATGACGGTGGTGAGGACTTCGTATTGGTCGG
>NZ_JBQCMF010000016.1:0-129714 GCF_051965295.1 Arthrobacter sp. SAFR-023 | reverse complement strand
CAGATCCGGCAGTTCATCCCGAACGAGTTCGCCACCCTCGGCGCCGACGGCTTCGGCTTCTCCGACACCCGCGCCGCCGCCCGCCGCTACTTCAAGAACGACACCCACTCCATCGTCGTCAAAACCCTCCAGCTGCTCGCGGCGAGGGGCGAGGTGCAGGAGGGCGCGCCGTCGTACGCCATGGACCGCTACAAACTCCTGGACGTCACGGCGGGAACAACAGGAGGAGCCGGCGGCGACGCCTAGCACCACACAAAAACGACGGCGGCCCTCACCTGATGGTGGGGGCCGCCGTCGTGCTTCTTTGGGTCAGTCAGGGACGCCTGCGGTCGACAACGAAGCCGGTTGCTGCGCTCTCGCGGACCGCCGTGATTCCGGCAGTGACGGCCTTGATGTTGGAAAAGCTGGGCGAAACTGCCACCACGGTTCCGTCATCGGCCGTCAGCCTGAACCGGTATTGCCCTGCGCCTGCTGTCTCGATTACGAATGTGCCTGCCATAGATGCTCCTTCCGACAACTGCACCGTTGCAGCCGCCATTACGACCCCCAATTGCCAACACGACATATCCGACGTTAGCCGCCATTCACTGGACAAACCACCCCTACTACCGGGTAGTCTTTGCGCCTTAAGGTAGTAAGCATGGTTTCCATCCTTCCGTCCACCACAGGTGTGCTGCTGTCAGCGGGGGCCGGCACCCGCTTGGGCCGCGGCCCGAAAGCCCTGCTTCCGTTCCGGGGCCGCACCCTCGTGGAGGTCCTGGCCGACGTGCTGCTCGACGGCGGCTGCCGCGAGGTTGTGGTGGTGCTGGGCGCTGGCGCCGCGGACGTCGCCGGGAGGACGGACCTGGCCCGGCACATCGTGGTGGAAAACCCGGAGTGGGCCAGCGGAATGGGCAGTTCGTTCCAGGCAGGAATCAATCGCGCGCGGCACGAAGACCACGTTCTGGTGGCGCTCGTGGACCAGCCGGGGCTTACGGCGGACACTGTCGCCAGACTCCTCCGGGCGCACCAGCCGGGCAGGGTGACGGCCGCCGCGTACACCGGTGCTGGAGGGAAACTCCGGCGCGGACACCCGCTGCTGCTCGATACAACGCTGCGGGCCCGCGCCGCCGAATCTGCAAAGGGCGACGCCGGTGCCCGGCTCTTCCTGCAGGCCCACCCGGAGCTGCTCGACCTGGTGGACTGCACTCTGCCACCGGGTTCAGGCCAGTCCGGCGGCGAAGACCTCGATACCCCGGACCAGCTGCACCTGCTGGGCTAGTTCGCGCCTGGCGGGTCCTACTGGACCATCCCCGCCGCGAGAAGTTCCTGCAGTCCCTGTTTGAAGCGGGCTCTTCCGCCGTGGGCCGGATGCCTGATTTTCGGCACGTCCAGGCCGCTGCGGCGGAGGCTGGTGTGCGCCACGTTGCCCACGGCCACCACGGTTTCGACGGGAAAGATCCCTGTCAGGGCCTGCCAGAACGTGGTGCCGAGCGCCGCTTCCGCGGGTGTTGGAGTGCGGTTAGACAGCGGCCGTCCCGGCACATGCGTGTGCCAGGGGCAGGCACTCCACAGCAGAGGGAGGAAGTCGAGCTCGGCCAGGACCTCCCACATCACCGTGGCGGTGGGCTCGGCGGCGACGCCGGCAGCCTCCGGCGGCAGCGCGTACCCCGTGCCGGAACCGAACATGCCGAAGGAATTGGCCGGCCCCTGGAACATGGTGCGGTTGGTGAAGGGAACACCGGTAATCCGCATGCCCCGGAAGCCCGGCGCCTCCCCCACCAGGAGCACCCTCGGTGCCCGGTCCAGCATGTCCCCCAGATAGGCCGCCAGGTTCTGCCGGCGCACAGCGTTAGCGGGAACCGAGTGGTCGAAGAAGTTGTTGCAGCCCGGCGGCGTTTTGACGGCCCCGAGCCGGTCTATGAAGTCCTCGATCAACGATGAGGTCATTCGCCCGCCTCCCTTCAGCCCCTGGATCAAAGCAACGCGGGGTCAGATATTGCCCTATGAAGGCCCCTCATTGGGCGCTAAGTGACCCCGCGTTGCATTTACCAGCGGGGGTGGACGGCCTCGCGGAAGTAGTGGTCGTAGATCCAGCGCACGCCTTCGTCGAATTCCGGGCTGAGCACAGTTGCGGCCGCAGCGGCGTTGGCACGGGCCTGCTCCACCGAACGGGCGCCGGGAATGACCGATGTAACGCCGTCCTGCACGGCGACCCACGCGATCGCGGCCTGCGCCGTTCCCGCTCCGGAAGGTACCAGCTGCTGGAATTCGGCCACTGCCTTGAGCCCCAGCTCGTAGTCCACTCCGGAGAAGGTCTCGCCGACGTCGAAGGCGTTCCCGGCGCGGTTGTAGTTGCGGTGGTCGTCCTCGGCGAAGACAGTGTCCTTGGTGTACTTCCCGGACAGCAGGCCGGAGGCGAGCGGAACGCGGGCGATGATGCCCACGCCGGCGGCCTTCGCGGCCGGGAGCACCTCCTCCAACGGCTTGAGCCGGAAGGCGTTCAGGATGATCTGCACGGATGCGGTGCCCTCGTGGCGCAGGGCTTCGAGGGCTTCATCGGTCCGCTCCACGCTGACGCCGTAGTTCTTGATGGCGCCCTCGGCAACGAGGGTGTCCAGGGCGTCGTACACTTCGGCCCGGCTGTACACCGCGGTGGGCGGGCAGTGCAGCTGGACCAGGTCCAGGGCGTCGGTCCGAAGATTGCGGCGCGAACGGTCCACCCACTCGCGGAAGTTGGCGAGGTTGTAGTTCTCCGGGCGCTGCTCCAGCCGGCGGCCCATCTTCGTGGCCACCGTGATGCCTGTGCCCGGGTTGTCGGCGAGGAAGGCTCCGATGGCCTGCTCGCTGCGGCCGTCCCCGTAGACGTCCGCCGTGTCGAAGAAGGTCACGCCGGCTTCGGCAGACGCCGCAAGGATGGCCTGCGCATGTGCCGGGTCAACGTTGCCCCAGTCCGCGCCGAGCTGCCATGTTCCCAGTCCAACGACTGAAACGTTCCGTCCGGTCTTGCCTAAGATGCGCTGTTCCATCCCCCGACTATATGTTGCCGGGCCCACGCGGGCTCACTTCGCGCGCCCCGACGCGGTTCATGGGGCGCAAAGTGACTCCGCGTTGCCTGGACCAGCAGGAACGCTGGAAGGAACGAGTCCCGCCTCCTTCAGCCCCAGGTAGATCTTGTCCCGGGCGATGGGCAACTCGGCGAACCGCACGCCGGTGGCATTCCGGATGGCATTGGCGAGCGCCGGTGCCACAGGGTTGAAGGGGCTTTCGCTCATGGACTTGGCCCCGAGTGGTCCCAGGGAATCGTTGGTGTCGGCGAAGTACACCTCGCTGCGCGGCACGTCCGCGAAGGAGGGGATGTGGTACTGCCGGAGGATGTCCGTGGTGACCCTGCCGACGTCGTCCACGCGGACCTCCTCGTACAGTGCGGCACCCAGCGCCTGGGCGATTCCGCCCTCGATCTGGCCCCGACACTGCCGCGGGTTCACCACGACGCCGGCGTCCGCCGCCTGCACGCTCTGCAGGATCCGCAGCTCACCCGTCCCGGTGTTCACGGCCACGCGGAAGCCGTGGACGTTGAAGGCCACCGAGCGCGGCGTTCCGCCCCAGCGCCCCTCCGCCTCGAGTTCGACGCCGGCCTGCCGGGCTGCGGCGAACAGTTCAGTGAGCGCCACCCTGGTTCCCTCGCAGACGACGGCGTCCCCGTCGAGCACGCAGCCGGAGGACTGGATCTGCCGGACGCCGGCGGCGAAGGCCCGGATCCGGACGGCCAGTTCCTCGGCCGCGGCGAGTGTTGCCTTGCCGGCCACCACCGTCCCGGCCGAACCGAAGGCGCCGGTGTCGTGCTCGATCAGGTCGGTGTCGGACTGCCGGACGGCGACCCGCGCGGCCACCGTGGACAGCGCCGTCGCCGCCAGCTGCGCGTGCACCGTGGTGGTGCCGTTGCCGAATTCGGCGGTTCCGACGTCGGCGGCGTACGTTCCGTCGGCCAGGAGCCGGAGCCTGGAATGGGCGAAGTGGCCCCGCGGCGGAACGGTGTCGATCATGGACAGCGCCGTGCCCTCCCCCGTCACCCAGTCCGGCCCCAGGTCATCCAGCCCGGCGGCCCGGTATCGCTCCCGGCCGCGTTCCAGTGCGTCCTGCACCAGGCGGGTGCACTGGTCCAGCCCGTAGCTGCCGTAATGGACGTCCTCCTCCGGTTCGGAGTGCGTGGAGAGCATGTCGTCGCCCTCGCGGACCATGTTGCGGCGGCGGAACTCCAGCGGGTCCATGCCGATGCCCGCGGCGAGTTCGTCCACGGCCGATTCGATGGCGAAGATCATCTGGCTGAGTCCGTAGCCGCGGAAGGCACCGGAGGGCACGGTGTTGGTGTAGACGGCGAGCGCGTCCACCTTCTTGTTGGCGCACTTGTAGACGGCCAGGGATTCGCCGCAACCGTGGAACATGACCCCTGGGGCGTGGTTGCCGTAAGCCCCAGTATTGGTGAGGACATCCAGTTGCAGCGCCGTGAGCCTGCCGTCACTGCTGGCGCCGGCCCTGAGCTTGATCGTGAACGGGTGCCGCGTGGTGCTTGCGATGAACTGCTCGGTCCGGGTGAACTCCAGCTGCACGGGCCGGCGCAGTTTCAGGGCCGCGAGCGCGGCGATGTCCTCCGTCAGGACCTCCTGCTTTCCGCCGAAGCCGCCGCCCACCCGGCCGGCCACCACGTGGACCTGGTCCTCCGGCAGCCCGAACACGCGGCAGAGCGTCCGGCGCACCAGGAACGGAACCTGGCTGGACGTGCGCACCTGCAGCCGGCCGTCGTCGTCAAGGAAGGCGATCGCAGCGTGGGTTTCCAGCGCCACGTGCTGGACCCGCTGGGTGCGGTAGGTCTGCTCATGGATGAAGTCAGCCGCCGCGAAGCCGCCGCTGACGCTGCCGAGTTCGGAGTGCAGCTCGGCAACGATGTTCCGCTCCGGCTGGGAGATCCGCGCCGTACCGGCATCCTTGTCCCCGTGCACTGCGGGAGCGCCGGGCCGGATGGCGTCCTGCGGGGTGAACACCGCTGCGAGCTCCTCGTATTCAACCCGGACAGCGCGGACGCCCGCTTCCGCCGCCCCCACCGATTCGGCGACGACGGCGGCCACCCGCTGGCCGCGGAACCTCACCACGGTGTCCAGCAGCCGGGTGTCATCGGGATCGTCGGTGTAGAGCTCGTGCTGGGCGCTGGAGTACAGCTGGTCCGGGGCGTCCTCGGCCGTAAGCACGGCCACGACTCCCGGCACCTCCATGGCAGCCGCGGTATCGATGGACAGGACCCGGGCGTGCGCATGCGGCGAGCGCACGAGTTTCATGTGCAGCAGGCCGGGCAGCGCCTCGGCCGGGACGTCCAGCGTGTAGCGCGCCTGCCCTGTGACCACCGCGCGGCTGGCCGGGGCCGGAACGTCGTCGCCCAGCCGGCCGGGCTCCGGGGCGGGCTGCCCCTCGCCGGCGATTCCCGAGCCGGGGCCTTCCGGGGCCGGGTGGCCTTCGTGGCCGCAGACGGCGTCCGCGATGGCCCGGTACCCGGTGCACCGGCACAGGTTTCCCTTCAGGTTGCGCGGCAGGTTGTCCTTCTGCGCGTCGTCGAAGGTGGCGGCCGTCATCACCATGCCCGCGGTGCAGAAGCCGCACTGGAAGCCCTGGCGGTCCAGGAACTGCTGCTGCATGGGGTGCAGGTCAGCTCCCTCGCTCGTGCCTGCGAGGCCTTCGATGGTGGTGACGGCATGGCCTTCCGCGCGCACGGCCGGGTAGATGCAGCTGTGCACCGGGGTGCCGTCAACGTGCACGGTGCAGGCACCGCAGTCGCCGCCGTCGCAGCCCTTCTTCACGCCGAAGTTGCCCTGCTCCCTGAGGAACGTCCGCAGGCACTGGCCTGGCCGCGGCTGCGCCTCTACCGGCGCGCCGTTGATTTCCATGGCCATGCTCAGGCCCCTCTCTTCGTCTGCCTGGTTGGCTGCGTCTCTGTCGGCTGCAGTGACTTTTGCGGTGGCCAGAAGTCGCCGGACACTGCTGCCGGCGCTCCTGCCTGCATGCCCAGTTCTGCCCGGATTTCCTCGGCCAGGCGGTGCGTCATGTCGCGGCGCCACGCGGGCAGCCCGTGGATGTCGTCGTGGTACAGGGCCACCGGGATGGCGGCCTCGAGTTCGTCCGCCAGCTCCGGCGCGTCCGGCAGCGCGCCGAACCGCAGCTGCACGGGCCGTTTGGTGGCGGCGGTGACGGTGAGCGTGAACGGGCCGCCGCCGTCGAGCCTTCCGATCAGCAGCACCCCCGACCTGCCGAGGTTGCTCAGCGAGAGCCGGCGGAACGCCACCCGGGAGGACAGTGCCGACGCCGGCAGGCTGACGCTGCGGAGCAGCTCGCCGGGTGCCAGGGCGTTTTGCCCGTCCCCGGTGACGAAGTCAGCCACCGGCAGTTCCCGGCGGGAGCCTCCCGGGCCGAGGACCGTGGCCGTGGCGTCCAGCCCGACGCACAGCGAGATCATGGGCCCGGCGGGCAGGGATGTGCACAGGTTGCCGCCCACGGTGGACATGTTCCAGACCTTGAAGGACGCCACGAAGGAGTCGCAGCAGGGCCGGATCAGGTCCAGGCCGGGCCAGTCGTTCGTTGCGGTGCCTTCTTCGGCCCCCTCTCCGGACATCTTGTCCGGGAGCGCGTACAGTTCGGCGACGGTGCAGGTGGCGGCGAGCTTGATGCCGTTGGCCGTCACCGTGACCGGTTGCCAGCCGGCGGAGCCGAGGTCCAGCAGGCGCCGCAAGGGCTCGGGGCCGAATGCGGTGCTGCCGTAGGAAAAGAGGACGGTGCCGCCCGCGAGCCAGGCGTCGCCCTCGCGCCAGTCGGCGGGGTCGGTGGTGCGGACCACCGCCTCGATGGTGTTCATGTCCATGCGATCTCCTCGGATGCGGGAAGGGAATGGATGGGACCGCTGCCGTCCCGCAATGGAGGGCAAGTGGCGGAACCGGTGCGCGCCGCGATCAGCTCGGCGGTGATGGAGACCGCCACTTCCGCCGGTGTGACGGCGCCGAGATCCAGGCCGATGGGCGAATGCAGCCGGGCCAGCCGCTCCGGTGCGACGCCTGCCGCAAGCAGCCCGTCGATGCGCTGCCGGTGACTGCGGCGCGAGCCCAGCGCGCCGACGAAGGCTACGTCCAGCCCCAGTGCTTCCTGCAACAGCGGAATGTCGAACTTGGGGTCGTGGGTGAGGACGCAGATGACCGTGCGGGAATCGATCCGCCCCGCGGCGGCTTCCGCGGCGAGGTACCGGTGGGGCCAGTCGGTGGCCACCTCGTCCGCTGCGGCGAAGCGCTCCTGCGCTGCGAACGCCGGCCGGGCGTCGCACAGCGTGACGCGGTAGCCGAGCAGCTTGGCGGCCGGCACCAGGGCGGCGCCGAAGTCGTTGGCGCCAAACACCAGCAGCCGTGCCTGCGGCAGCCGGCTTTCCACCAGCAGGGTCACGGGCTCCGTCGACGTCGCCCCACCCTCTGTACCGTGGGCGCCCCGGCCAGAAAGGCCGCAGCCCTCCGGCGGCGCCAGCCGGACCAGCCCCGTCCGGCCGCCGCGCAGCAGCGGTTCGAGCTGGGCCGCGGCAGCACGGAGTGCTTCCCGCCTGGCCTCTGGGCTCAGGTTCAGAGCGTCCAGCCCAAGCAGTGCGGCGAGCTCCGCCGATTCCGCAATCCCAAAAGTGCCCGGATCAGGGATCACGAGGGCGGCGGGCAGTTCAGTCCCGGCGTCGACGCGTCGTATCAGCGCCAGCGGCCGGTTGAAGTCCCCGCCCGCGAACTTCCGGAGGGTCCCGAGCCCGGCGGCGCTGCCGTCCAGGGGCTGAATATGGACCTCCAGCTCACCGCCGCAGGTGAGCCCGACGGCGAACGCGTCCTCGCGGCTGAAGCCAAATGCTTCAAGGCGGGTGCCGCCGTCGGCCATCACTTCCAGCGCAGAGGCAACCACTGCACCCTCAACACAGCCGCCGGAGAGGCTGCCGAGGATCTCGCCCGACTCGGACACCAGCATGGAGGTCCCGGGCGGGCGCGGCACGGAGCCGCTGGCCGTGATGATGGTGGCGACGGCGCAGCGCTCGCCGGACGCCGCCGGGCGCCAGCCGGCCAGAGAAGGCATCAGATCCAGCATGGCAGCACTCCTTCTTCCCGTGCGATGGTGCCCATTCTCGTTCCTATCCTTGGTAGTGGAAAGCATTCGACGCCGGTCCGGCCCAGCGACGCGCAAACGGTCCGGGGATGCGCGGATTCCCGTGTCCTCCGGCCATTTGCGCGTCGCGGGGCGTTTTCCGCGTCGCCAGTCGTGCGGGGTCCTACGCCCCGAGCAGCGCGCTGACGGGACCCCGCGCGAAGTAGACCACGAAGCCCACGGTCACCACCCACATCAGGGGGTGGATCTTCTTCGCCTTGCCCGAGGCTGCGCCGATCACGGCCCAGCTCACGAAGCCCACGCCGATCCCGTTGGCGATCGAGTAGCTCAGCGGCATGGTGACGATCGTCAGGAACGCCGGCAGCGCCACCGCGAACTTCGTGAACTTGATTTCGCGGATCTGCGCCATCATCATCGCGCCCACCACCACCAGGGCGGCGGCTGCCACCTCGAGCGGCACCACGCTGGTGAGCGGGGTGAGGAACATGGAGCCCAGGAACAGCGCGCCGGTGACCACCGAGGCGAGCCCGGTGCGCGCCCCCTCGCCGATCCCCGCAGCGGAGTCGATGTACACCGTGTTCGAGGAACCCGACGTGGCGCCGCCGACGACCGCGCCCACGCCTTCGACGATGAAGGCGGACTTGAGCCGGGGGAACGTGCCGTCCTTGTGCGCCACGCCTGCGCTCTTCGCGAGCCCGGTCATGGTGCCCATCGCGTCGAAGAAGTTGGTGAACACGAGCGTGAACACCAGCATCGTCGCGGCGAGTCCGCCAATCCGGCCGAAGGCACCGAACAGGTCGAACTGCCCCACGAGGCCAAGGTCCGGCGCGGAGACCAGATGGCCGGACAGCACCGGCGTGTTCAGGTGCCATCCGCCGGGGTTGGTGTCGCTGGCGGGACCGATGTGCAGAACGGCCTCGACGACGGCGGCCAGCACGGTGGTGGCCACGATGCCGATGAGCAGGCCGCCCTGGACCTTCCGTGCCACCAGAATGCCCATAACCAGCAGCCCTACGATGAACACCATGGTGGGGATGGAGGTGATGGAGCCGTTGTCGCCGAGCTGGACGGGGGGCCCGCCCAACGGTGGCCTTGACGAAGCCCGAGTCCACGAAGCCGATGAAGGCGATGAACAGGCCGATGCCCACCGTGATGGCGGCCTTCAGTTCCTTGGGCACGGCCCGGAAGATCGCGGTCCGCGCGCCGGTGACACCGAACAGGACGATCAGGATGCCGTTGATGACCACCAGGCCCATGGCCTCGGCCCAGGTGACTTCCTGGATCACCGCCACCGCGAGGAAGGAGTTGATGCCCAGTCCCGCGGCCAGGCCGAACGGAAGGTTGGCGATCAGGCCGAACGCGATGGTCATGACGCCGGCTGTCAGCCCGGTGACCGCGCCCACCTGCGCCGCCGAAAGCCAGCCGCCGGCGACGTCTGTCGGGGCGTTGTCCGCGCTGAAGCCGCCGAGGATCAGCGGATTGAGGATGACGATGTAGGCCATTGTGAAGAAGGTGACCAGTCCGCCCCGCACCTCGCGGGCCACGGTGGAACCGCGCCGGGTGATGTGGAAGAAGCGGTCGAGGAACGAGTTCGACGCCGGGGGCCTGGGGCTGCCGCCCCGCTGCGTTCTGCCGGTTGCCGGGTTCTTTTCCAGTGCCGCTGTCTGCCCTGCACCTTGAAGTGCAGCCTGCTGTTCAGCGGTATTGTCCAGGATTGTCATGTCAGCCACCGGGCCCTAGTAGTCAATCCTGGAGTCGAGCGTGTTCCAGGTGTTGAAGGGTTCCAAGATGGCGGGGGCTGCGGGGTGGCCGAGCTCGAGCTTGGAGACCGGCATCAGGGTGTGGCGGTCCTCGCTGTCGAAGTACTCGTAGAAGACGGCGTCGTCGAAGCCCACGGAGGCGGCATCGTGCCGGTCCGCGGCGAAGACCACGCGGTCGATTCGGGCCCACAGCGCCGAGGCGAGGCACATGGGGCATGGCTCGCAGCTGCTGTAGAGGGTGGCTCCGCGGAGGTCGAAGGTGCCAAGGCCGCTGCACGCGCGGCGGATGGCCGTGACCTCGGCGTGGGCGGTGGGATCGTTGTCGGCGGTGACCCGGTTGACGCCGTCGAACGCCTGACCGTCGGCGGTGACGATCACGGCGCCGAACGGGCCGCCGCTGTTCAGGACGTTGGCGGTTGCCAACCGGATGGACCTGGCCAGGTATGCCTCGGCCGTGACGGTGGTACTCATGATGCGACTCCCTTTGCTGTGGAAGCCGGTACCCCGCGACGGAACGGAAAGGACCAAGTGCGACGGTTACCAGGCTTCAGCATGTGCTTTTGAAGGTTAAGTTGCGCCTGGTAGATAGCTTCCCGGGAGACCGGGTGCCCGCCTTTGGCAACTCGAGATTAGCACCGGAATGTGGCCCGCGCCATAGTTTTCTGGAAACTTAATTTCGCAATGTGAAATCTGTGTTTCCGACGGCTCACGGCTGGCTGCTTCGGACCACCGATTCATGGCCGGTCACAAACCGCGCCCATTGACCGCCCTCCCGCGCCCGCCCTACGCTGGTGCCGACTCGCCGCCCGCGCGTCACGTTACAGGACAGCATGTCCCCTGGATCAGCAGACAGGACCACTGAGCTGGAAAGTATCAGCACGCTCAGACAAGGACCCCTCATGCCCCAGCCCTTCAGCCTTCCGTCAACGCACCCCGCCGCCGAATCCCGGCTCTGGATCAAGAACCCCCTGGCAGCCTTCACCGCCAACGGCCTCGACGCGTCGGGCGGCCTTGTGGTCAGCGGCGGCAGGATTGTGGAGGTCCTTGGCGCGGGACAGGCGCCCTCCGCTCCCTGCCAGCAAACCTTCGACGCCGGGAGCCACGTCGTGCTGCCCGGCCTGATCAACACCCATCACCACTTCTACCAAACGCTCACGCGCGCCTGGGGCCCGGTGGCCAACGCACCCCTGTTCCCCTGGCTGCAGAACCTGTACCCGGTCTGGGCCAGGCTGACCCCGCGGGACCTTGAACTCGCAGCCACCGTGGCCCTCGCCGAACTGCTGCTCTCCGGCTGCACCACCGCCGCCGACCACCACTACCTTTTCCCCGCAGGCATGGAGGACGCCGTCGACGTCGAAGTCGGCGCCGTCCGGCGCCTGGGCATGCGGGCCACGCTGACCCGGGGCTCCATGACGTTGGGAGAGGACGACGGCGGGCTGCCGCCGCAGTCGACGGTGCAGGCGCCGGAGACCGTGCTGTCCGACAGCGAACGGCTCATCCGCGAGTACCATGAGCGCGGCGACGGCGCCGTCATCCAGATTGCTCTGGCACCCTGCTCGCCGTTTTCCGTCACCAAGGAGATCATGGCCGAGAGCGCCGCAATGGCGGAGCGGCATGACGTCCGGCTGCACACACATCTCGCGGAGACCCTCGACGAGGAGCAGTTCTGCCTCGAGACGTTCGGGCTGCGCACCGTGGACTATCTGAACAGTGTGGGCTGGCTGACTGACAGGACGTGGCTGGGCCACGGCATCCACTTCAGCGACGCCGAAATCGCCCGGCTGGGTGCGGCGGGAACCGCCGTCGCCCACTGCCCGACGTCGAACATGCGCCTCGCGTCCGGCACCGCCCGGGTGCTCGAACTGGAGGAAGCGGGAGTGCCCGTGGGGCTGGGAGTGGACGGATCGGCGTCGAACGATGCGTCCAACATGATTCTCGAGGCGCGGCAGGCACTGTACCTGCAGCGGCTGCGCTACGGCGCGCACGTGCCGGTGGAGCGGGCACTGGGCTGGGCGACGCGGGGATCCGCGGCCGTTCTGGGCCGGCCTGACCTGGGCCAGCTGGCGCCCGGGATGCAGGCGGACCTGGCCCTGTTCCGGCTGGACGGCCTGCGGTTCTCCGGTAGCCATGATCCCCTCGCCGCCCTGCTGCTGTGCGCCGCCGACCGCGCGGACCGGGTAATGGTGGGCGGGCAATGGCGCGTGATCGACGGGCAAATTCCGGGACTGGACGTGGCCGGCCTGGTTGCCGAGCATTCGGCGGCGGCGCGGCGGCTGGTGAACGGCTGACACCCCACCGATCCCTAGCCGGTTCGACGGTTCCCTGCCCACACGACGCTGCGAATCGTCGAGTGGGCAGGGAACCATCGAAACGGGGCCGGTCAACTGCTAGCGTGGCGGCATGACTCCGTCGAAGACGCCGGCCGAGATCCTGGACATTGCCGGCACCGAGGTCCCCATCTCGAGTCCGGACAAGGTGGTGTTTCCGGAGCCAGGGCTGACGAAGCTCGATCTGGTGCGCTATTACCTGACGGTCGCGGATGGCGCGCTGCGGGGTGCCGGCGGAAGGCCGATGGTGCTCAAGCGCTTCCCGAAGGGCATTGACGCGGAGCCGTTCTTCCAAAAGCGCGTGCCCGATAACCACCCGGACTTCATTGACACCACGACGCTGCACTACGCGTCGGGAACCTCGGCGGAGGAGGCCGTCATCCGGGACGCGGCGGGCCTGGCGTGGGTGGTGAACCTCGGCTGCCTCGACCTCAACCCGCATCCGGTGCGCGCCGAGGACCTCGAGCACCCCGACGAGCTGCGGGTGGACCTGGATCCCATGCCGGGGGTCGACTGGTCACAGATCGTGGATGTCGCGTACGTGGCGCGGGAGGTGCTCGACGACGTCGGGCTCGTGGGCTGGCCGAAAACGAGCGGGTCGCGGGGACTCCACATTCTGGTGCGCATCGCGCCGCAGTGGTCTTACCGGGACGTTCGGCTCGCTGCCGAGACCCTGGCCCGTGAGGTCGAAAACCGCGCCCCCGGTCTGGCCACCGCGCGGTGGTGGAAGGAGGAGCGCGGCGAGAGTGTGTTCGTCGACTTCAACCAGAACGCCAAGGACCGCACCGTGGCATCGGCGTACTCAATCCGGCCGCTGCCCGACGCCCGGGTCTCGACGCCGCTCACCTGGGACGAGGTCCGCTCCGCCAGGCCGGAACAGTTCACGGTTCTCACAGTGCCGGAGCGCTTCGCCGCGGTGGGCGACCCCCACGCCGGCATCGACTACGCCATCGGCAGGCTCGATGGGCTTCTCGCTCTGGCTGCCGAGCTCGGCCCCGCCGAGAAGGCGCCGCGCGGGGGCAACGGCTCAGGCCGCCGGCAGTCGGTGATGCCGCTCATTGAGGTGGCCCGCACAAGGACCAAGCCGGAGGCACTTCAGGCGCTCGACGAATGGAAGTCCCGGCATGCGGACGTGGTCCCTGCGCTGCATCCCGCTGATGTACTGGTGGACGGAATGCGCGGGTCGAGTTCGCTCTGGTACAGGGTGCGGGTGAACCTGCAGCATGTCCCCGAAGCGGAGCGTCCCTCCCAGGAGGAGCTCATCGCCGACTACGACCCGTGGGCCGGCAAGGAGTGGCCGGGCCGCCCGGGGTCCTGACGGCCCTGCTACCGCCGGCCGAAGACCGGAAGCGCCCGCAGCCAGCGCGACAGGCCGCCGGAACGCCGGTCGCAGTCGGCCGGGATGTAGAAGTCGGGATCTGTGGCGCCGAACGGCAGGTACAGCTCCTGGCCGGGCGCCGGGAATTCCGCGACGTTGTTCTGATCCTGCGAGTCCATCTGTTCCTCCTCGTTTCTTGCGCTTATCCGTTCCATCGTTTTTTCGTAGAGCGGAAATATGTTTCTGATATGTGAAATCTTAGGGAGTACCCAGGGACGCCGTCAAGACCCTCCCGACCCGGCCCTCCGCCGTCGTCGGTCACAATCTGTTTTTTAAACTTGTGATGTACACCACCGGCATGCTGCGCTACGCTTTAAGTCAATTCGTGGCGCACGTCACGTAACCTGGGAGCAGCAGGCAGGGTCGTAATGAGCTGGCATCACAACTGATGTCGGCTCATTTTTTGTTTGGGTCGACGCCACACGAAATGCGTGGGAAACACGCACTTAATTTCTATGTGGGACTTTCGTTCCACCTACGGGAAGTTGGGAACAGACCATGAGCAACAAGATCGTCCTCGGCCACAACCAGTACGGCAAGGCCGAAGTCCGCGTCGTCAAGATCACCCGCGACACCGACCGCCACGAGATCGAGGACCTGAACGTCACCTCGCAGCTCCGCGGTGACTTTGAGGCCGCCCACCTCGAGGGCGACAACGCCCATGTGGTGGCCACCGACACCCAGAAGAACACCATCTACGCCTTTGCCCGCGAAGGTGTCGGCTCCCCCGAGGCATTCCTGCTGCGCCTCGGCGAGCACTTCACCTCCAGCTTCGACTGGGTCACCGGCGGCCGCTGGGAAGCGGAGTCCTACGCCTGGGAACGCATCCAGGCGCACGGCAGCGGGCACGACCACTCCTTCGTCCGCAAGGGCCAGGAAGTCCGCACCGCCGTCCTGGTCCGGGACGGGGCTGCCACCCATCTGATCTCCGGGCTTAAGGACCTGACCGTCCTGAAGTCCACGCAGTCCGGCTTCGTCGGGTACCCGAAGGACAAGTACACCACCCTGCAGGAGACCAACGACCGCATTCTGGCCACCGACGTCTCGGCCCGCTGGCGCTTCAAGGCCGGCACGGATTTCAGCTCGCTGGACTTCAACAAGAGCTACGACGACGTCAAGAGCCTCCTGCTTGAGGGCTTCACCCAGAACTACTCTCACGCCCTCCAGCAGACCCTGTTCGACATGGGGGCCAAGGTCCTGGAAGCCCACAGCGAGATCGAGGAAATCAAGTTCTCGATGCCCAACAAGCACCACTTCCTCGTGGACCTCTCGCCGTTCGGGCTCGACAACCCCAACGAGGTCTTCTTCGCGGCCGATCGCCCGTACGGACTCATCGAGGCAACCGTCCTGCGCGACGACGCCGAAGCAGCAGACGCCGCCTGGTCAGGCATCGCCGGCTTCTGCTAAACGAAACCCCGGTGATTGAGCCTGTCGAAATCCTCCGGTCTCGACAGGCTCGACCACCGGGCTCGGCCGGCCCCGCATCACCACAAAGGTCCCGAGTTTTTGTCCAGATATGGCGACTTAAACACCGCTCGGCCCCAAATAAGTGGACAAAAACTCCAAGCCACCGGGACTGCAGGCCCCACCACAAGTCTCAAATTGTTAGCCAGACATTGTTAGCCAGACGAAGGCGTCTGCCATGAACCAAGAAAGTCTGCCATGAACATCACCAAGAAAAGCCGCCCAGCGGCAACCCGCCCGGAAGATCAGCGCCTCTCGATCGGCAGCACTTTCGCCTACGGGTTCCAGCACGTCCTCACCATGTACGGCGGCATCATCGCCCCGCCCCTCATCATCGGCGCCGCGGCCGGCATGTCATCCCAGGACATCGGCCTGCTGATTGCCGCCTGCCTTTTCGTCGGCGGCCTGGCCACCATCCTGCAGACCGTCGGCATCCGCTTCTTCGGCTCCCAGCTCCCGCTGGTCCAGGGCGTCTCCTTCGCCGGCGTCTCCACTATGGTGGCGATTGTCCACGGCGGTGGCGGAATCCAGTCGGTCTTCGGTTCCGTGATTGCGGCCTCGCTGATCGGGCTGCTCATCACCCCGCTGTTCTCCCGGATCATCAAGTTCTTCCCGCCGGTTGTCACCGGCACGGTGATCACCACCATCGGCCTCACGCTGATGCCGGTGGCCGCCAACTGGGCGATGGGCGGCAACAAGGCGGCCCCGAACTACGGCAGCATGGCCAACATCGGCCTGGCCGCCGCCACCATGGCGATCGTCCTCCTGCTGAGCAAGGTGGGCAACGCCGCCATCTCAAGGCTGTCCATCCTCCTCGCGATGGTTCTGGGGACCCTGATCGCCTTCGCCTTTGGCATGGCCGACTTTTCCAAGGTGGGCACGGGCGAGATTGTCGCGTTCCCCACCCCGTTCGCCTTCGGTCCGCCAACGTTCGAGATCGCAGCCATCATCTCCATGCTGATCGTTATCCTGGTGACGCTCACCGAGACCTCGGCGGACATCATCGCGGTGGGCGAGATCGTGGGCACCAAGGTCGATTCCAAGCGGATCGGCAACGGCCTGCGGGCTGACATGCTCTCCAGCGCCATCTCCCCGCTGTTCAACTCCTTCACCCAGAGCGCCTTTGCCCAGAACGTCGGCCTGGTAGCCATCACCGGCGTCAAGAGCCGGTTCGTCGTCAGCGCCGGCGGCCTCATCCTCGTCATTCTCGGCCTCCTCCCTGTCCTTGGCCGGGTGGTCGCGGCGGTGCCGACGCCCGTCCTGGGCGGTGCCGGCGTCGTACTCTTTGGAACCGTTGCCGCCAGCGGCATCCGGACGCTCTCCAAGGTGGAGTACCGCAACAACATGAACCTGATCATCGTGGCCGCATCCATCGGGTTCGGCATGATCCCGATCGCGGCACCGTCGTTCTACGACCAGTTCCCGTCCTGGTTCAGCACCATTTTCCACTCCGGCATCAGCTCGGCCGCGGTCATGGCCATCCTGCTGAACCTGCTCTTCAACCACCTCAAGGCGGGCAATTCGGAGAACCAGTCAGTGTTCGTGGCGGGCACCGGACGCGTCGTCCAGGAAGACGACCTCAAGTGCCTCGCCGACGGCGACCGGTTCGAAGGCGGGAAACTGATCGACTGCGACGGCAAGGAAGTCCCCATCCAGGCGTCATCCAAGTCCGAGCACTAGCAACCGCGAACAAGCAGGTAATGCCCTCAAATCCGGGATTTGAGGGCATTACCTGCACGTTCGCGCTGTATTGAAGAACGACGGCGGGACGTCGGTGCGGGAATGGGGGTCAGTTTTGGTTGAGCTCGTCCGAGATGGCCTGGGCTGCTTCGCGGAGGAGCGGCACGGCGCGGTCGGCGAAGGACTGGTCCACGCGGGAGACCGGCCCGGAGACGGAGATGGCGGTGGGCGTCGGAGCGTTCGGTACGGCCATGGCGAAGCAGCGCACGCCGAGCTCCTGCTCCTCCTCGTCGATCGAGTAGCCGCGTTCCCGGATCCGATTCAGGTCCGCGATCAGGGAATCGAAGTCGCCAATGCTCTTGGCCGTGGGCGTGGGCATGCCGGTGCGGGTCACGATGCCGCGCACCACCTCGTCGTCCAGCTGCGCGAGGATGGCCTTGCCGACGCCGGTGTCGTGGGTATGGGCGCGGCGGCCCACCTCGGTGAACATGCGCATCGAGTGCAGCGACGGCACCTGGGCCACGTATATCACCATGTCCGAGTCCAGCACGGCCATGTTCGAGGTCTCCCCCAGCCGGTCCACAAGGGACTTCAGCTGCGGCCGCGCCAGGGCACCGAGCTGCTTGTTGGCGCCTTCGCCGAGCCGGATCAGCCGCGGGCCGAGGGCGTAGCGGCGGTTGGGCAGCTGGCGGATGTACCCCAGCGCCACGAGCGTGCGCAGCAGCCGGTGGATCGTCGGCAGGGGCAAATCGGTGGAGGAGGAGAGCTCGCTGAGCGTGACGTCGCCGCCGGCGTCGGTGATCAGTTCCAAAAGTTCAAAGACGCGCTCAACGGACTGCACGCCTCCGGAGGCCTTCTCAGCCATGTAGCACTCTCCTGTTGTCTTGAATACGACAACTCTTATCCGCATCGTGAAAAAAGTTGCTTAGACAGCCAAAGATACAGCACGCCTGCTGGGTGCGTCGATGAAACCACCAAGGGCTTGTATTTCCATAAAGTAGATAATAATATCCATAATACGAAAACATTCACGAGAGCAGCCCACCTCAGCGATGGGCCCAATCAGGAGGACATTCAATGGCGAACCCGAGCCCCGGAAACTCAATCACCCTGCGCGTGGAGGCACCTTCGAGCTTCACAGCCACCAGCGAGCTCGCGGCAGCCGTCGGCGCCGCCGGAGCGGCGATCACCGCGCTGGACGTCACCGAGTCCCACCACGAGACGCTGGTTGTTGACGTCACCTGCAACACCACTGACCAGGACCACGCGGAGCGCGTGAAGGATGCGCTCAACGCGCTCGACGGCGTCACCGTGCGCAACGTCTCGGACCGCACCTTCCTGATGCACCTCGGCGGCAAGCTCGAAGTGGTGCCGAAGGTTGCACTGCGCAACCGCGACGACCTCTCCCGCGCCTACACCCCCGGCGTCGCCCGCGTCTGCCTTGCCATCGCGGAAAACCCCGACGCCGCCCGGAACCTCACGGTCAAGCGGAACACGATCGCCGTGGTCACCGACGGCTCGGCCGTCCTGGGCCTCGGCAACATCGGCCCCGCAGCCGCGCTTCCCGTCATGGAGGGCAAGGCCGCACTGTTCAAGCAGTTCGCCAACGTCGATGCCTGGCCCGTCTGCCTGGACACCCAGGACACCGAGGAGATCATCAAGATCGTCAAGGCCCTGGCGCCCGTCTACGGCGGCGTGAACCTCGAGGACATCGCGGCCCCGCGCTGCTTCGAAATCGAAAACCGGCTCCGCGAGGAACTGGACATCCCGGTCTTCCACGACGACCAGCACGGCACCGCCATCGTCACGCTCGCCGCCCTGGTCAACGCCCTGCGCGTCGTGGGCAAGAAACTCTCCGAGGTGAAAATCGTGGTCTCCGGCGTCGGCGCCGCCGGCTCCGCGATCATCCAGCTCCTGAAGGCCCAGGGCGCGCAGCACATCATCGCCGCCGGCCGCTCCGGCGCCATCCACTCGGGTGAGAAGTACGACGACGAGCACCGCACCTGGATTGCCGCGAACACCAACGTGGAAGGCTTCGACGGCACGCTGCACGAGGCCCTCAAGGGTGCCGACGTCTTCATCGGCGTGAGCGCCCCGCATGTGATCGGCGAGGAGCAGGTTGCCTCGATGGCGGACAAAGCCATCGTCTTCGCCATGGCCAACCCGACGCCGGAAATCGACCCGACAGTGGCCTCCAAGCACGCAGCCGTCGTCGCCACCGGCCGCAGCGACTTCCCGAACCAGATCAACAACGTCCTGGCCTTCCCGGGCTTCTTCCGCGGGCTGCTGGACGCCGGGGCATCGGACATCACGCCGGAGATGCTGGTGGCTGCCGCCGAGGCGATCGCCAACCGGGTTGCTGACGACGAGCTCAACGCCAGCTACATCATCCCCAGCGTCTTCGACCCCCACGTTGCCGCCGACGTCGCTTCTGCGGTAGCAAACGCAGCCGCCGCGGCCCACGCCGCAGCAGGTACTGGCATCGCGAAGGCAACAGCGGAAGACTCAACAGAAGAAGCAGCTTCTGCTGCGGCAGACACAGCAGCTCTCGCCAACGCCTGAATCAGCCCTGGAAAGGACCCACAATGGCTATCACAGTCACAGACCCCCGGCCGATCGAGCGTGCGGAGGAGATCCTCACCCCGAAGGCCCTGGCGTTCGTGGAGGAGCTCCATAAGCGCTTCGCCGGCCGGCGCGGCGAGCTGCTCACGGCCCGCAAGGCCAAGCGCGAGCAGGTGGCCAGGACCGGCAGCCTGGATTTCCTGCCGGAAACCAAGAACGTGCGCGACGGCGACTGGAAGGTTGCGCCGGCACCAGCGGCCCTGCAGGACCGCCGGGTCGAGATGACCGGGCCGGCTTCGCCGGCCAAGATGGCCATCAACGCGCTGAACTCCGGCGCGAAGGTGTGGCTCGCCGACCTTGAGGACGCCAGCACCCCCACGTGGGACAACGTCATCGACGCCATCCTCAACCTCCGCGATGCCGCCACCGGGACGCTGAGCTACACCTCCCCCGAGGGCAAGGAGTACCGGCTCCGCAGCGACGCCCCGCTGGCCGTCGTCGTGGCCCGCCCCCGCGGCTGGCACATGGAGGAGCGGCACCTGCTGCTCGACGGCGAACCCGCCGTCGGCGCGCTGGTGGACTTCGGCCTGCACTTCTTCCACGTCGCCAAGCAGCTGGTGCTCAACGGCCAGGGCCCGTACTACTACCTGCCGAAGATGGAGAGCCACCTCGAGGCCCGGCTGTGGAACGACGTGTTCGTGTTCGCCCAGGACTACCTCGGCCTCGGCCAGGGCACCATCCGCGCCACTGTCCTGATCGAAACCATCCCGGCGGCGTTCGAGATGGACGAGATCCTCTACGAGCTGCGGGACCACGCCTCGGGCCTGAACGCCGGCCGCTGGGACTACCTGTTCAGCATCATCAAGTACTTCCGCGACGCCGGCGCCAGCTTCGTGCTGCCGGACCGCGCCACCGTGGCCATGACGGCGCCGTTCATGCGGGCCTACACGGAGCTGCTGGTCAAGACCTGCCACCACCGCGGTGCCTTCGCGATGGGCGGCATGGCCGCGGTCATCCCCAACCGGCGCGAACCCGAGGTCACCGCCCAGGCCTTCGAGAAGGTCCGCGCGGACAAAACCCGCGAGGCGAACGACGGCTTCGACGGCTCGTGGGTGGCCCACCCGGACCTCGTGCCCGTCTGCCAGGAGGTCTTCGATTCAGTGCTCGGTGACCGCCCCAACCAGCTGGACAAGCAGCGCCCCGAGGTCTCGGTCACGGCCGGCCAGCTCCTGGACATCGCCTCTGCCGAGGGCCAGGTCACCGAAGCCGGCCTCCGCCTGAACCTCAACGTCGCGGTGGCCTACACCGCCGTCTGGATCTCCGGCAACGGCGCGGTGGCCATCCACAACCTGATGGAGGACGCCGCGACGGCGGAAATCTCCCGTTCACAGGTCTGGCAGCAGATCCGCAACGAGGTGGTCCTGGCGGACACGGGCAACAAAGTTACCCGCGAGCTGGTCACCCGGATCCTCGCCGAGGAAACCGAAAAGCTGCGCGGCGAGGTGGGCGAAGAAGCGTTCGTCCGCTACTACCAGCCCGCCAGCGCCCTGATCGGCGACATCTGCCTCTCCGAGGACTACACGGACTTCCTCACCACCCCCGCCTACGAACTGGTGGGCTGAGGCATGGCGGTACCCGAAACATCGCTGACCGCGGCGGACCTGGCCCGGATCGATGGGCAGCTGGCGGACACCGACCGGCTGCTCGAGCAGAACTACCCGGGCGACGACGGCTCCCGCCAGCCCGTCCACACCGTGTACGTCCCCGCTGACCGTTTCACGCCGTCGCTCGCCGCCGACTGGGGAACCCAGGCGCTGGCGACGGCGGCCGCCCACGGCGGGCTGGCCCGGCTCGGTTCGCTGCTGGGCCAGGACGCCGAGCTCGCCGAGGCCGTCGCTTCCCGGGTGGAGGCGAAGCTGGGCGCAGAACCGATCGAAGACCTCCGGCTCGACTTCGAGGACGGGTTCGGGGACCGGGGCGACGACGCCGAGGACGCCGCCGCGGTTGCCGCGGCGTCCGCCGTGGCGGCCGCTGTGTCGGCCGGCTCCGCGCCGCCGTTCATCGGGATCAGGTTCAAGTGCTTCGAGGCCCCCACTCGCGCCCGCGGGCTGCGAACCCTCGACCTGTTCGTCTCCGGCCTGGCCGCAGCGGGCGAACTGCCCGAGGGCCTGGTCCTGACGCTGCCCAAGGTCACCACCGTGGCGCAGGTGCAGGCCATGGATTACGCGGTCTCCCGGCTGGAGGAAATCCATTCGCTCCCCGCCGGCCGGCTCCGGTTCGAGGTGCAGGTGGAGACGCCGCAGCTCATCCTCGGACCGGAGGGAACCTCCCCTGTGGCACAGCTGCCGCATGCCGTCCCCGGCCGGATCAGCGGCCTGCACTACGGCACGTACGACTACTCCGCCTCCCTGCAGATCTCCGCCGAATACCAGTCCATGGAACACCCGGTGGCCGACTTCGCCAAGGAAGTCATGCAGCTGGCCGTGGCAGGTACCGGCATCCGGCTGTCCGACGGATCCACGAACATCATTCCTGTGGGCGACAACGTGGAAAACGCCTGGCAGCTGCACGGCCGCCTGGTGCGCCGTTCCCTGGAGCGCGGCTTCTACCAGGGCTGGGACCTGCACCCGGCCCAGCTCCCCAGCCGCTTCGCGGCAACGTATGCCTTCTACCGCCAGGGCCTGCCGGCCGCGGCGGCCCGGCTGCGGAACTATGTGGAGCAGACGGAAGGCGGCGTCATGGACGAGCCGGCCACGGCGCGTGCGCTCGCCGCGTTCGTGCTGCGCGGCGTGCAGTGTGGCGCCGTCGGGGCCGAAGAGGTCCAGGCACTCGCCGCCGTCGGGATCCCCCAGCTGACTGCACTGGCCCACCCACGGTTGGCCACCACTTCCAACTCCTAAGTAAGGAATCTCCCCATGGGAAAGTACTACTCCCCCGAAGGCGGACTGCCGCCGCAGACCCACCTGACCACTGAGCGGGCCATCGTCACCGAGGCCTACACGGTCATTCCCAAGGGCGTCATGACCGACATCGTGACCAGCAACCTGCCGGGATTCAGCAACACCCGTTCCTGGATTATCGCCCGCCCCATTTCCGGTTTCGCCACCACGTTTTCCCAGCTGATTGTTGAGATCGGCGCGGGCGGCGGCGCGCCCAAGGCCGAGTTCGAGGCCGGCGTCGAAGGCGTCATCTTCGTGACCCGCGGCAAGGTCAGCCTCACCCTCGACGGCGAACTGCACCAGCTTGAGGAGGGCGGCTACGCCTACCTAGCCGCCGGTTCGGAGTGGGGCCTGGAGAATGTCTCCGACGACGTCGTGTCCTTTCACTGGATCCGCAAGGCCTACGAACGGCTTGAGGGTTATGAAGCCAAGTCCTTCGTGACCAACGAGAAGGATGTGGAGCCGACGTCGATGCCGGACACCAATGACGTCTGGAAGACCACCCGCTTCACGGACTCCAGCGATTTGGCCCACGATATGCAGGTGAACATCGTGACGTTCCAGCCGGGCGGCGTGATTCCCTTCCCGGAAACCCATGTCATGGAACACGGCCTGTACGTCCTGGAGGGCAAGGCCATGTACCTGCTGAACAACGACTGGGTGGAGGTGGAGGCCGGCGACTTCATGTGGCTGCGCGCCTTCTGCCCGCAGGCCTGCTATGCCGGCGGCCCAGGCGAATTCCGCTACCTGCTCTACAAGGACATGAACCGCCAGGTCCGCCTGACCTAGTCCAATCCCACGTCGCCCCAATCCCACATCGCCGAGACCGCCGGAAGACTGCCAGCACGCTGGAAGCTTCCGGCGGTTTCGCGTGTCTCCGGCGATTTCGATTCCCGCGTGCACGTCAGCCCGCCCGAAACCCCTTGCGTCACAACTGCACGCACGGAAGCATGGGGGCATGCTGACGATCGGAACGACTGTCCTCGGCGTCGACGACGTCGCCCGCGCCACCGCCTTTTGGTGTGACGCCCTCGGCTACATCCCCCGGGAGGACGGCGACGAAACGTGGGTGGTGCTCGTCCCGCAAAAGGGCGACGGCGCCCGGCTCGCCCTCATGCTCAGCGAGACTCCGGTGCAGTCCCATCCGCGCCTTCACCTGGACCTCTATGCCGACGACCAGGCAGCGGAGGTGGAGCGGCTCGTCGAGCTCGGGGCAGCCAGGGTGGCTTGGGACTCGTATCCGGATGACCCGGACTTCATCGTGCTGGAAGACCCGGACGGAAACCGCTTCTGCGTCGTCGATGCGGCGGCCTGACCCCTCAAAAGGGACCACACGGAAGGACGCACCATGAATTTCTCGCCCGACTTCTCGCCCCGCACGGCCATCGTCACCGGCAGCGACTCCGGGATCGGCCGCGCCACCGCGGTGGCCCTGGCCGAGGCGGGACTGGACGTCGGTGTCACCTGGCACTCGGACCGGGACGGTGCCGAGCGGACGGCGGAGGAGGTCCGTGCAGCGGGCCGGAACGCGGTGGTCCGGCAGCTCGACACCACCGACCTCCTGGCGTGCGCCGGCGTCATCGAGGCCTTGGCAGAGGACCTGGGCGGCGTCGACGTGTTTGTCAACAACTCCGGCACGGGTGACGGCACCAAGTTCCTCGAGCTGAACTATGAGACCTGGGCCAAGACCCTGGACACTAACCTCAACGGCGCCTTCCTCTGCATCCAGGCGGCAGCCCGCCGGATGGTCGACGCCGGGCGGGGCGGCCGCATCATCGCCGTCACGAGCGTCCACGAGACGCAGCCGCGGGTGGGCTCGTCGGCCTACGACGCGTCCAAGCATGGGCTGGGCGGGCTGATCAAGACCATTGCGCTGGAACTGGCCAGCCACGGCATCACCGCCAACTCGGTGGCCCCCGGCGAAATCGCGACGCCGATGACGGGCCAAGCCGATGAAGACCCCCGCACCAAGGACCGGCCCGGCGTTCCCCTCGGGCGGCCCGGCGATGCCCGGGAGGTGGCCGCGGTCATCGCGTTCCTTGCCTCTCCGGCGTCGAGCTACGTCACCGGGGCGTCATGGGCGGTCGACGGCGGGATGCTCCAGATGGGGCCGCAGGCCGGCTCGCACATCACCGGCCACGAGTGGCGCGAGCAGTAGGAGAAACGGAAAGCGGCTGGCGGGTGAGTCACCCGCCAGCCGCCGTCCCGGACCTCGCTGCTAAAGCCCGGTGTCTATATCCCGGTGCCGCACTTGCCGGTCAGGGCTTGAGGACCACCTTGATGCAGCCGTCCTCCTTCTTCTGGAACTTCTCATACAGCTCCGGCGCGTCGGCCAGCCCCGCGGTGTGGGTGACCAGATCCATCACGCCCAGCGGATCGGCGTCGTCCTCCACCAGCGGGAGCAGCTCGTCCGTCCACCGGCGGACGTTGCACTGGCCCATGCGGAGCTGGATCTGCTTGTCGAACATGGTCAGCAACGGCATGGGGCTGGCCGTGCCGCCGTACACGCCGCTCAGGGACAGCGTGCCGCCGCGGCGGACCGCGTCAATGGCCGTGTGCAGCACCGCGAGACGGTCCACTCCGGCAGTTTCCATGGCCTTCTGCGCCACCTTGTCGGGCAGGAGCCCCAGCGCCTGGTGCGCGAAGGCTGCCACCGGCGAGCCGTGCGCCTCCATACCGACGGCGTCCACCACCGCGTCCGGTCCCCTGCCGCCGGTCATCTCGCGCAGTTCGTCAGCCACGCCCTTCGCATAGTCCAGGACCTCGACGCCGTGTCGCGCCGCCATCTCGCGGCGTTCCGGTACCGGATCCACGCCGATCACGCGCTGGCCCAGGTAGGTGCCGATGCGGGAGGCGAACTGCCCCACTGGGCCCAGCCCGAAGACCGCCAGGGTGCCGCCGGCCGGAGCATCGGCGTATTTCACGCCCTGCCAGGCGGTGGGAAGGATGTCCGAGAGGAACAGGTACCGTTCGTCCGGCAGTTCCTGCCCCACCTTGACGGGGCCGTAGTCCGCGAATGGCACCCGCAGGTACTCCGCCTGCCCGCCGGGCACGGAGCCGTACAGTTCCGAGAACCCGAACAGCGCGGCCCCGGAGTTCTTTTCCCGGACCTGGCTGGTTTCGCACTGCGACTGCAGGCCCTGCGAGCACATGTAACAGTGGCCGCAGGAGATGTTGAAGGGTATGACCACGCGGTCGCCCTTTTTCAGGTTGGTGACGGCGCTCCCCACTTCCTCCACGATGCCCATGGGTTCATGCCCCAGCACATCGTCCTTGTGCATGTAGGGGCCAAGCACCTCGTACAGGTGGAGATCCGAGCCGCAGATCGCGGACGACGTGATTCTCACGATCGCATCCGTGGGCTCCTTGATGACCGGGTCCGGTACCTCCTTCACGCTCACCGAGCGCTTGCCTTGCCAAGTCAGTGCCTTCAATGAAATGCCTTCCTGTAGCTGCACGTCGCGTCCTTTCGACCGTAACGTGCTCCGGTCACAATGTGAAGATCAGTATGCTTATCAATTGTCTGAGGCCGCGGAGGCGGAAGGACGCATCCTTGCCTTTTCTCTTGTTTCGGCCAGAGAAGGCTCCTAGCGTAGGAACTGTTCTTGCCCCCAAGGAAAGGCGCCCGTCATGTCGCTGTACCAGCCCGAACCGGTGGAAATCTCCACACGCATGCGCCCAGGCGAATGGACAGAGGCGAGCCTCGAGGAACTGGTGAGCACCTACCAAGCAAAGATCCTCGCCATGGGGGCGGCGGTTTCGGACGTGCTCACCGAGGTGGTCCGGAACGACGACGGCTCCGTGGCAGTCGCGGTGTCGTGGAACAAGGGGACCTACGCCGACGAGCCCGAGGGGGGCGCGTTCACGAACACCGAGTCCACGAACACCCAGTCTACGAACACCCAGTCCGGGGCAGACACGGCCGGGGCCTGACCGCATCTGGGCCTCCAAGCCGGGACCCTCAAGCCCGGCCCCTTCAAACCGCGAAGCCCTATCCGGCCAGCAACCTGCCGATCGCGCTGCCGTCCAGGTTGTCGAGGAGCTGCCGCGGACCGTCATAGACCTCAACGGCCCCCGCTTCCCGCAGCTCAGCTTCGCTGGTGCCCCCGCAGGTGAGGGCTATGGTGGGGATACCGAGTTTGCTGGCCGCCATGACATCCCAAACCGCGTCCCCCACATAGACGGCCCCGGAGGCGTCAAGCCCCACGGCCTCCAGCGCCGCCACAAGGATGTCCGGCTCGGGCTTGCTGTTCTCCGCATCATTGGAGCTCGTCGCGGCGTCGATAAAGTCATCCGCCGACAGGGCCGAGCGAAGCGCTTCGAGATCCTGTTCCCTCGCAGAAGAGGCCAGAGCCACCGCCAGTCCATTTTCCTTGCACTTGGCCAGCAGGTCGCGGGCCCCATCCAAGGGGCGGAGTGACGGCCAGTAGGTGCCGAAAACCCCGGAATGGGCGGACAGAATAGTCTCGTCCACGTCCTTGTTCCGGGAGTCCGGCAGCAGACTGTCAACCAGGCGCGCCCCACCCATCCCCACACAGCGGTGGATCCGGGCCATGGGCACATCGAAGCCCGACTGGCGGAACGCCTGCCACCAGGCAAGGGTGTGGATATAGGCGGAGTCGATCAGGGTCCCGTCAACATCGAACAGGACCCCCTTCTCTCTGCGCTTCCCCGGTGACAACTGATTCTGCGACCCTTTACTTTCCGACACTCCAGCCGACCTCAGTGCTCGGCCAGCATCGGCGCGGGGACGCGGTCAGACCCGGGCACCCGGTGCGACGCGGCCCTCGGCGACCCATAACCGATGCCCACCGTCGACTTCATCGCCTGCCTTGCCGGCTTTCCATGACGCTTAGGGGCCGGGCGCTTCACTGCGTCCTTGCAGCGGTCACGAATCAGCCCCGTACCGGCAATCTCCCTGGCCTGGGCAACCCCGGCAACTGCTGCTCGTTTCGTCGGAAAGGTGACGGATACCGCCATCAGCGCCCCCGATCCATCCAGCAGCCGGATCCTGTAACCGCCGTCGGGAGCGTCCACCAACTCGAAATATCCAGCCATTTGGCTCTCCTCCTTCTTCACCCTTCGGTGACGTGTTTAGTAAGTATACTTACCTAACGCCAAAGATGAGAGCTGTCATCCGGTACCGGCCTTGGACGGGAGCGGCCTGTCGCTTCGGCGGGGCCGGCGCTGGTTCAGTTCCAGCGCACTGGTCACCAGCGCGAAGTGGCTGAACGCTTGGGGGGTGTTCCCCAAGTGCCGACCACTCTGGACACCCCATTCCTCGCTCAGCAGGCCGACGTCGTTGCGCAGCGACAGCAGCCGCTCGAACAATTCCGTGGCCTCCCTGCGCCGGCCTGCTCCAAGCAGCGCCTCCACGAGCCAGAAGGAACAGGCGAGGAACACCCCCTCGGCCCCCGGCAGCCCGTCGTCGCTCGCTTCCGGCCGGTACCGGAGCACGAACCCGTCCTCCGTCAGTTCACGCTGAATCGCATCAATGGTGCCGAGCACCCGCGGATCGTCGGGCGGAAGGAAACCCACGCGGGGAATCAGGAGCAGGCTGGCATCGAGTTCGGGCCGGCCATAGCTCTGCGTAAAGGTGTTCCGGCCGGGGTCGAAACCGTTCGCCATGACCTCGGCATGGATGGTGTCGCGGAGTGCCTCCCAGCGGTCCGCCGGACCGGGAAGCCGGGAATCCCGGACCCCCTTGACCATCCGGTCTGCCGCCACCCATGCCATCACCTTGGAGTGGGTGAAATGGCGGCGCGGACCGCGCATCTCCCACAGCCCGTTGTCCGGCTGGTCCCAGGCGCCTTCGAGGTATTCCATCAGCGCCACCTGGACGTCCCAGGCTTCGTCAGTGTGCTTTAGCAGCGAGTTGCGGGTCAGGGCTAGGCAGTCCAGCACTTCACCCCACACATCCAGCTGCAACTGGCCGGCCGCGGCGTTGCCCACCCTCACCGGCGCCGAATTCTCATAGCCCGACAGCCAAGGCAGTTCCATTTCCGGCAGCCTGCGTTCGCCGTGGATCCCGTACATGATCTGCAGGTCGGCCGGGTCGCCTGCCACGGCCCGCAGCAGCCAGTCGCGCCAGGCCGCGGCCTCGGAGGTGTAGCCTGCGGCCAGCAGCGCCTGCAGCGTCAGAGTGGCATCGCGGAGCCAGCAGTACCGGTAGTCCCAGTTCCGCGGCCCGCCCAACTGCTCCGGCAGCGACGTGGTCACGGCCGCAACGATCCCTCCGGTGGGTGCGTAGGTTAGGGCCTTGAGGGTAATCAGCGAGCGCTGGACCGCATCTTTGTACGGCCCGGCCACCTTGCATTTGTCTGCCCACTCCTGCCAGAAACGCTCGGTGGAGTCCAACACTTCTTCCGGATCCACGGAACGGGGCCGGCGCACATGGCTGGGCGCCCACGTCAGCACGAACGGCACCCGTTCGCCGGCCTTCACGGTGAAGTCGCTGACGGTGTGCATGCGTTCGCCCCGCAGCGGGGCAGTGGTCACCAGGTAGGCAGAATCAGGACCGGCGATGGCATGGAGACCGTGGCTGTCCCGGCGCACCCAGGGCATGATGTGGCCGTAGTCGAAGCGCAGGGCCAGCTCGCTTCTCATCCGGACATGTCCGTGCAGCCCCACCACGATCCGCACGATGTCCGCGACCTCGTCACGGGGCGGCATGAAGTCAATAACCCGGACCGCGCCGTCGTCGGTTTCCCACTCGGTTTCCAGGATGAGGGTGTGCCGGCGGTAGCGGCGCCGCGTGCAGCCGCCCCCGGCTGCCGGGGCGAGGAGCCAGCGGCCGGCTTCGGGGGTGTCCAGGAGCGCATTGAAGCAGGCGGGGGAATCGAACCGAGGAAGGCACAGCCAGTCAATGGAACCTTCAGTGCTGACCAGGGCCGCGGTGTGCAGGTCCCCGACCACCGCATAATCCTCGATGCGTACCATGCCCTTACAGTGCCACAGCCGGACCCGCCGCACGAGGGGTGGCCGGGTGTAGCCTGAGGTTAGGCGGAGCGGCCGCCGGAGCCTGCCAGTCAACCTTGCCTCGTCTTCCCGGCGCTGTGCCGGGTTGCGGGGCGGAATTGGAGCCCTGAGTGGATAGTCGCGTGAATGAAGCCGACGTGGTGGGGCACGTCCAGGACATGTTGCTGGACACCCAGGATGTCCAGGATTTCCTCGACGAGCTGGCCCGGTTCTCGGCGGAGAGCATGTCGGGGCCGCGCGGCCAGGTCTATTGCGGCATCACCCTCCTGCGGCACCGTTCGGCGGCCACCGTGGCCAGCAGCAGCGAGCACGCCCAGGCGGTGGACGAGATCCAGTACCAGTTTGGCGACGGCCCCTGCCTGCGCTCCTGCCGGGAGGGCGTCCTGGTCCACGTACCGGACTTCGAGCTCGATTCAGAGTTTCCGGATTACAACGACACCGTGCTGAAGAACGGCATCCGTTCGGTTTTGGCGGTCCCCTTCGAGCTGCCCGGGGCCGATGCGCGCGCGGGCCTCAACCTGTACTCCGAGAAGCCGAACGCCTTTGACGCCTCCGCCGTGGAGAGGGCAGTCAACTACGTGCGGCAGGCCTCCAAGGGCCTCAGGCTCGCGGTCCTGCTCGCCCAGCGCACCGACAACGCGGCCAACCTGAGGAAGGCGATGGAATCGCGAACCATGATTGACACGGCCGTCGGCATCATCATTGCGCAGAACCGCTGCAGCCAGGAGGACGCCATCAACCTCATCAAGTCGGCGTCCAGCACGCGCAACCTGAAGCTGCGCGACGTCGCTGCTGCCATCGTGGAGTCCGCCGGCGGCGGCCCCCTAGCCACCCACTTCGACTGAGTTCCCACGGATGAACATCCACATCGGAACGTCCGGCTGGAGCTACGACCACTGGGAGAATGTGCTGTATCCGCCGGGGCTTCCCACCCGGGACCGGCTGCAGCATTATGTGGCACGGTTCAGCACAGTGGAGCTGAACGCCAGCTTCTACCGCTGGCCGCGGGACACCACGTTCGCCGGCTGGCGGACCAGGTTGCCGGACGGGTTTTCCCTGTCCGTCAAAGCCCCGCGCGGCCTCACCCACGGCAAGAAGCTGTACGGTCCCGAAGTCTGGATCGAACGGATCTCGCGGTGCTGGCACGAACTCGGCGACAAGCGCGCCGTGCTGCTGGTCCAGCTGCCTCCGGGCATGGCGAGGGATGACGCCCGCCTGGGCTATTTCCTCGGCGCCGTGCCCGAGTGGATCCGGGTGGCCGTGGAATTCCGCCATCCGAGCTGGGAGCAGCCGGAGGTGTACGGGCTGCTGGAACGGCACGGGGCGGCGTACACCATCATGAGCGGCGCCAACCTGCCCTGCAACCTGCAGGCGACCGCCCCGTTCGTCTACGTCAGGCTGCACGGGCCCGACCACCAGCACCTGTACGGCGGCTCCTACTCGGACGAGGAACTGGGCTGGTGGGCTGACAGGATCCGGGAGTGGCGCGGCTCCGGACGGGACGTCTTCGCGTATTTCAACAACGACGGCGGAGGCAACGCCGTGCGCAACGCCGCCACCCTGCGCGGCATGTTGGGAGACGGCTGGGAGTAACAGAGAACGGGACGGCAACCCATGGGCCCCTGCCCTGTGGCAGAGTGAAGGCATGTACATGGCGTCACAGGAATCACCGTTGGCAGGGACGAGTTTGTCAGGAACGCGCGTCTTCCGCCTGGCCCATTGGCTCTCGGATGCGATCAATACGGCGCGCCTGAAGACCGCCCGGCGCTGGAAGTTCGAACCCAAGACCGTCGCGTATCAGGGCTATGGTTCCACCGAGTGGGTCCGGGTCCTGGGCAGGGTGGTGCTGGCCAGCAAGCCCGTGCCCGGCAGCCGCGCCGACCATGCCGCCCGGAACGGCACCGAGAATGTGCGCGGCTGGCGAGCGTTCACCAGCGTTCCCATTCCCGGCTCGGACGTGGAGATTGAGATCGGCGGAACAGTCACAAAGGTCAAGGCGGACCGCGGCGGCCTGGTGGACATCGATATTCCGGTGTCCCTGGCGCCCGGCTGGCACACCGCCGTACTGCGTTCCGCGGGCGCCGAGCCGGCGGAAGCAAGCATCTTTGTCATTGCCCCCGGTACCCAGTTCGGCATTGTCTCCGACATCGACGACACCGTCATGGTCACGGCACTCCCCCGGCCCTTCCTGGCGCTCTGGAACACCTTCGTCCTGAGCGAGCGGGCCAGGATGGCCACCCCCGGCATGGCCGTGCTGCTGGACCGGCTCACCGTTGAGCATCCGGACGCGCCGGTCATCTATCTCTCAACGGGGCCATGGAACGCGGCGCCCACGCTCGCACGGTTCCTGACCCGGAACATGTATCCCGCCGGCCCGCTGCTGCTGACAGACTGGGGACTGACCCAGGACCGCTGGTTCCGCAGCGGCCAGGAGCACAAGCGCCGCAACCTTGAGCGGCTGGCGGCGGAGTTCCCGCACATGCGCTGGCTGCTCATTGGCGACAACGGCCAGCATGACGAGCAGATCTACTCGCAGTTCACTCAGCACAACGCGGACAAGGTGGCAGCCATCGCCATCCGGCAACTGTCCGTGAGCGAGGCCGTCTTCGCCGGCGGGCACTCTGAAGACGGGGACCACAGCGCCTCGACAGTGCCATGGATCTACTCCCCGGACGGCGCGGGCATAGCCCGCCAGCTACGGAACCTCGAACTGCTCTAGGTGCCCGGCCTGCTTAGGTGACCGGCCCGCCGTCGGGCGTTCCGCCGTCGGACATCCCTGCATCGGTCAGCATTCCATCAGCCATGGCTCCGTCCGGTTCTGCAGCCGCAGCCGCGACGGCAGCATCCGCGGACGCGGCCAGCTTCCGTTCCTCCTGGAGCTCCTGGAACCAATAGAACGAGGCCTTCGGCGTGCGCACCTGCGTCTCGAAATCCACATGCACCAGTCCGAACGGCTGCTTGTACCCGCCGGACCATTCGAAGTTGTCCATGAAGGACCAGACGTAATAGCCGCGCAGGTCGATCGCCTCGGCCTCGCCGCCGGGGGCCGTGGCTCGGAGGGCGGTGCCGAGGTGATCGGAGAGGTAGCGGACCCGCCGCTCGTCGGGGATGAAGGTCCGGTTCGTGGACTTGTCGAGGACCCTGATGTCCTCGAAGCTGGCCCCGCCCTCGGTGATAATCACGGGCGGAAGGTTTGGGTACCGTTCAGCCATTTCCTTGAGCGCCACGGCCATGTACTCGGGCTTCACCGGCCAGCCGTAGGCAGTGGTTTCCGTGTCCGGCCACGGTTCGATGTGGAGCGGAGCACCGGGCGTGGCGTCCTTGAGGTCATCTCCCATCGCCTCCGCCATCGCCGCCGGAACGGGGCTGTCGCCCCCGCCCGCCGCCACCCGGGTGGGCATGTAGTAGTTCATGCCGTAGAAATCCAGCGGCTGGGAAATGACGGCCATGTCCTCGTCCGGATGGTCGAAGGACGAGAAGAACTTCCCGAGGCGGATCAGGTCCGGATACTTCCCGGTAAGCACGGGGTCCGCATAGAGCCGGTTCTGCGCCATGTCCATCGCTCCGGCACTCATCCAGTCAAGGGGGTTGCCGGAGTTGGGCACCACGGGTGAGTACACGTTGGTCATGCCGATTTCTCCGGGCACCCTGGCGGCCCGAAGGGCCTGCAGGGCCAGGCCGTGGCCCAGCAGCTGATGGTGCACGGTGGGCAGGCCGTTGGCGAAGTCAGCCTTTCCCGGGGAGTGCAGGCCCAGGGCATAACCGTTGGTGGTCACGGTGGCGGGTTCATTGATGGTCACCCAGCGCGCCACCCGGTCCCCGTAGGCGGCCGCGGCGATGGCGGCAAACTCCCCCAGCCGGTAGGCGGTGTCCCGGTTGAGCCAGCCGCCGTCCTCATCGAGAGCCAGCGGAGTGTCCCAGTGGTAGAGCGTGACCATCGGCGAAATTCCGTTGGCCAGCAGCTCGTCCAGCAGCCGGTCGTAGAAGTCCAGGCCGGCCCGGTTCACCGCTCCACGCCCGTCCGGCTGGATCCGCGGCCATGCCAGGGAGAACCGGTAGGAGTCGACGCCCAGCTCCTTCATCAGGGCCACGTCCTGCGGCATGCGGTGGTAGTGGTCGCACGCCACGGCGGGGCTGTGCCCGTCCACGATGTTCCCGGGTTTGGCGGCAAAGACGTCCCAGCCCGCGGGTCCGCGGCCGTCCTCATCGAGCGCCCCTTCAATCTGGAAGGCGGCTGTCGCCACCCCCAGGGTGAAATCGGCCGGAACCATGGCTGCCAGTTCTTTGGCGGAAGGATGCATCGCTGGACCTCTGTGACGTTGTGAAAGGCCGGTGGGCCAAAACTTCAGATTGCCGGAGTCTACCGCTCAGGGCGCCGCGCTGCCCGGATTGATCACAGAAATCACGTTCCCGGCCGGGTCCTTGAACCATGCGATATCCGGGCCCATCCCCCGGGCTATTCCCTTTTCGTCCGTGGGGAGGCCGGGATCGTCGTAAATCTTGGTCTGGACGCCGGCCGCGTTGAGCTCGTCAACCGCCGCTTCGACGTCGTCCACCACCAGGTTGAGGACGGTGAAGGTGGCCGGTTCATGGTTGTCCTTGGGGTAGACAAAAATCCTGTGGCCTTCCGGCATGGACAGCTCCAGCGTCCCCATCGCGCCGTCGGAGACGGCCAGGCCGAGCGTCTGCCCATAGAACTCCCGGGCGCGGGCCACATCGTTGACGCTAAAGCTGGAAAACGAACCCTTGGGCGCAAACATGGCCTTCTCCTTCGACGGCTCCGGTCCTTCAACAGCTCAAGACGACTGCGGTACCGATGGACTGTGGCACCCCTGGACTGCGGTACCTCCCAGAATGGCACAGGGCGGGGCCGCTGACGAGGGGACCTTGACCGGCGCTGGTAGGGTCTGCGGCATGGATGAAAAATTGGGGAAGTTCATCGATGATTTCGCGCAGCTGGTGCAGATCGCCCAGTCCGGGCAGCACCGCGTAAAGGCCGGGCGGCAGTTGCTGACAACAATCACCGAACATCTGGCGATGCCGGCCGAATCACTTGCTGTGGTGGTGGAGGAGGTGCCGGCGCACCGGTTCATGGACGCAGACATCCTGATGGCCGAGCTCGCCGCCGAGGACGCGGAGTTCCGGCTGGTGGGCATCGGCGGCGGTGACCAGCGCCACCACCAGTCCCTGAGCGACATGCTGCAGCAGTCGCAGTTCTTCCCGCAGTTTCCGTTGTCGCAGCCCGATTACATCAATCTGGCTGTGGGGCCTGATGAACAGCGGCAGGCCGTGGCGCTGGGCCTGTGGCTGTTCAGGCATGCGGGCAGCCCTGTTGCTGTCCTGCAGCGGGACGCGGCTCCACGGTACGGGCGGCAGACTGCGTGCCTGGAGGTTCTGGCTGCCGACGCCAAGAACGCCGCGGACTTCCTGGCCGAGTTCCGCCGGCGCATGCAGCGCGGCAGCGTCCTGAAGGGCCAGGTCATTTCCCTGGTCATGGGAGAGTACGGGCCCAGCACCGGAGGCGTGACGTTCCACGCCCGGCCGGAACTCACCGCCTCCGACGTCATCCTGCCCCAGGGGCTGCTCCAGAAAGTCGCTGATCACGCCCTCGGCATCGCCGCGCACCGGGAGTCGCTGAACGAGTACGGCCAGCACCTCAAGCGTGGCATCCTGCTCTACGGGAAACCGGGGACCGGCAAGACCCACACGGTGCGGTACCTGCTGAGCCAGAGTGCCGGCATCACCGCGATCCTGCTGTCCGGAGGATCCCTGGCCAGGATCTCCGAGGCGGCCGCTATGGCCCGGGCCCTCCAGCCTTCAATCGTTGTGCTTGAGGACTGCGACCTGATCGCCGAGGACCGGAGCTTCGGGCACGGGCCGCAGCCGCTGCTGTTCGAGGTGCTGGACGCCATGGACGGCCTGGACCACGACGCCGACGTCGCATTCGTCCTCACCACCAACCGCGTGGACATGCTCGAACGCGCCCTTGCCCAGCGCCCCGGCCGCGTGGACCTCGCCGTGGATATTCCGCTGCCGGCAGCGGACGAGCGCGTAAGGCTGGTGACGCTGTACGCGCGCGGCATTCCGTTCAGTCCGGAGGCTGTCCGGGACGCTGCCGCCCGCACCGAAGGAACAACGGCCTCGTTCGCACGCGAGCTGGTCCGCCGTGCCGTCGTGCGTGCCGCACTGCACGCCGCACCCGTGGCAGACAACCACCTGCTCGGGGCGGTGGAAGAACTGATGGCCGACGGCGAGACCCTCACCAGGAGCCTGCTGGGCAGCGGCCCCGCCGGCGGCGGGGACGGGCAGGGCGGCTTCGCTGTTCCAGGCTTCACTGGCCCGGGAATTGGCGGGCCGGGTTCACCCCGGCCGGGCTTCTTCCCAGGGCCTGATTTTCCAGGGCCTGATTTTGGCAGCGTTGGTTTCGCCGGGCCGGGTTAGTCCCGTTGCGGATCAGTCCACCAGCGGCGGCGGCCCAAAGAGGAATTCGTTGGCGTGGGACACGGCCTTGCGGAAGGCGTCATTCCGCAAGCCCACCAGGTTCTCGGAGCCGGCCTCGCCAGGCTCAAGGAACTGTGTGAGGCCAGGGCGAAGCACCCAAATGTCCCCGGCCGGCGGCAGGTAGAACACTCCGAACGTACGGTGCTGGCGGTCGTCGTCGGACCAGATGGGCACCACGGCCAGGGCGGCACCGGTTGTGGGATTGATCCACTGTGCGCGGGGAAGTGGCTCCTCATGGGCCTCGGGATCCAGGAACGGCGCTGTGCCCTTGCCCCAGCGCTGCTCGAAGCGCTCATGGAAGGCCGGGATCAGGTGAGAGTCGTAGCGGCGCCAATCGCTCATGGCTGTGGTTCTCCTCTGACGCTCGGGTCGGTTCAGGCCCAGGGTCCGCTCTCCCATCTGACGCGGGTGACGCGCAGCGGCGGTTCACGGTGCCGGACTACATGGACCGGAATACTGTGTGGCTGGCTGGTTGATGGGTCGGGAGCCCCGGCACGAAGGATCTGGCGGTCGTAGGCCGCCCGGCGCTTCGGGTCCCGAAGCACGGAGAAGGCCTGCATGACGAGCTGCAGCTCGGCTGGTACCGCGTCGCCGTTGGCGAGATCCGGATGGTGGCGGCGCAGCAGCGCGCGGTAGGCACGGGCGACTTCCTGCTGCGACGCGCGGTGCGGAATCTGCAGCACCGCATAGTAGTCCGGTGCGGGTGTGGTCATCACTGAAGCCTGTTCAGGTGGTTGTTCCTATAGCCGTGGCCGGGGCGGCCTTCGGGTAGGTGAAGGCCGCCCCGCCAGCGTGGCGGCCGGCTACGTCTCGATCTGCTGCAGCTGTCCCTTGCTTTCGATCTCGATCTTCCGTGGCTTTGCCTGCTCGGCGACCGGGATCCGGAGAGTCAGCACTCCGTAGTCGTAGCTGGCCTTGATGTTGTCCGCGTCCAGCGTGTCCCCGAGAATGAGCTGCCGGCTGAAGACGCCGCGTGGCCGCTCGGAAACCACCAGTTCGACGTTAGGCTGGGTGGCATCCCGGCGCTCCGCCCGGACAGTGAGGACGTTCCTTTCAACGTTCAGGTCCACGGCGTCCGGCGAAATCCCTGGCAGGTCAAAGGCCACCACAAATTCCCCGTCTTCCTGCCAGGCATCCATCGGCATGGCCGCCGGACGGGCTGCTGTTCCGAAGACCTGCTGGGTGAGACGGTCCAGCTCACGGAACGGGTCGGTACGGATTAGCATCATTTCCCACTCCCTTCAGCATGTAGGTTCTATGGCTACCCATCACCGTTATCTATGGTGGTGGATATAGATTTTTTATAGCACTGGTGACAAACTTGGGCAAGGGGAAAATCAGGAAAATTTGGACGGGGAATCACATGGCCAACCGGGACAGCACTGGGCGCGGGCTGTACGCCATTTCGGTGGTGGCGGAGCTCGTGGGAACAGGCCAGCAAAACATCCGGCTCTATGAGCGCCGCGGCCTGCTGACCCCGGAAAGGACCGACGGCGGCACCCGCCAATACAGCGAATCGGACCTGGCCGTCCTGCGCCGCATCGGAGAACTCCTGGACGAAGGGCTCAACCTGGCGGGCGTGGCGAAGGTGCTGGAACTGGAAATGGACAACGCCCGTCTCCGGCGGCAGCTGAAGCTTGCCCGGGCCCGAAGCGCCCGCCCGGACGAGGGCGATTGATCCCTGCAGGCTACAGCCGGCCGCCGGCAAGCCGGAAGGACTCCTCGAGCAGTTCGGCGAGCAGGCCGCCGTCGACCCTTGAAAGCCGGACGAGGACCAGCTGCGGTGAACGCTCATGGTGCGGGGTCCAGAAATATGTCTCCGGATCCGTGCCGGCCAGAGCCTCGCGCTCCTCGGTTTTGACCGTGAGCACGTCCCTTTCCCAGATGCGGGCCATCAGGGTTTTAGCGAACCAGGCTGGCTGGTTCCAGCTGACGCGCTCGGTCACGCCCGGCAGTGCAAGGCAGATCCTGCGGACATCCGCTTCAGTGGCCATGCTTTCAGTCCGGGGCGTCGGCCTTGGAAAGCTCGCCCGTAACTTCCTCGCCCGGCACCCGGGCGGTGCGCCAGGTGTCGACGGCTATCACGGCACCGAGCACCACCAGCGAGAGTGCCACGGAAGCGACGGCGTCGCTCACCCAGTGATAGCCCAGGTACAGCCGGCTGACGGACGCCAGGATTACTCCGATGATGGCACAGACAAAACCGACCACTGTTGTTTTTGGTTTCCGGTGGCGGGAAAAGACCAGGAATGCCGTAATCAGCAGGAAGTCAGAGGCCCCCAAAACGTGGCCCGACGGGAAAGAAAAGGTGTGGTCTGCGCCGAACAGCATCTGGTCCACGGGAGGGCGTTGTCTGTCGACCGACCGGCCGATGAGCTGCGCCAGCCCCACGCCGGTGAGCATTGCCGCCGCCAGCAGAATCGGCCGCCACGCATGCTTCGCCAGGATGCCCCATGCCACCGTGACAACGAGGACGATGATGGGCAGCGCCACGGGCCCGAAGATGACAGCCAGGACAATCATCACCACGGTCAGGACCTGCGAGCGCGTCGTCAGGAGCCACCTCCAGGACTCGTCATCAGCGCTGGCCAGCCCGTCATGATCCTGGACGCCTGCGAGAGCGAAGAAGAAGACGACTGCCCCCACAACCGCAAGGACGACCGCCGTCACGTAGAGCGCCTTCCGCGCACCAGGTTCCATGTAGCGTTCTTCAACCACAAACTTGTCGTGGAAGACGCGCCACCACCCCTGCTTGTCCGCTGATTCTTCTGCCACCTGAAAGACCGCCTGTGTGCGCCGGGGAAAACTGCCTTAGAAGTGAAATCCTAAGCCCCCTTACGGATGTCCTTCCCCGCTGTTACGGTAAAACTTCCAGCCCCACGAGGTCTCAGGAGACGACATGAGCACTGAAGGAAACGGCCAGGAAGACCAGAACAGCGGAACTTCACCGCAGACCCAGGGGGATGGCGTCCCGGACTCCGGTAGCGGCGTCGCGGTGGGCGCCGGCGAGCCGAATACTTTTGAGCCGGAAGAAGGCACGGACAGCACGCGGACCGGAGCGCCCGGCAGCGACCAGATTGCCACGGCGGAGGACACGCCGGACGTCGAGGAAACACCGGTGGACACCACCGAACCCAGCTGACCCGGCTGCGCCCCCGAGCCGCATGCAGAACCGCGAGGCCAGTTCCGGTAGCCCTGTCGTGAATGACAGGCGCGGTGGATAATTAGTTCCACATTCAAGTGGCAACGGGGCTACGGAGGCTGCCGTGAGGATCATCGGACTACTTGTGGTCATCTGGCTCATCATCGGCGTATTTGCCGCGTTTCAGCGGGGCTACTTTGGCGGCTCCCCGAACTCGTGCACGGAGGCCGGAACCGTGGCGATCACCATAGCCGCGGGGCCGCTGAACTACATGGGCGCCAACCCCAAGCTGACCTGCGAAGTGCCGCAGCCTTCCAAGTAGGCAGCCTTCCAAGTAGGCAGCTTTCCTAGTAAGGGCGCCTTCCAACTGGCAGCGGCCTTCCGGGTGCAGCAGCTGCCCGCTTACCCGGACGGCGCGTTTCCGTTCACTCGCGATTCACGCGCGCGTCCTCGCCCGTCCAAGCGGCCCCGTTAGGTTCGGGGCCATGGACATCACTCGCAGAACACTCATCACCAGCAGCCTCGGTGCAGGCCTCGTCATCGCCCTGCCCGGCACCGCCGTCGCCGATCCCCGGAACGCAGAAGCGAGCCTCCCCACAGATCCCTTCACCCTGGGCGTCGCGTCCGGCGACCCCTGGCCCGATGGCTTCGTGCTCTGGACCCGGCTCGCGCTCAACCCGCTCGCAGAAGACGGACTGGGCGGCATGCCCTCCCGCGTTGTCGCCGTGGCCTGGGAGGTTGCCGAGGACCCTGCGATGCGGAAGGTCGTCCAGCGCGGCGTGGAGCAGGCCCTGCCGGAAAGCGCCCACTCGGTCCACGCGGAAGTGCGCGGCCTGCAGCCCGGGCGCGAGTACTTCTACCGGTTCCGCGCCGGCCGCCACATCAGTCCTATTGGCCGCACACTGACCAGCCCGGCCTGGTACGAAACGCCGGCGGCCCTGTCCATGTCCTTCGCCAGCTGCGCCCAGTACGAGCACGGTTTCTTCACGGCCTACCGCCGCCTCGCCGAGGACCAGCCGGATCTGGTGCTGCACCTCGGCGACTACCAGTACGAGTACAAGAAGGGCTCCTACGTGACCGGCGGCGGGAACGTCCGCGACCACGAGGGCCCGGAGACGGTGACGCTGGAGAACTACCGCCAGCGCCACGCCCAGTACAAGGCCGACGCCGACCTCCAGGCTGCGCATGCCGCGGCGCCGTGGCTGGTGGTCTGGGATGACCACGAGGTGGATAACAACTGGGCGGACGAGGTCCCGGAAAACGCGGACCCGGCCCAGCTGAACAACACTGCGGCCAACTTCAGGAAGCGCCGGGCCGCCGCGTTCCAGGCGTACTACGAGAACATGCCGCTGCGCGCACCGTCCATGCCCGCCGGCGCAGACATGAAGATCTACCGCACGGTTCAGTGGGGCCAGCTTGCCAGCTTCCACATGATGGACACCCGCCAGTACCGCGACGACCAGTTGGCGGGGGACGGCTGGCGCAAGAACGTCCAGGAGCGTCTGGCGGAGAACCGGACCATCACCGGGGCCGATCAGGAGCAGTGGCTGGTGAACGGTTTCCGGAAGTCCAAGGCGCGCTGGGACCTCCTGGGGCAGCAGGTGTTCTTCGCCGAGCGGGACCGCAACCAGGCCGCCGACATCGAGGACGTGTCCATGGACGGCTGGGACGGCTACGCTTCCTCCCGCCGCCGCATCACCCAGGGTTGGGTGGACGCCAAGGTGCGCAACGCCGTCGTCCTCACCGGCGACGTCCACCGCAACTGGGCCAACGACGTCAAGGTCGACTACAAGGATCCGGACGCGCCGGTGGTGGGCTCGGAACTGGTGTGCACATCCGTCACCTCCACAGGCAACGGCACGGGCTCCGTCTCGGACCCCACCATGGCCTGGAACGACCACCTGAAGTTCTTCAACGACCAGCGCGGCTATGTCCGGACCACCATCGCGAAGGATTCCCTGACGGCAGATTTCCGGGTGCTGGACTACGTCAACACCCCGGGCGCAGCGGTCAGCACCAAGGCGTCCTTCCGGATCGACGACGGCGTGCCCGGCCTCCAGCCCCGCGCCTAGTTCCCCGCTTCCCACGGGACAGCTGTGGGTGGTCAGTCCTCGGTGGGCGTGGTGCGGGTCGAGTGGTAGTTCCGCCAGCTGTGCTCGGGCGCGTAGCCAAGGAGCCGCTTGGCCTTGTCGATGGACAGCAGGGTTTCATGCTCGCCGAGCTCCTTTGTCACCTTCACCTGCGGGAACACCTCCGCTGCCAGGCTGGCGGTGGAGCGGCTCATGACGGTGTCCTCGTTGGCGATGATGAACGCCTCGAACCCCGGTGTGCGGTATTCCAGCGCGCGTGCCACCGCCTGCGCGCCGTCGCGCGCATCGATGTAGCCCCAGAGGTTCCACTTGCGCAGGGCCGCGTCCCGGTCAAAGGACGGAAACTCCTCGTAGTCCTCCGGATCCATGACGTTGGAGAACCGGAGGCCAACGATGCTCAGCGCCGGGTCCCACCGCGTCATCTGGACGGCCATCTGCTCCTCCAGGTGCTTCACCAGCGAGTAGGTGCTTTCCGGCCGGGCCGGATACTCCTCGTCCACGGGGATGTAGGGAGGGTCGACGTCGAACGGCAGTCCCAGCACCGTCTCACTGGAGGCGTACACGATTTTCTTGATCCCGGCCCTGCGGGCCGCCTGGAACACGTTGTAGGTGGACAGCATGTTGTTTTCGAAGGTGGCGGCGTCCGGCACCAGGCCGGGTGCCGGAATGGCGCCCAGATGGACTATCGCGTCGAAGCCCTGGTGCCGGTCGTCCAAACCCATGATGACGTCAACGACCTGCCCGTAGTTCCGCAGGTCCACGGCGGCGAACTGTGGACTCCGGCTCCCCGTCCGGTCCAGGTTGAGGACCGAATGGCCGTCCCCCACAAGCCTGCGGACCACGTTCCGTCCAAGTTTTCCGCTGCCTCCCGTTACGGCAATTCTCACCGCGGCCTCCTCCTGTTCGCTGGCCGGCCCTGGTCCGGGCGGCCGTGCTCCGATGGCCGCAGCGGCTATCGCCGCCCGGCACCTTCCCCCAGCCTAGGGCCCGCGGCTGTAACCGCTGCCATGGCTCATGAAGAACTGGTGTATATTTTCTCGGTACGGTTTAGCAGAAGGCCGTTGGATTGTTGTTCGATCCGGCACCTTGCTTGCTGCTACCGCCCCGGCCACGGGGTCCCCTGCACTGCACGCCCGCCGGTTCGTCTTGACCTGAGCGAAACGGTACCGAAAAATCGTGGCCAGCGAGTCCACCGCAAAACCTGAAACCTCAATCACGGAGCACCTCAACGAGCTTGTGCTCAGCAGCTCCGACGTGGGCGAATTCCTCCATGAACTTGCCCGGATCTCCGCACGCAGCCTCTCCGAACCGGGCGACGAGGTCCTCTGCGGCGTGACCCTGCTGCGGCACCGCAAGGCAGCAACCGTAGCAAGCAGCAGCCCCGAGGCGCAGGCCATGGACGAGATCCAGTACGACTTCGGCGACGGCCCCTGCATGACGGCATCGCGCGAGCAGGTCACGATCCATATCACGGACCTGGAAAACCACGACCGCTGGAAGAGCTACGCCGAGAAGGTCGTGGGGTACGGCGTCCGCTCCATCCTCGCCATCCCGTTCGTGCTCGAGGGCGAGACCCGGGCCGCCTTGAACCTTTACTCGCACCGAAAGGGCCGCTTCGAGGGCCGGGTCCTTGAACTGGCGCAGGACTTCGTCAGCCAGACCTCAATGGCCCTCCGGCTGGCCGTCCGCTTCGCCCATTACAGCGACGCCGCGGCCAACCTCAAGGCCACGCTGGAAACCAGGACGGTAATCGACGTCGCCGTCGGCGTGATCATGGCGCAGAACAGGTGCAGCCAGGAGGAAGCCTTCGAGCTGCTCAAAGCAGCGTCGAGCACCCGCAACATCAAGCTGCACAGCGTTGCGACGTCGATCGTTGACTCGCTGGGCCAGGGCCCGGCGAAGACCCACTACCAGGGCTAAGCCAGCCTAGGGGCCACCGAAACTCTGGCCTTCGGGTTCCTGCCCCATGTCCCGTGAACCCCCGGTTCCGGTACCGCCAGTTCCCGCACCCCTGGAGACGCGGACCTTCCTGGCTCCGGCAGCGGGCTCCTCGGACAGCGGAACTCGAACTTCCAGAACGCCGTCGGTGTACGAGGCGCGGATGTCCTCCTGGTTCACCGGGCCGGGAAGGCTTACCATTCGCGAAAACGTGCCGAAGCGGAATTCCGAGCGGTACCCTTCCTTGTCCTTGTGCTCCGATTTTTCTTCACGGCGGACTGTGATCTGCAGCTGGCTGCCGGCGAGGGTGATGTCGACGTCATTGTCAGGATCGATGCCCGGTGCTTCGGCCTTTACCACCAAGGAACCGGCTTCCCGGTATTCCTCCACCCGGAGCCACGCGTCCATATCCCCCTCCAGGAAACGGCGGAAGGGTTCCGGGATATCCACGCCGCCCCGCCTGAATATGTTGGTCATCGCTCTTACCTCCTGTCAGCTTCCGGCCCCAATGCAGGATGCGGAGGACCGGAACGGGTCCCAACACCACAAAGCTACGCTCCTGCGGAGCGCTTGTTAAGGCGCAGTAGGGGCGCGTGCCAACCGCTGCCCATGCAGCCTCCGGCCCCGCCAGCAGGACACCGATCTGGCACCGATCCTGAGATTTCCTTGGGAAAACCCGGGAAGTTTCCGGCTGCAGCTCCAGGCCGTGCGCCAATGCGCACGTTTTCGCCGCCCGGACCCCCCAGAATCCGCACGGAACCTGCTATCGAGGGGTGCGGGCACCGAGCTTTTCACAGGAGGCATGCCGCACATTGGCACCATGCAAGGGATCAGGCAGCCAAAGGAGGAGCCCCCGGTGAAGACGCTGTTACTGCTGTGCATTCCGGTGGTTGCTTTCGCAGCACTCAACGTCTGGAACCAGGCGGTTGCGGAGCCCACGCCTCTTAAGGAACCAGGCATAGTGGTGGCGGAGGTCTCCACATCAGCCAGTGCAGAATTCACGGCGGGAAACGAGACCATTCACGGAGGTCCTGATGGACGCTAACACTGCCACCCCTGGCGAGCCCAATCGGCTCAACGTCCCCTCCGAACGTGGGAGATACCCCGAGGATGCAGCGAATGAGTTGGAGGAGTTCTGCAGCGAATCGCTGAGGTCGATCGACAAGACGGTGATGCGCGCCCAGGTCATCGAACTCATCCTGGACATCCTCGCCACCACGGATGTGGAATCGGAAGCCAGGCACCGACTGCTGCAGCACCTGGCCCTGCATCCGGGGTCCCCCGAGCAGGCGCTGCTGTGCCACCTGAGCGAGAACGCCTGCCTTCCGCCGGCCGCGGGCGGCGACAGCCTGACGGCGGACGGAGACAGTCTTCCGGCGGGCGGCTTCCTCCCGGCGGGCGCAGACTACTTCGCGGCTGGGGCGGCGGACCGGCCCGCGCAAGGCAGCGGGGACTCGGGTGAAGGATCGAAGTCGAGGTGGCTCCCGGCCCCACTGCGGAACCTGCTGCGGCGCGACTGATGTGGACCGGCCGCTGAAGAGGGCCTGGCGGCGGCCGGCCTCCGGCAGTGTCAGCTCCGGTGGTGCCCGATCAGCCAGCCTGCCATCTGCTGCGCCCGCTTGGAAGCGAGGAAGTCGCCTTCCGTTGCGGAGATGATGGAGCCCTTCATCAGGATGTGCCAGGAGCGCGCGAATTCGTCAGGGCGTTCGAGTCCCGCCTCCTCGGCGAGCGCCTGGATGTGCCCGCGGATTCTGGCGAGGTAACCGATGCTGGCCTCGCCAAGCGGATGATCCGGGCCCATCTCCAGGAGGACGTTGATGAAGGTGCACGCCTCAAAATCGTCACGCTGGAACCAGTCACCGAAGACGTCAAAGATGGCCAGCAGGCGCCCTTCGGGGGTGGTCCCCCTGCGCCTCGCCTCGGAGACAATCAGGTCCACGGTCCAAACCTGGTCACGGAGTGCGAGAAAAGCCAGGACCAGCGCGTCCTTGGAGGGGAAGTGGCGGTAAAACGTGGACTTGGCGACGCCGGACCGTTCAATCAGCTCATTGATCCCGACGTCGCGGACACCGCGGTGGGAAAAAAGTTCGTAGGCGGTGGCCAGGATCCGGTCCACTGGTTCACTATGGCCGGTACGCACTCCTAGAGGAAGCAAGGCATCCCCGGTTGCATCAGGAGCACTCATCAGAGAATCAGTGTACCTTGGTACTAGTAGAGACAGACCTGTCTGTCTTATTGTTTTAGGAACATGACCCTTCGTCTTGGAAACCGCGTCCTGGCAACAGCGCCGGATCCCGAGCCGCGGGCGTCACTGCAATGGGGCAGGAACAGGAGGGTACCGATGGACGAAGATATGCGCGCGGTGGAAGAGGCCGTGGCGACGCTGGAATCCGCAATAGTAGAGCACGACCCCGCGGCTGCAACCCTGCAGCACGCAGTGGCGGCGGCCGTAACCCACGGCAAGCCGATCCGCGAAGTAGCCGCGGCGGCACACATGACTGCCCTGGAGGTCCTGGACGCGGCCGACGCCGTCACGTATCCACAGCAGGCGATGCAGCCATGGATGGCCTAGTAGCTGCGCGCAAGACCTCGCGGAAACTTGATTGCATCCCGGGGTAAACCTGCGGCGAGCCTGATCTGCCCGCGCCACCCTTAAGCATCAGCCCTGAGGAGTGATTTTCCAGGGAAAGCATGCAACAAGGACCGCCAGGAAGCGGGGGGCGCCATGAACCAATCAGCAACTCTCGAGGAAGTCGTCGAAGTCGGCGGTGTCATCACCGATCGCCAGCCGCTGGACTTTTACCGGCTGGGGCTCGCCGGCTGCATCGACAGGCTCACAGTCCCCCTGCGCCGCGAGGGTACCTGCGTGCACTGGGAGACTCCCCACCACGGCGTCGAGATCTCGTCCGGCTGCGCGTCGGTGCTTTACCAGTCCGCACAGGAGGCGCTGAGCAACACGTTCAGGCATGCGCACGCCACCGATGTCACTGTCCGGCTTACCGCCGTATTCCACGGCATCCGCCTCATGGTCGCCGACAACGGCACGGGCTTCGAATCGGTTTCGCCTGCAGCGGGACACGTCAACGGCCACGGACTCAGGACCATCTCGCAGGCGGTCGATGAAGTGGGCGGGACCGTGGACATCACCTCGGCTCCGGGCACCGGCACGGCCATGACCATCACCATTCCGCTCGACTGAACCGCAGCGCATCGCGGCACGCCTGCGTCCCGGGCCTCGCTTAGGATGCTGTACATGACCCTGCCGAACGCCGAGCCCCGCGCCGTCCGGGCTTTCGAATCCGTGGAAATCCAGCAGGCTCTGGCCGGACTACGCGGCCAGCTGAGCACTGGAAGGCGGATTCTCCTCGGTGTGGCTGGTTCCCCGGGGTCCGGAAAATCCACCTTCTCGGCCTGCCTGGCCGACGCACTCGGCCCCGAGTCCGCCCTTGTGGTGCCCATGGACGGTTTTCACCTGGGCAACGCCATTATTGACGGCACTCCCCTACGGCAGCGCAAAGGCGCGCCGGACACGTTCGACGTCGGGGGCTACCTTTCGCTCCTGCAGCGGCTTGCGCGCCGGGACGAGGACGTGGTGTATGCGCCCGACTTCCGGCGGACAATCGATGAGCCCGTGGCCGCATCGCTGGCCATCCCGGCCGCCCTCCCCGTCATCATCACCGAGGGCAACTACCTGCTCAGCTCCGATCCCCGCTGGCAGCAGGTGCGGGCACAGTTGGATGAGGTGTGGTTCATCGACACGCCGCATGAGCTGCGCCTTGCCCGGCTGGTTGAACGGCACATGTTCTATGGCATGGACCGCGCTGCGGCCGAGGCCTGGGCAAACGGGCCGGACGCGGCCAATGCGCGCCTGATCGAAGCCACACGCTCCCGCGCCGACAGGATCATCCCCTGGTTTTAGCTACGTGTCCTCGGCGTCCCACATGCCGGATTCGTTCGCGGCCTCTTCCGGCTTATGCTCGCTCTCCGGCGCTCCACTGCCCACGTAGCTGGCGGGCACTGTTCCGCCCGGCTGTGTCATCTGTTCCTCACGGATGTTGCGTGCCGTACCCGCCTCGGGATGGGGCTTCTGCTGTTCGACGGCGTCCGGGTCGCCGGGGCCCCGGAGGTCGCTTGGCTCTTCCGCGTTGCGCTTGCTGTCGGTCATACCACTGCCTCTCACTGGGAAATGCCGGTCGCGTCCCAGTCTAGGCACCGGGCCTAGGATCTGCGCAGCGAGCTTGCCAGGAGCCAGAGCGTCCAGACCAGGATGAGCGCAATGCCGGCAAGGGTGGGCACGGCGTTGCTGCCGGAGAAGCCTTCGGCCCCGATAATCCAGCCCTGAGCCAGGTACGCGATCCCGGACAGTCCCATGAGATAGCCCACCGGACGCGGGAAGCCACGTGAACTGCCAACTGCGATGCCAATCAGGATGAGGGCCGCACCCAGCACGAAGCTCTGGTAGCTGCGCATCCCCCACTCGAGCCAGCGCATGTCCTCCGCGGCCGCAAAGCGAACGGCCTTCTCGGCTCCTTGGGCGGCAGCCCAGGCGTCCACGGAGTGCTTCAATGCCACACCGTCCACTGCCTGAAGTGCACCATAGAGGGCAAGCGCGGCGGCCGCGGCCCAACTGCCGAGCCGTGCCGGCCAGCGTGGGCGCCCGGGCGCGCCGCCGGCTACGGACCCCAGCACCAGCAGTCCGGCAATCAGGGCTGCCATTCCCGCAAACTGCCCCAGGTGCACGACGATCCACAGATTGCTGCGGGCGTACTCGGCGAACGCTGCAGCATGGTCGTTCGCATTCGCCCCTTCCGGATGCAGGGCCCCGGCGGCGAAGGACACCACGACGCCGGCCACGAGCAGGACCGCGGCCAGCCGCCGGGCGCTCTGGCCGCCGTCGTGATTCTGGCCGTAGTGGAGATTTTGGCCTGCAGGAGCGTGATCCGCGTCCATGGCAGCCGCCCTTCGGGAGAAACCGTCCGATCCCTGTAGATTACGCCCGCACGGGTGCCCATCCCAGCGCCGGGGCCACGTGCCGGGCGATGGTCCCCAGGAGTTTGGCGTTGTACTCCACGCCGAGCTGGTTGGGGACGGTGAGCAGGAGCGTGTCCGCGGCCTGCACCGCGGTGTCGGCGGCGAGTTCCCGGGCGATGACATCCGGCTCCCCGATATAGCTTTTACCGAAGCGGGAAAGGGTGCCGTCGAGGGCGCCCACCTGGTCCCTGCCTTCGCGGAGGGCACTCAGGCCGAAGTACTGCCGGTCCTCGTCGTCGACCAGCGGCAGGACGCTGCGGCTGACTGAAACCCGCGGCTCATGGTCATGCCCGGCCGCCGCCCACGCTCCGCGGAACATCGCAATCTGCTCGGCCTGGAGCTCGTGGAACGGCACCCCGGTATCCTCGGTCAGCAGGGTGGAACTCATCAGGTTCATCCCCTGCTCGGCCGCCCAGACCGCCGTTTTCCGGGTCCCGGCGCCCCACCACATCCGTTCGGGCAGCCCCTCGGACCGGGGCTGGACCGGCAGCAGCCCGGTGGCTCCGCCGGCGTACCGCGGGTCAGCCTCCACCACTCCGGCGCCGGCTATGGCCCGGCGGAACTCCTCCGCATGCCGGCGCGCCATGTCGGCGTCCGTCTCGCCGTTTCGCGGCACATAGCCGAATGCCCCCGCACCGTTCCGTGCGGGCTCGGGTGAACCCCTGCTGATGCCGAGCTGGAGCCGGCCGCCGCTGATGAGGTCCGTTGCCGCGGCCTCCTCCGCCATGTACAGCGGATTCTCGTACCGCATGTCGATGACCGCAGTGCCGAGCTCAATGCGGCTGGTGCGGGCTGCGGCCGCGGCAAGCAGCGGGAACGGTGACGCCTGCTGGCGCGCGAAATGGTGCACACGGAAAAACGCGCCATCAATGCCAAGCTCCTCCGCGGCCACGGCCAGCTCAATCCCCTGCAGCAGCGCATCCCGCGCAGTCCTTGTGCGGGAACCCTGCACCGGTCCCCAGTGGCCGAAGGACAGGAAGCCAATTCGTTTCATGCCGTTCTCAACATCCGCGCCGCCGCTGCCATTCCTGCAGGCTACGCCCTGTGACAGACCCTGCGCACCGGGTGCGATCCCGATAGGTTGGTAACACCGCTTGAGGACGTCCGTTCTCGCGAGACCGAAGGGATCTAAGACATGGCTTTCATCACCGTTGGACAGGAAAACAGCACCGATATCGAGCTCTACTACGAAGACCACGGAACCGGACAGGCTGTTGTCCTCATCCACGGCTATCCCCTGGACGGATCCTCCTGGGAGAAGCAGACCGCCGCCCTGCTCGACGCCGGCTACCGCGTCATCACGTACGACCGCCGCGGCTTCGGCAAGTCCAGCAAGCCCACCGCCGGCTACGATTACGACACCTTCGCGGGCGACCTCAACACCGTTTTGACCACCCTGGACCTCAACGACGCGGTGCTGGTGGGCTTCTCCATGGGAACAGGCGAGGTGGCCCGGTACCTCTCTACGTTCGGGTCGGCCCGCGTGTCCAAGGCTGCCTTCCTGGGATCGCTGGAGCCCTACCTCCTGCAGACCGAGGACAACCCCACCGGGGTGCCGCAGTCGGTCTTCGATGGCCTTGCCGAGGCAGTCAAAGCGGACCGTTACGCCTTCTTCACCGAGTTCTTCAAGAACTTCTACAACAGCGACACCTTCCTGGGCACGCCCCGCCTGAGCGAGGAGTCCGTCAAGGCCAGCTGGAACCTCGCCGCCAGCTCCGGTGCATTCGCCTCGGTGGCCGCCCAGCCCACCTGGATCACCGACTTCCGCGCCGATATCCCGAAGATCGATGTCCCGGCCCTGATCGTGCACGGCACGGCGGACAACATCCTGCCGATTGACGCCACCGGCCGGGAGTTCACCAAGGCCCTGCCGGAGGCCGACTACGTGGAGATCGACGGCGCCCCGCACGGCCTCCTCTGGACCCACGCAGCAGAGGTCAACGAGACCCTGCTCGGCTTCCTGCGGAAGTAGCCGGCACAACGGGAGGTCGGCCGACGGCGGCACCCGGGTGCCGCCGTCGCGCTCGACAGGTGGCCAAAACCATGTGAAACAACCGCTACTGGTTGACAGTTCCGGTAAATAAGGGTTGACACCCACTTCCGGGGGTAAAATTTGAACACCGGACCAGCAATAGTCTTGCGGGTCCGGTTACCAGGCCCACCCGGCCAACCCGGGTGGACGATCATAAAGCGGACAGAAGTGGTTGATAGGTCTCCACGCGTCACGTGATCGGCCAGCGATGCCCGAACACACACCTCGCAGGAGAAACAATGACAACCACCATGCCATCACGGCAGCGGCGCCCCATGGCAACCCGGCTCGCCTTGGTATCAGCGGCATCCCTGAGCCTTATCGGGGGTTCCCTGGCGGTCGCAGGCCCGGCATCGGCTGCCGGCTACGACGCCAAACCAGACAAAAAGATCGAGTGCTGGGTCAAGGCTAAGGACGTGCATGAGAAAGCGGACTACGGCAAGTACTCCAAGAAAAATTCGGCGGACGTAAAGTTCGAGTTCAAAGTCTGGTGCGACAAAAAGACCGACGTGAAGTTTGACCACTGGATCTTCCAGAAGAAACACGGCAAGTGGGTGCTGATCAAGGACCGCTCCGGCAAGATTGACAACGTTAAGGACAAGGTCACCAAGCACACCAAAGCCGAGGTCAAGGACACCGGCCGCAAGGGTGGCGAGGAGAAGGTCTACCACGTCGTCAAGATCAGCTACAAGGAAAAGGACGGCAAGTACTCCCACACCGTAACCAAGAAAGACAGCGCCTATGGGACGGTCGACTTCGGCCGCTACTGACACGGCCAGGAGTTTCAGGTTGACCCTGTTTCCCAACTAACCGAAAAGGCCGACGGCGGCACCCGGGTGCCGCCGTCGGCCTCTGCGTGCTTTCTCAGAGAGAACCGGTGGTGAAGGTCCAGCCAGCCGATTTCAGCGGGTTGCCCGCCAGGTCACGGACGGCCGTGGAGCCCCCGGTCACGGTCACCGCGTATTTGGTCCGTGCGGCCAGGGCAGCCGAGGGGTCCAGAATCCACTGGTTCGTGCTGCCGTTGCGGGAAACGGTGGCCGTCACCGTGGCACCGGTGGCGGCGTTCTTGAGCGTGACGGTGGCGGTGCTTGCGCCCTGGATGGCCTCACTGAAGGTCACCGCGATGTTGCTGGGCCGTCGCACCAGCGTGGCGCCCGGACGCGGCGTCATGGCCGTGATGACCGGGGCGGGGCCGGTGGTGAACGTCCAGCTGGTAGTTGGCAGCGGGGTGCCTGCGGTGTCGCGGATGGCGGCGGCTCCCCCGCTGAGCGTCACCGTGTACTTGGCATCGTTGGCGAGGCTGGCTGCGGGGTTCAGGGTCGCAATCCGAGTGGTGGCGCTGTAGGTAACGGCAGCCGGCACCACGGTCCCGGCCGCGTTCTTCACGAGGAAGCTGTTGCCGGTAACGCCCTGGACAGCCGTCCTGAAGGTGGCCGTGATGTTGCTTCCGGCGGCAACGGCGGTGCCGTTCGCACCGGGCGTGCGCGCCGTGACCGTCGGGGCTGCGGCGGTGATGAAGGACCAGCTGCCCGTCACGAACGGGGTGCCTGCGGCGTCGCGGACGGCCGAGGGTCCGCCGGTCATTGTTGCCGTGTATTTCTGCGACGCGTCGAGCAGCCCCCCGGGGTTCAGCGTTGCGGTACGCGTGGCGGCGTCGTAGCTGACGGCAGCGGGCACCGCTGCGCCGGCGGCGTTCCGAAGGACGAAGGTGGAACCGTTTACGCCCTGGACGGCGGTACGGAAGGTGGCGGTAACGTTTGCTGCCACGGCGGCGCCTGAGGAGTTGGCCGCCGGGCTGAGCGCGGACACGGACGGTGCGGTGAGGACGGCAGCGGAAGAGTCGGTGAACAGCAATCGGTTAGGTGTTCCCGCGGTGGCTGCGGAGACCGCGCCGGAGGTGGCTTCGGAAAGCAGCTTCGCCGCCACGTCCGCCGGCGCCAGGCCCGGCGACCGGGACAGCACCACCGCTGCGGCGCCAGCAACGTGCGGGGATGCCATCGAGGTGCCGCTCATCAGGGCCGTCGCCGTGGTCGAGCTGGAGGAGGCGGACTTAATGCTGACGCCCGGCGCGAACAGGTCAACGCAGCTGCCGTAGTTGGAGAACGCCGCCTGCTTGTCCGCGGAGTCGCTCGCGGCAACGGTCAGCGCGCCGGCAACGCGGGCCGGGGAGCTGTTGCACGCATCGGTTGCGGAATTTCCGGCGGCTACCACTGCGGTGACGCCGTCGCTGATGATGCCCTGCACCGCAGCGTCCACCATGGCGCTGGTGCTGCTGCCGAGGCTCAGGTTAGCCACCGCCGGGGTTCCGGCCTGGTGGTGCGAGGCCACCCACTCCAGCCCGGCAATCACATCCGAGTTGAAGCCTGAGCCATTGCAGTCCAGCACCCGGACAGGGACCACGGTGGCCGCCTTGGCCACGCCGTAGGTCTTTCCCGCGATGGTGCCGGCAACGTGCGTGCCGTGGCCGTTGCAGTCCCCTGTGCCCAGTCCGTCGGAAATCGCCGACCACCCCGGAGCAACGCGGCCGCCGAACTCCGCGTGCGCAGACAGCACGCCGGAGTCGACCACGTACGCGCTCACGCCGGCGCCGGTGGACGCCGAGGTGTAGGTCCCGGACAGCGGCAGGGTGCGCTGATCAATACGGTCCAGGCCCCACGTTGCGGACTGCTGGGTGTCGGCGGCCGTCACAGGGGCATCCAGTTCGACGGCGGCAACGCCCGCCGAGCGTAACAGGCCCGCGGCCTGCCCGGGCGTTGCCGTCACCACGGCGCCCTTGATGGCTTTGGCGAACGTGCGTCCCACGGCGATGTTCCTCGAGCCCAGGTTCCGCACGGCCGAGGAAACGTCGGTCCCGGCGGAGTAGCGCACGATGTAGCGGGCAGCCGGTGCTCCCGCCCCGGTTTCGGAGGCGGCAGCACCGGCTGGCACTCCGGCGATGGGGGCAGCCAGGGCCGTCAGCAGCAGCGCAGCCAGGGCAGGACGGAGAACAGACGAAGCGCTAATTGGGTTCCTTCGAACGAACTGAGTGCCGGCGGGGAAAGCCAGAGGAAGCTGATTCCAGTGTATTTTCAGCGGTCCGCCGCAACCCCGTTGCTGGCTCGAACCTTCGGCGAAGCTTCGAAAGCTGCGCTAAACCCGGCAAAACCCTGCGTTTGCCTGAGAAAAAGGCCGACCTGCGGCTGGGAGCCGCAGGTCTGCTGTTCCCACCCACATGGGGTGTCCGACGGGTGCGCCGTCGGTTCTAGATCCAGTTGTTGTGCTTGAACGTGGCGTACAGGACCAGTCCCATGCCGATCATCAGCCCCAGCGCCATGGGATAGCCGAAGATCCAGTCCAGTTCAGGCATCGTATGGAAGTTCATCCCGTAGATGGTGCCGATGAGCGTGGGGGCGAAGAGGATGGCCGCCCAGGAAGAGATCCTCTTGACCTGCTCGCTCTGCGCGAAGCTGGACTCGGTGAGGCGGCGCATCTCGTCGTTCTGGCGCTGGGCAACGAGGGCCGCATTGACCGCGAGCGCGTTCTGCAGCAGGGCCCGGAAGGATGCGATCCGGTCATTGAGCCGCAGGACGTGGTCCAGCACATCGCGGAGGTGGTCCTGGAGTTCGGGGCCGGGGTGGTGGTCCGGCGTTCCGGTGACCAGTGCCTGCATGATTCCGGCGAGCGGCCCGGTGGCCCGCTGCACCGTGATGACCTGGCGGGACAGTTCGTAGATTCGGCGGGACACCTCAGGGTCCGCGCCGAACAGTTCGTCCTCGATCTCGTCGATGTCGTTTTCCAGGCCTGCCGCAACCGGCTCGTACTCGTCAACCACCTGGTCCAGGATGGCGTACAGCACGGCATCGGGACCCAGGGCAAGGAACTCCGGCTGCGATTCCATGCGGCGGCGGACCCGTGCCAGGTCCGGGGACTCCGCACGGCGGACAGTAACCACGAAGTCCGGGCCGGCAAAAACGTGGATCTCGCCGAACTCCACCTTTTCGACGTCGTCGAGGTACCGCGCCGGGCGCAGGACCAGGAAGAGCGTTTCACCGTAATGCTCCAGCTTGGCGCGCTGGTGCCCGGTCAGCGCATCTTCAACCGCAAGCGGGCTCAGGTCGAATTCGTCCGCCACTGACCGCAGTTCGCGTGGGTCCGGCCGGTAGAGCCCGATCCAGGCCATGCCCTCGCGTTGCCGCAGCAGGAAGTATGTCTCCTCCAGTCCTTCGGGATCCGCCGTCCGGTGCCCATCCACGTACACCGCGTTGTCGATGATGGCCACAGCGGCGCCTCCTCAGCTGGAACGGCATCCCATGGCAGTGACGTTATCCCTTCCCGGACGCCGTGCCAATAAGGTACGTGCCCGCGCCACAAGGACCGCCGGCTCAGCTGCCGGCGGCCCGAGTGGTGGTTCAGAGTGGCAGGGTCAGATGCGGGCGTGGAGGCCGCGGCTGACCGGCCGCCCGAACGATGCCGCGCCGAGGAACTCAACGGCCACGAACGGCTCGGAACCCACCACCCACTCATCGTGTCCCGGAGGAATCGCATAGGTGTCATTGGCGCGGATCGAGGAGCGGGCCCCCTCAGGTGTCTCCACCTCCATGACACCGGAGATGCAGAACCCGAGGTGGTTGTGCTGGCAGAAGGGCGTTTGTTCGGTGGGCTTGGTGCATTCGGACCAGCGCCAGCCGGGGGCGAGGATCAGCCGGGCAACGGAGAAGTCGTTGACGCTGACCAGGTCCACCTCGGCTTTGTCCGGGCACCTCTTCTTGTCCGGTTCATCGAAGGATTTGACGGCAAGGGCGGTAATGAAATTGGCGGTCATGAACGGTACCTGCAGATTTGGTTGAGACCTGAAATTTGAAGGCGGCTTCCGGGAGAGGCCCACGCTGGCGAGGTGCGGGCTGCCGCCGAACGTGACAGTACAACAGCCGCATCTTTTTTGGTGTGGCTTCCCCCTCGCCGCACGCGCACGCACTCAACAGATCACATGTTGACGTAGTTCAACCGTAGACCTCTGCAGGATGAAGTCAATGGGAATTCGCCGGCGTCCGGCTGGTCCTATTGGTAGTCGGCCAGCCAGAGATCCGGACCGAAGACTTCGTACTGGATATGCTTTGCCGGGACGCCGGCGGCAATGAGCGCTGTGCGGACGGACTGCATGAAGACCACCGGTCCGCACAGGTAATATTCGGCGTCCTCCGGCAGGTTCGCGGCCCGGATATCCATGAATCCGGTGTGCACCTCCCCCTGCGCGCCGTCCGCCCCTTCCGGATTCAGGAGCCACGTTGACAGGGAAGCATCAGGCATCTTCTTGAGGTCCCCCGCCACCTGGCTGCGGAGCGCGAACGATGCCATCGAGTCGCCCGCATGGAGGAACAACACTTTCCGTTGCGAGCCGGACATGGCAGCGACGGTTTGACCTCGCGCTCATCGGTGCGCTCGACCACGAAGGTGATGACGTCGTCGGTCTCCTGGATTTTTTCGGTGACCCGCCAGGTTGTCATGGACTATGTCGTACTGGTCGGGGCTCAGCCCCAGTGACACGTGTTTGTGGGCAATGCGGGACAGCAGATGGTCCGGCAGGTGGGTGGATCGTTGACGAGGAAGCCGGCAAACGCAGCCACAGAGCCGGCGAGCGCCTGCTGCTGCTTCCCGTCAGCCTGGTTGCCGCGGTTCCAGCGACAGGGCCCGCCCCGAGCCCGGGCCGGAGGTTACCGGCCGTAGAGCTTTACGAAGTTCCGCAGGATCTTCATGGGTTCGGTGGCCGTGTACGTCCGGGCTTCCGCCATCAGCTCCTCGGCGGACTCGGGCGGGAAGTATCCGGCGTGGCGGTAGATATCAATCCTGGTCACCAGGCCTTCGGCGTCGAGCTCCGGGTGGAACTGCGTGGCGTACAGGTTCTGCTTGATCCGGAACATGTGTACGGGGCAGGCGGCGGAGCTGGCCAGCAGCACCGCGTGCGCGGGCAGGACCGTGCACCCTTCCTTGTGGCCCGTGAACGCGGTGAACTGTGCGGGAAGGCCGGCCAGCAGCGGATCCTGCAGGCCCTCCGGACTCAGGCTGACGGTCACGCCGCCCAGCTGCTCGCCGTAGGTCCGGTCGATCACGGCGCCCTGGTGCAGGCCGAGGGTGCCGACGCCGTAGCAGGCGCCCAGGAACGGGAAGTCCTCCGCCACGACCCGGTCCAGCAGCCCGGACAGTTCGCGCTCCACCCGATGCTGGGCTTCGGTCTTCTTTTCGGGCGGGTCGCTCGAGGTGAACGGGCTGCCGCCCACGATGACGCCCGAATAGTCATCCAGATCCAGTTCCGGCAGGGGCGCGCGCTCCATCCGGATCCGCTTCAGCTGGTGCGGTTCCAGCCCGCAAAAGCGCAGGTACGACTCGTATTCATCGTCCGCGGCGACGTCCTCGGCCCGCGAGGCGAGCAGCAGAAACGGCTTCACGGGCTTATTTCAGCAGGGCGACGTCGGACACGAGGGTGATGTGGTCCAGCATCGCCGCCGCGGCGGCCTCCGGGTCCTGGACACGGATGGCGTCCGCGATTTTGCGGTGGGATGCAAGTGACTGCTCCGGCCGGCCGGGCTGTCCCAGCGATTCGAGCCGCGTTTCGAGGATCATCTCGGCGATGAAGGTCATGAGCTGGGCAAGCACGCCGGAGTGCGCGGCGGCGGTGATGGCCTGGTGGAACAGCTCGTCGCCGTGGGCCCCCTTTGCGCCCGAGGCCACCTCTTCCGCCATGACGTCCAGGGCCTTGTCGATCGCCTGCATGTCCTCCTCGGTGCGGCGCTCGGCGGCAAGCTCGGCCAGCTTGACCTCGAGCGTGCTGCGGGCCTCGACGATCTCGGGAAGGCGGCTGCGGTGCTCCCGAAGTCCCTTGAGTACCGAGGGAACGTTGGGCCGGTAGACAAGCACTGCGCCGGTTCCGTGCTGGACATCGATCACGCCCAGGACTTCCAGGGCCACCAACGCCTGGGCAAGTGTGGCCCGCGAGACTCCCAGCCGCTCGGCCAGGTCCCGCTCGGCGGGAAGGGTGTCCCCGGGCCCCAGCTGCGCGGACTCGATGAAATCCATGAGCTGCTCCACGAGCTGTTCGTAGAGCCGGGGCCGGGCGACACGGGAAATCTGTTGCGTTGCTGTCTTCCTTGGCATGCGCGTCCTTCCGGCGATTTGGGTCCAGCTTAGCGGAGGAGTATTGACAAAGTCACCTAGTGTCTAGGAGGCTAGGCCAGTGAGCTTGTAAGCCACATCACATCATTTCTCACCCCGGAGGCACAACGATGTCCGCTCCCGTCCTCTCCATCATCATCCTGGCGGTGATGTTCCTGCTGGCCACTGTGCTGCCCCTCAACATGGGCGCCCTGGCTTTTGTAGGCGCGTTCCTGCTGGGCTCGGTGGTGCTCGGAATGTCCACCAGCGACATTCTCGCCAACTTCCCCGGCGGCCTGTTCCTGACGATCGTCGGGGTCACCTATCTCTTCGCGATCGCCCAGAACAACGGCACCATCGACCTGCTGGTCCGCGGCGCGGTCCGAATGGTGGGCAGCAAGGTGGCGCTCATCCCGTGGGTCATGTTCGCCATCACGGCTGTCATCACCGCCGTCGGCGCCCTGTCCCCCGCCGCCGTCGCGATCATCGCCCCGATCGCCCTGAGCTTCGCGGCGAAGCACAAGATCAATCCGCTGATGATGGGCATGATGGTCATCCACGGCGCGCAGGCCGGCGGCTTCTCCCCGATCGCCGTCTACGGCGTCACGGTCAACGGCATCATCGCCAAGACGGACCTGGAAGCCAGTCCGATGGCGATCTTCCTCGCCAGCTTCATCTTCAACCTCGCCATCGCTGTAGTGCTCTTCATCGTCCTGGGCGGCAGCAAACTGCTCTCCACGAAGACCGGCCGGCTCGTTGAACAGGCCGCCGAGTCCAGGATGGCCGTCAGCGTCGGCGCCCGCGCCGCCGGTGCCACCCTGAGGGGCTCCGGCACCGACATCTCCTCCTCCGGCGTGGCAGCCAAGGGAACCTCCGGCGCCTCTTCTGCCGCTAAGTCCGCCGATGCCGGCGGTGCCCGCGCCACTGTTCCGCAGCTGGTCACCATCGCCGGCCTGATCGCCCTGGCCGTCATCTCGCTGGGCTTCAAGGTGGACGTCGGCTTCGTCTCCATCACCATCGCCATGGTCCTGGCACTCGTCTCACCGGCCGCCCAGAAGGGCGCCATCAACAAGATCAGCTGGTCCACCGTCCTCCTCATCTGCGGCATGCTCACCTTCGTGGGCGTCCTCGAGGAAGCCGGTACCATCAAGTTCGTCTCCGACGGCGTCGCCCACCTCGCGATGCCCCTGCTCGCGGCCCTGCTGATCTGCTACATCGGCGCCATTGTCTCGGCCTTCGCCTCCTCCACGGCCATCCTTGCCGCGCTCATCCCGCTGGCCGTCCCGTTCCTGTCCAGCGGCGAAATCGGTGCCGTCGGCGTGATCGCCGCCCTGGCCGTCGCTGCCACCATCGTGGACGTCTCGCCGTTCTCCACCAACGGAGCCCTGGTACTGGCCAACGCCCCGGAGGACGTGGACAAGGACAAGTTCTACAAGCAGATCCTGGCGTACAGCGGCATCGTCGTCGTCGCCGGCCCCGCCATCGCCTGGCTGGTCATGGTCCTCCCCGGCTGGATGTAGCCGGCCCGAACAGCACCACCAGCCCCTCCAAGCAAGAGAAGGAACACCCAGCATGAGCCATGAATCCACGCCCCAGCCCGAAGGGCCCCTCGCCGGCTACCTTGTGGTGGACCTGAGCCGCGCACTGGCCGGACCCCACGCCGGCATGATGCTCGCGGACCTCGGCGCACGGGTCATCAAGGTTGAGAACCCCGGCACCGGAGACGATACGCGCGGCTGGGGGCCGCCCTTCGTCGGCCCCGAGGATGATCCCCAGGCCACGTACTTCCTCTCCTGCAACCGCAACAAGGAATCCATCGCCCTGGACCTGAAGAGCGACGACGGGCGGACGGTGCTGCGTGAACTGTTGGAACGCGCCGACGTCGTTATCGAAAACTTCCGCCCCGGCGTGCTGGACCGGCTCGGCTTCTCCGCCGCGGAGATGCACGCGCTGAACCCTGCCCTGGTGGTCCTGTCCATCACCGGTTTCGGCCACGACGGCCCCGAGTCACGCCGCAGCGGCTACGACCAGATCCTGCAGGGTGAGGCCGGGCTGATGTCCCTGACCGGTTCCGGTCCGGACGATCCGCAGCGGGTGGGCGTTCCCATAGCGGACCTGCTCTCCGGCATGTACGGGGCGTTCGGCACGCTGGCGGCACTGCTGCAGCGCGAGCGCACCGGCCAGGGGCAGATCGTGCGGACGTCCCTGCTCGCCGCGCTGATCGGTGTCCACGCGTTCCAGGGCACGCGCGCCACCGTTGCGGGTGAGGTGCCCAAGGCGCAGGGCAACCACCATCCGTCCATCGCCCCATACGGCCTGTTCCACTGCCGGCAGGGCCGCGTGCAGATCAGCGTGGGCAGCGAGAAGCTGTGGCGCACGTTCGCATCCACGTTCGGGATTGACGCAGACCGTCCGGAGTTCGCGTCCAACGCAGAGCGCGTCCGGAACCGGGAAAAGGTCATCGAGGAGGTGGAGCGCGCATTCGCCGATTACGAGGCGGAGCCGCTGCTCGCGAAGCTGAACGACGCCGGGATCCCGGCCGGCAAGGTCCGCACCCTGGACGAGGTCTATGAATGGGAACAGGTCCATTCGCAGGGCCTGGTGATCGACGTCGACCACAAGATTCTCGGCAACGTCACCCTGCCCGGCCCGCCGCTGCGCTTCTTCAGCGCCGCGGACACCGCCGAAACCACGCTCAAGGACCACACTGCGCCGCCGCTGCTGGACCAGGACGGCGATCAGATCCGTCAGTGGCTGGGGCTTGTCCCGGCCGACGCCGCCGCTGCCGCCGCCTCCGGGGAAGGCCGCTGAGCATGGCGGCTGATCAGAGTATGGGCACAGGCCAGAAGGTCCGGCACCTTGATGCTGCCGAGCTCATCGCCACCGTGCTCGATCCCGGCTCCTACCAATCCTGGGACTCGCCCGTGGTGGACCCGGATCCCAGCCCGGAATACCGGAAGGAACTGGCGGCGGCCCGGGAGAAGACCGGCGTCGACGAATCCGTCCTCACCGGTGAGGGCCTCATCCGCGGCCGCCGGGTGGCCGTCATTGTCAGCGAGTTCCGGTTCCTGGCCGGCTCCATCGGCCTCGCCGCAGCGGAACGGATCGTGAACGCCGTCGAACGCGCCACCCGGGAAGGGCTTCCGCTCCTGGCCGGTCCGGCGTCGGGCGGCACCCGCATGCAGGAGGGCACCATCGCGTTCCTTTCCATGGTGAAAATCAGCGCGGCGGTCCGGGCACACCGGCAGGCGGGCCTGCCGTACCTGGTCTATCTCCGGCACCCCACCACCGGAGGCGTCATGGCCTCCTGGGGCTCCCTCGGGCACATCACCGTGGCCGAACCCGGCTCCCTCCTCGGGTTCCTGGGGCCACGGGTCTACGAGGCGCTCTACGGTGCACCGTTTCCGGAGAACGTCCAGGTGGCCGAGAACCTCTTCGACAAGGGGCTCGTGGACGCTGTGGTCCCGCCGTGGCAGCTGTCCGACGTCGTCGACCGCGCCCTGAGCATCCTCGTCGCCGGCCCTCCCGCGCAGATCCGGCCGCCGCGGACGCTGTCCGTAAAACCGTCCGACGCCGGAGCCTGGGAATCGATTGAAATCTCCCGGAACCTGCGCCGCCCGGACCTGCGGCAACTACTCGCCTACGGCGCCCGCGACGTGCTTCCACTCAACGGCACCGGCCAGGGCGAAAAGGACCCGGGGCTGCTGCTGGCTCTGGCCCGCTTCGGGCAGAAGTCCTGCGTGGTGATCGGGCACACCCGTCCCCGGCCCTCCCAGCAGACCGCCATGGGCCCGGCGTCGCTGCGCGAAGCCCGCCGCGGCATGCGGCTGGCCGAGGAGCTCGGGCTGCCCCTGGTGACGGTGATTGACACCGGCGGCGCGGCACTGTCCAAGGAAGCGGAAGAAGGCGGGCTCGCCGGCGAAATCGCGCGGTCCCTGCACGATCTCATCGGCCTGAACTCCCCCACGGTGTCCGTTCTGATGGGCCAGGGAACCGGCGGCGGGGCGCTGGCGCTGTTTCCTGCCGACCGCACCATCGCGGCCCAGCATGCCTGGCTGTCCCCGCTGCCGCCCGAGGGCGCGAGTGCCATCGTGCACCGCAGCACCGAGTTCGCCCCGGCCATGTCCGAGGCGCAGGGCGTCAACGTCGCCTCACTCCACGCCCACGGCATGGTGGAGCACATCGTGGACGAACGCCCCGACGCCGCCCACGAGGGCAGGGCCTTCTGCCAGCGCCTGGGGCAGGCGATCGAGTACGAGCTGGCCGCGCTCTCGGCGGCCGGGGTGGACGAACTCCTCCCGCAGCGGCTCGAAAAGTACCGCAACCTCGGCGGTCTGGTCCCCCTCCCCCTCTAGAAGCCGCCCCCGCAAGGAGTTTTTGTCCAGATGATGGGGCTTCGGAGCCTCCGAGCGGCCATTATCTGGACAAAAACTCGAGACTCAGCGGGAAAGCTTCTGGGTGTCGGGTTCCGGATCGCCGATGTGGCCCGGTGCATTGGCCGCCAGGACACGCTGGACGAAGGCGCAGTACTCCTCCATGTAGTGGCGCAGGAAGGCCGCAGTGGATTCGTCCTTGACCTCGCCGTCGCTGCCGAACACGTCCGGGTTGAACTTCACGTACGCCTCGGGGGCATTGAGCTGCGGGGCGTCCAGGAAGCTCAGCACGGCCCGCATGGAGGACTGCATCACCGCTGTGCCGATGCTCCCGGGCGAGGCGCCGATGATGCCGGTGGGCTTGCGGGCGAACGAGTTGGTGCCCCAGGGACGGGAGCCCCAGTCGATGGCGTTCTTCAGCGCCCCCGGAATGGAGCGGTTGTATTCGGGCGAGACAAAGAGGATGCCGTCGGAGCCTTCGACGGCCTCCTTGAGGGCACGTCCTTCGGGCGGGAAATCGGCGTCGTAGTCGTAGCTGTACAGCGGCAGATCCTTGATGGGGATCTCGGTGAACTCGAGGTCCTCGGGGGCAAGCTTGATGAGTGCCTGGGAGAGCGTGCGGTTGATGGAGCCGCTGGCCAGGCTCCCTACGAAATAGCCGATCTTGTGCGTTGCCATAGTGGTGTTCCTTCCCAACAGCCGGCGCGGACCGGCTGGGTAAACGGTGCAAAGGGCAGTGCTGCGGCTGGCAGCCGCGGGGGCATTTCGGGTGCAACCCCCACAGTTCAGCACAGAACACCAGCCCCGGCCAGAGCGCAGGCGCCGGTCCTTGACAGTGTGACTGGCGCGGTAGCTAGATGAACGTAAGCGATGGCCACACCACCCACCCGCAACAGAGGAGCGGCAGTCATGAGCGAGATCCCGGAGTCGCTGCAGCGCATCCACAGCGAGGCCCCAGCCGAAGGGGATGAAACGGCAGACCCCACCGACATCCGCATGCATTCGCAGGATCCGGCGGAAGGTGCTGACGACGTCGCAGAACCTGCGCCCAAGCCTGCGGGGACATCTTGACGGAAGTCCCCGCCCGCCGTCGGGCAGCTGCGTCCGTGCAGAGAATCGGGTTGAGAGAATAGCCGCATGGAAGTCGCCCTGGGGTTGCTGGCGCTCGCCGCGGTGGTCTGCGCGGTCAGTGCGCTGGGCCGCAAGCTTGACGTGTCGGTCCCGCTGCTACTGGTGCTCGCCGGGGTGGCCGGCTCCTTCCTCCCGTTCGTGCCCCGGGTCGACCTCAACCCTGAGCTTGTCCTCGTGGGACTGCTGCCGCCCCTCCTTTACGCCGCCGCCCTGCGGACCTCGCTGTTCGACTTCCGCTCCAACCGGCGGGCCATCGGGCTGCTCTCGGTGGGCTACGTCATCTTCGGCACCATCGTCGTCGGGCTGGTGGTCTGGTGGCTGTTCCCGGAGATACCGCTGGCTGCTGCCATCGCACTCGCCGCCGTGGTGGCGCCGCCGGACGCGGTGGCTGCCACGGCCATTGCGCGCAAGGTGGGGATGCCGCGCAGGATCGTCAGCATCCTGGAAGGCGAATCGCTGGTCAACGACGCCACCGCCCTGGTGTGCCTGCGCGCAGCCGTCGCCGCCCTTGCCGGAACCGTGTCCGTGGTGGAGATCGGCGCCGACTTCCTGCTGGCCGCCGGCGGCGGGCTGGTGGTGGGGCTGGCCGCAGCCTACGTACTCACGCAGTTGCGCTTGCGGATCCGCAACGTTGCCATCAATACCTCAACGTCCCTGATGGCGCCCTTTGTGGCGTACCTGCCCGCGGAGGCAATCCACGCGTCGGGCGTCCTGGCCGTGGTGGTCACCGGCCTGATCATGGGCACCAAGGCGCCTTCCATGCCCAACGGTGCCGCCCGGCAGAGCCAGCGGAGCAACTGGGAGACGGTGCAGTTCCTGCTGGAAAACTCGGTGTTCCTCCTCATCGGCCTGCAGGTGCGCACCATCATCGAGGGTGTCCAGGACGACTCCCTGGGCGCTGCCAGAATCTGGGCGGGCTGCGCTGTGATCCTGCTGGCCGTGCTGCTGCTGCGGCCGGTCTGGGTGTTTCCGGCCACCTACCTGCCCAGGCTTATTCCCGCCGTGGCCCGGAAGGACCCTTCGCCGCCCTGGCAGTACCCGGCCATCATCTCCTGGGCCGGCATGCGTGGCGTGGTGACGCTCGCCGCAGCCCTCACGCTGCCCAAGGATCTGGAGCACCGCACCGTGCTGATCCTCGCGGCGATGGTGGTGGTGGCCGGCACCCTGGCGCTGCAGGGGTTCACGCTGCCGGCCCTGGTGCGGCTGCTCCGCGTGCAGGGGCCAGATGCGGGCGAGGACGCGCTGGCCCAGGCCTCGCTGACGCAGCAGGCCACGGCGGCCGGAGTGGAGCGGCTGCACGAATTGCGGACCGACGATGACCCTCCGGAGGTGGTGGCCATGCTCAAGCGGCGGACGCTGGAGCGCGGGCTGGCAGCGTGGGAACGCCTGGGCAGGCCGACGGCGGAGGCCGCCACTCCCAGCCAGCGCTATGCCCAGCTGCGGCTCGCCATGCTCGAGGCGGAGCGGGCGAAGGTCCTCGAACTCAGGAGCGGCGGAAACTACGCGCACGACGTTCTGAGCAACGTCCTGGAGAGGCTCGACGTCGAAGAGTCGATGCTTGACGCCGTCATCGAGGAGGCCGATGTTTCCGGCTCCCGCGCCGTCGCCAGACCGGGAGGCGACTGCACGCATCTGGAGGCCGCACCCGATCCCGAGGTTCCCCGCGACGCACGCTGTGACGCGTGTGTCCGCGAAGGCACCGTCACGGTCCATCTGCGCATGTGCCTGGAGTGCGGGAATGTGGCCTGCTGTGACTCCTCGCCCGCCACCCACGCGTCCCGGCACTTCAAGGCGACCGGGCACCCCGTCATGCGCAGCATCGAACCGGGCGAGGACTGGCGGTGGTGCTACGAGGACGATCTGCTCGGATAGTGACGTTCCTGCCCGCCCAGCGCAAGGCTGGCCTGCCCTCCCCTCCTCCATGCCGCGGACCTAAAATTGTCGTATCCGGCATCTTGGAAAGGGTGTGAGACCGATGGCAGAGCATTACGCCTCGGGGGTCTGGCAGGTCAAACAGGGCAAGGATGACGAATTCGTGGAGCGGTGGCGGGAGTTTCTGCAGTGGTCGCGGGAAAACCATCCAGGCATGGTAGAAGCGAAACTGCTCCGGGACAGGGGCACCGCCGGTCATTACGTCTCGTTTTCCGAGTGGACCGATGAGGCGTCGCGGGACGCCTGGAAGCAAGCACCTGAGTTCAAGAACCGCATGGGTGCGTGCGTGGCCCTGTGCGAGAACATGCACGGCGCCGATTTCGACCTCGCGGTATCCGTCTAGGTGCTGGCCGCCATCGGCGCGGCCGGCACAGATACGCCTGCAATGTCCGACGCCGGGGTGAGGATCCAGCGTTCCCCGTGCTCTTCGTAACTGATCACCATGGCCGCGGCGGCATTGCTTGCGGCGTCTATGGCGAGCAGCAGTGCCGCCTGCATGCGGCTGGCATGACCGAACCTTGAGCTCACCGTGCCCTCGAAGTCGCTGTTGTCGACGAGGATATAGGCCTTGCCCTCGGCCACCGCTTTGATCGAGTACCCGCGCTCCTCATGAACCGAACCGCGGGACGAGGCGATCTCCGTTACCTTATCGGCCCGCACCAGGCTATGGCTGATCGTGCGGATCCACACGTCACCCATCGGGTCTCCTTTGCTGCCGGAGGCTTGAATTTGCCTCTACTTGCAAACGGTAGTCCGTGAAAGCCCGGATGTAAGCCCCCCAAACCGTGCGGCCGCCGTCGGGCTCCAAACTGCCAGCAGGTTTTCCCCAAGCTCCGGCAGGTTTTCCCAAAGCTCCTCAGGCAATAGTGGGCCGGACCAGGGATCAACCCTGGCCGGTCTCAGAGCACAGCCAACGCAAGCGTTCGGCTATGCCCGCGGCCGCCGGTTTTGAGGGGGAGAGATGTTGCAAACCTTTTGGCGGTTCCGCGGGGCGATAGCCCCGCACATCTGGGCGTTGGCAGGAGGCGCGCTGCTGGTGGTGTTCGTCGCCGCCATGGAAGTGGCCCTGCCCTGGCCCATGAAGGTCATCGTCGACGACGTGCTGCAGCCGACAGGCAGCTCCAAGGTCCACGAGATGCCCGCGTTCCTCGGCCTGGCTGGCCTAAGCCAGCTCCAACTGCTCCTGCTCGCGGCGTCGGCACTCCTTGCCATGACAGTGCTCAACGCGGGAGCGGATTACCTCGGCACCCGCCTGCTCAACGGCGTTGGTGAGAAGGCCATGGCCACCATCCGGGCCGAAGTCTTCACCCATCTGCAGCGGCTGTCCCTGGCTTTCCACGACAAGCAGCGGCTGGGCGACCTGGTGACCCGCACCACGACGGACGTCGACTACGTGCGGGCGCTCATGGTGTCGATCCTGGCCGTGCTGCTGCCCAACATCTTCATTCTGGGGTTTGTCATCACGATCTGCGTGCTGATCGACCCGACCTTCGCACTGATCGGCCTGGCGGTGGCACCACTGCTGTACACCACGGTCCTCTTCTACCGGCGGCGCATCAAGGGCGCGTCGAAGGAGGCCCGCAAGAGGGACAGCGATATCGCGGCCACAATGTCGGAGACGTTCGCCTCGGTCCGGGTGATGCAGACCTACACCAGCGAGGCGCGCCACGAGGAGGACTTCCGCACCCGGAATAACGGACGGCGGGACGCCGGCCTGAGGGTCATCCGGCTGCAGTCCATGTTCTCGCCTTTGGTTGATGTCATCGCGACCCTGGGCACGGTGCTGGTCCTCTGGATAGGCGCCCAGCGGGTAATGGACGGGACCCTGACGCTGGGCCTGCTCCTCGTCTTCATCGCCTACCTGAAGGCCATGTATTCCCCCATGAAGGCCCTGGCCAAGCTCACCACCGTCATCAGCCGCGGCCAGGCCAGCGCCGAACGCATTCTGGAAATCCTGGACACCGCACCGGCCATCTCGGACCTGCCCGGCGCGCGGCCGGCCCCGCCGCTGGCCGGTTCAGTGGAACTGCGCTCCGTGAGCTTCGGCTACCAGGGTGCCCGGCATGTGCTGCACGGGATTGACCTTAAGGCCGAACCTGGCAGCGTCGTGGCGATCACGGGCCCGACGGGCGCCGGCAAGTCCTCCGTCGTCAGCCTGATTCCGCGGCTTTACGATGCGGACGAGGGGGAAGTTCTCCTTGACGGCATCGATGTGCGGGACCTGCAGGTGGCAACCGTGCGCAGGCAGATATCCATCGTGCTGCAGGAATCGATCCTGTTCCGGGGGACCATCTACGACAACATCGCCTACGGCTCGGAAGGCGCCAGCAGGGAGCAGGTTCTGGCCGCAGCCGAGGCAGCCCACGTGGATGAGTTCGTCCGCAACCTGCCCCTCGGATACGACACCCCCGTGGCCGAACGGGGCGTCACGCTTTCGGGCGGGCAGCGCCAGCGCATCGCCATTGCCCGGGCGCTGGTCCGGGACACCCCCATCGTTATCCTCGACGAACCGACGTCCGGCCTGGACGCGATCTCGGAGCAATACGTCATGCATGGTCTGGAGAGGCTGATGGCGGGGCGCACGGTGATCGTCATCGCGCACCGGCTCTCGACGCTCAAACGGGCCGACTGCATCTACGTGCTGGACCAGGGGCGGATCGTGGAAAGCGGCAGGCATGCCGAACTCGCCGCGTCCGGGGGCCTGTACAGCCTGCTGGACAATCTGCAGCACGCCAAAGTCGCCCCGGCCCTCACCCTCGTTCCTGCCGAGAGCGGCAGCCTTCAGACGGAGACAAGCGCATGAGCAAGACGAAGGCCCCCACGTACGGTGCACTGCCCTGGCGGATCGGAAAAAAGGGAGCCCTTGAGGTGCTCCTGATCCACCGGCCGGCGCACGACGACTGGTCCATCCCCAAAGGCAAGGCGGATCCCGGGGAAACCGGCCGCGAATGCGCGGAACGTGAGGTGCGGGAGGAAACGGGGCTGCGTTGCCGCCTGGGCACGGAACTGCCCAGCATCCGCTACGAGGACAGCAAGCACCGGATAAAGACCATCCGTTACTGGGCTGCCGCGGCGGAGTCAGGCCGCTTCACCGCTAATGAGGAGGTCGACGCCGTCCGGTGGCTTTCGCTGCCGGAGGCCTTGCGCACGGTGACCGAGCCGCGGGACAGGCCCGCCATTATTGCCCTGGGCAGCCTGCTCCAGCATGAGCTGGGCGTCCATCCGGCGGTCAGGCGGGAAAAAATGCTGCTGCTGGTCCGCGGGGCCGAAATGACGAAGCGGGACCAGTGGGACCCAGCAGCAGGCAGCCGGCCGCTGGCGCCGGCCGGCGAGCAGGCCGCCAGGTCGCTGGCTTCGCTGGGAGCCATGTTTGCCATCGAACGCATCCTCGCCGCGCCTTCGGACCGCTGTGTCGAAACCGTGGCGGAACTTGCGCGGCGGGAATCCCTCGAAGTGGAGCGTTCAAACCACCTGGCCGGCGGCGGGCTGGCGGCAACGCTGGATCTCGTGGCCCAGGCCCGCGGGACAGGAACGGTCCTGTGCACGCACGAGGATGTCATGGCAGATGTCCTGACCCACCTCGTCCATCACGACCGGACGCTCCTGACCAAGCGCTTTCGCGTCCGCAAGGGATCGGCCTGGGTGGTGACCGGCGACCGCACCCGCTACCGTTCCGCCTACTACCTGCCATTGTCCCCGGCGGACCTCAGCACGGCATTGGACCTCAGCCCCGCTGCGGATCTTCGCCCCGCTGTCTAGCTTCGTGTGCCGGCATTGCGGCGGGCGTACGCTCAAACAGTGGACATTGTGGAGTTCCTGTCCGCGCGCATTGCCGAAGACGAGGCCGTGGCGCGCAAGCTGCTCGGCGACCGCACCACGTCGGAATCGGGTAAGTGGTACGAACGCCGCCTGCTGCTGGAGTGCGAAGCCAAGCGGCGCCTGATCGGCATCGTCGAGGCGGCCAGGCAGACCGCTCTGGCCACGCTCGTGAGCGATCCCTTCGGCGACGAGACCGAGTGGATTCCGCAGGCGCTGGAGTGGACCACCCTGTCCCTCAATGCGCTGGCAGTCCCCTACAGTGACCATCCCGACTTCAACCGGGACTGGCTCTGGTCCCCGTAGGCAGAACGCCGCCAGGCGGAACGCAGTCAGGAGGAACGCAGTGGGCGCGGCTCAGGTGCTGCCCAGGATGCGGCGGGCATCGGCCTGGGCGTCCAGCTCCTGCTGGGACACGACCGACCCGCTGATGTACCCCGCGCGGGCCCTCATGGCGCGGAGTTCCGCCACGGTATAGGGGATCCGGCGCCGGTGCGCCATGGCATGGCAGTTGGGGCACAGCGGCACCAGGTCCCCCACAGGGTCCAGCTCGTAGCCCGGGCCCAACTGGGCAGCCGGGACCAGATGATGGACATGGATGAAGCCCTCGCCTTCCGGGCCGTACGCGGCGTCGAAGGAAAACCCGCAAACGGCGCATGAGGTTCCGTGGTGCGCCAGGCAGATACGCCGCGCGTGCGGGTTGCGCTCGTAGCGGTTCACCCACACCCGGGCCAGGGCGCCCTGCGGCAGCGTGCCGGGCACCGGCAGGACAGGATCGATCTCGTCGGCCGGCCGGCACTCTGCCCAGAGTTCCCGGACGGCGCGTGCCTGCTCCTCCGGAACCGGTTGGCACGCGCCCGTCGCAGCAGCAGCCCAGTCCGTCAGCGGCGCGCGGGCGGCCAGGATGTCCACCGGAATCTGGTCTCCGAGCGGCAGCAGCACGTCAAAGTCCACGTCCACGCAGGGTTCGGCCCCAGCAAGATAAGGCGCGGAGGCCACAACGCCGTGGCCAATAAGCCCGCTGCCTGTCTTTCCGTGCAATAGGAGCCATGCGTCCGCTCCCGGCTCCGGCTGGGCGCCGGTTCCGGTGGGCCACACGCGGCGGTGCACGCCTGCAGCGCCCACCTCTTCCACCACCCGCGAATAGCCCGGCCAGGTATCGCCTACACCCGGGTTCCAGCCCAGCAGAACAGCCACCATTCCCTTATCGTGCCACCTGATGTGGCTTTTAGGAGGAGCGGTTGCCCAGGCGCCGCCACCACCGCGGTTTGGCTTCCGTGGCAGGTTCCGGTTCGGCCGCGGCCGCCGCTGCCCGGCGCTCGCGCCACCGCTGCACCTCGGCGTCTGCGTCACGTGTGTTCGTGACCACGGGCGGTCCCCCCTGCAGCTGCCGGCGGGCGTCGATGACGCGGGCATTGAAGTCCTCGACCATGCCGCGCACCTGCTTTTCCGTGAACTGGGCGTCCAGGCTGGCGTCCAGCTCCGCGTCCTCGGTGCGCAGCAGGATCGCAGCTGGTCCCAGGCCGCTAAGGTGCTCACGCTCAATGAAGCCCTTGACCCACCAGTCGGGGTCGTAGCCCTCCCCCAGCCCGGGAATCGGTTTGCCGGAGTATTTCAGGTTGTCGAATTTTCCCTGCGCCATCGCGTCCCGGATCAGGTAATCAGCCCGGGCCGCATTGCCGACCTTCCGGCGCTTGTCCCGCAATTCCGCCTCCGCGGCGGACAGCTCCGCGTCATCCTCCGCTGTCCCGCCGGAGTACCGGAGGGCGCGGAGTTCGGCCGCGCGCTCCACCTTCCGCCTGAAGTTGCCGCCTGCTGCTGAACCCGTCACGTTTTCACCGCCCCTGCCGCCGGACACTGTCCCGTTTCCAGTATTCCGGCGCGTGCCGGAGTCTTCAACGGAGCGTTGCGTCTAGAGAGTGCTTTTCTGCACTGGCAGCAGTAGTGGCAGGTACGGGCTATAACAACGACGGCGGGACTTCCCGTCGTCGTGCGCGTGCAGTGTGGACCCGGCTCACATGGGATCGGGCCAGTTGCCGATGTTCGCACGCGCCGGAACGGCGGCGACCTCGTCGCCTTGGGCCCGCGCGCCCGCACCGCTGGGGGCGGCGGCAGCCGAACCGTGACCGGGCGGGGCCTGAGTTGTCGCAGTTTTGCGGGGCCCGGCTGCTGCGGCCGGGCCGGATGGTTGGTCGGGGATCACCTTCACAGGTGCCGTTTTCACAGCCGCCGTGATGGCGGGAAGTTCAGACCTCGGAATCTTCATGGGGGCCCTCGCAGGTGGGGCGGCAACTTTAGGCCGGATCGGGTACTCAACAATGATCGCCGGTCCTCAGCCGGGGCCTTCCGGGCCCTTCGGCTAGATTCTCAGCGATCACCGACGTGCCGAATCAGCCGGGGAGGACCGGCCGGTCCGGCAACAACCGTGGCGGCCGTCCCAGCCCAGAGCGTGCCGGCATTTGCTTCCACCGTCACTCTTTCCGCCACCCAGTAGGTCAACCCTAGGGGCTGAGACGCGAAACGGCACCGGCAGCAGGTACTCGAATTTACGCGGTGGCCGCTACTTGGGCACTCGTTGGGGCGGAGCGAGCCGGCCAGGCTGGCCCGGCCGGCGGACCTAGACCGGGTCCGCCAGCTCGGGCGGCCAGACCACCCGAAACCGTTCAAAAACAATCTCGTCGGATTCCGTCCATTCCAGCCCACGGCGGGCGCGGGTCCGGGTCCAGTACTTACGGTGCTCCGCCTGCCAGCTGGTTAGCGACCCGTCATCCTCGCCCTCATCCCGCGCGAAGCCTTCGTCGGCGCTGGTAAACGGGCCGAGGCGCAGCTCGACGGTCCGCAGCACGACGCGCGGGATGCCGGCACCGTCACAGGCTATCCAATGCGACCCGATGCGGGGCAGGCTGTCCCCGGCCGCAAGGAATTCGTCGGCGAGTTCAGAGGTGGCGCGCTTGGGCCCCTCCGTCACTGCCCGCAGCAGCTCGTCGGCCAGGGCCGCGGAATCCCCGAAGCGCCCCACCGTGTAGTCAGGGCAAAGGCGGACGGCTCCGGGGCAGGCGGCGGCATATTCGGACCAGAAAAGCTTGGCCGCCGCTGTGTCCATGCCGAAAAAATCTGCGTCACTCACGCGAGCGCCTCCTTCAGCCGGCGGTCAGGAACAGGCGCCGGCACGCGGTCAATTCCCACGGCCATTGTGCCAAAGAACAATTGCGCCAAAGGTGAGAGGACGACGCCGGGTGCGTCCCGCCGTCGTTCTCCCGCCCAGTACTAAAAGGGCCGCACTGGGTCCGTCCGGCCGGGCGGGCGGAGGTCGATGATCGGAAGGTGCCCGTCCGTGCGGATGCTGTCCCCGCCACCGTTGCGGTGGTGGTATCCCGAGGAGAAATGCCTAATCACGTGCACGGATTCCACGGCCTTGGCCGCTTGCAGCGTGCCGATGATGAAGTCGCGCTCCTCATCGGTCCCGTCGGCGATCTTGTGTGTGATTTGGAACGTGAAGAGCGAGAGGCCAACGCTTTTGTCGTAGGTACCGGCGCCCACCCAGTCGACGGCGAACCCGCCGGGAAGCATCCAGCCGTCCGGGCATTTCCAGAACCGCACATGGTGCCGCTTGCGCGGGTTCCCATCGATCTCCCGCTGGAACACCATGTCCTGCTTGTTGCCGAAGACATACAGGGCACTGACCGGTGACTGCGGATAGCTCCGGCCCAGAAGGGTCGCGGTGAGCGTCCGCCACGCAGTGGCAGGGGTGACGGGGTCGGCCTCAATCCATCCTGCCGTGAGCATCGCGGTGCGGAGCTCGTCCGCGGGTCCGATGACCGCGAGGTTGACCGGATCGCCCAGCACGCCGTCGCCGGTGCGGGCACGCCCGATGAAGTAATTCGGCAGGTACAGGCTGCTGAAGATCTTGTGGACGCGGGGCAGGAAGGCATAGGCCGCAATGAGCCAGACGGGCAGGAACACCCACACCTGCTCAGGTCCCCTGGCCAGCCGGGCGAGCAGGAAGAAATAGACCGCCCAGCCCATGGCTCCGGTGATGGCCACGTACAGCAGCCGCTGGAGGACGGCGACGACGGTGGCCCAGCGGGTGCCCCAGCGCGCCTTCCGGCTCTCCGGCCGGGAGTGCTCCGGCTCCTGAATCGTTTGGCTGGCCACTTACTTGGGCAGGTGCTCCAGCAGGTGCCCCGTGACAGCGCCGTATGCGACGTGGGGCACGATGTCGCTGACCCAGTCCGCGGCACTCCAGGTCCGCGGATCAGTCACGCCAAGGGCGGTCATGGGCACGTTGGAGACGAGCAGGGCGGCCACGGAGGCCACCGCCACCGACCGGGCTGGCCCGGTGCGCACGCCCAGTGATCCGGCCGCCCCCAGCACAGCGCCGAGGCCCATGCCGGTGGCGATCCCGAGCAGCGGGCCAAGGGCTTCCACCCGGTTCCCTCGCTGGGCGTCGGTTCCCGGAATGGTCACACCTGCCCGTTCCGCCAGCCGCTCCACTGAGTCGGAGGGCGTCGTGCTGGCCGCCCGGCCCCGCCACACCATGTCCAGGTAGCTGACGGCATTGAGCGCCGTGGTTCCTGCCGCGCCGGCGAGCGCTCCGTTCACGAGTCCTCTGAACAGGGACATCCTCAACTCTCCTTCTGGCCGTGTGCTGGGCACTCCTACGCTGAAACTTACGTGTTGTCCCGTGATGGCGGCAACGCCAGCTTCAGGGCTTCACGTTGTCCGGAGCGGCGCGGCTGTGAAAGCATGCCTCATGCGCGCCATGCAGAATTCCAGCCGATTGCAAGATGTCCGGTACGACCTTAGGGGTCCGGTGCAGCACGCGGCGAAGAAGATGGAGGCGGAAGGCCACAGCATTCTGCGCATGAACCTCGGGGATCCGGCGCCGTTCGGCCTGCATGCGCCGGAGTCCATCGTGGTGGACATGATCCACCACCTGCGCGAGGCGCAGGGCTACAGCGATTCGAAGGGCATTTTCTCCGCCCGGACCGCCATCTCGCAGTACTACCAGACCAAGGGCCTGATGGAGATCGGCGTCGAGGACATCTTCATCGGCAACGGCGTCAGCGAGCTCATTTCCATGACGCTGCAGGCGTTCCTGGAGGACGGCGACGAGGTCCTCATCCCGTCCCCTGACTATCCGCTGTGGACTGCCGCCACGGTGCTCTGCGGCGGCAGCGCCGTGCACTACATGTGCGATGAGGAGAACAACTGGTGGCCGGACATGGCGGACGTCGAGGCGAAGATCACTGACCGCACGCGTGCCATCGTGCTCATCAACCCCAATAACCCGACCGGGGCCGTCTATCCCCGGCACGTCCTCGAGGGGTTCGCCGATCTGGCCCGCCGCCATGACCTGGTGCTGTTTTCCGATGAGATCTACGAGAAGATCCTGTTCGAGGACAAAGTCCACATCCACACGGCTTCCGTGGCCCGGGACATTCCGGTACTGACGTTTTCCGGCCTGTCCAAGGCGTACCGGATGCCCGGGTACCGGGCCGGCTGGGTGGCCGTGAGCGGGCCGCGCTGGGCAACCGCCGCGTACCGGGAGTCGCTGGAGCTGCTGGCCTCGCTCCGGCTCTGCCCCAATGTTCCCGCGCAGCACGCCATCCAGACGTCGCTGGGCGGCTACCAAAGCATCACGGACCTGATCCGGCCCGGCGGGCGCCTGCGCGAACAGCGCGACCTTGCCTGCCGGCTACTCAACGAGATCCCCGGCGTGAGCTGCGTGCCGGCGGCCGGTGCGATGTACCTGTTCCCGAAGCTGGATCCGGAGATGTACCCGTTCGTGGACGACGAGCAGTTCGTCCTTGATCTGCTTCAGGACCAGAAAATCCTGGTCTCGCACGGGACGGCGTTCAACTGGCACGCGACTGACCACTTCAGGTTCGTCATCCTGCCCGCCGTTGACGACATCCGCGAGGCGGTCCGCCGTATCTCCACCTTCCTGTCCTCGTACCGGGCCAAAGCGGGCCGCGCCCGCGCCATGTCCGGCAACGCCCACCACGGTACGGACGAACTGAGCGCCTGAACACTGCCGCCCCAGCGGCCCAGGAAAGCGGACGACGGCGGGAGGCTCCCGCCGTCGTCCGCTTTTGTGTTCGGCGTGCCCCCTGTTCCCTGGGCGGCTGGTCGCGTGGACGGCCCGGCAAGCAACCAGTAAGGTTGCTTACTAATTGGCCTGGTGCGTGTGCGCTGCCACCGACGAGAGACAGGAACCCCCCGTTGCCTGACGAACCGCTGACTGACAAGCCGTTGACGGACAAGCTCCTGACGGGAAGCCCCTTGACCGATCAACAGGGAACACCGCAGACAGGCGTGCGCGGCGAACTCCGCCAGGACACAACCGTCGGAGGCAAGGACCTCACCCGCTGGCAGAGCCGCTTCGGCCGCCTTCTGGTCGGGGCCGTCCAGCGCATCAGCCAGTTCCTGGGCCCGCACGGTGCCCTGGTCCTGACCCTGATGCTGGGGGCGGTCATCGCCGCCGCCCTCACCGCAGCCTTTGCCGAGGTGTACGAGTCAGTAGTTGAAACGGACGGGGTTGCCGGCCTGGATCACCCTGTCCTGGCGGCCGGCAAGAGCATGCGCTCCCCCGGACTGGATGCCGCCATCACCGCCTTCACCGATGTGGGCGGTACCATCGGCATGCCCGTCCTGGCCTTGGCGGTCATGGGTGTCCTTGCCTACCGGCGGCGGTCCTGGACTCCAGTCATTCTCATTGTCACCGCGGGCCTGGGCTCCCTTCTGATGACCATCGCGGGCAAGCGGCTGATCGGCCGCACCCGCCCCGACCTCAGCGACGCAGTTCCGCCCTACGAACACTCGGCGTCATTTCCCAGCGGCCACTCCCTGAATGCAATAGTGATCGCGGGAATTGTGGCCTACTTGGTCATCCTGCGGCTGAAGACCGCGCGCAGCCGCATTCTCGCCGGCGCGGCCGCCGCCGTCTTCGCCGCAGCCATGGGCTTGAGCAGGGTCTACCTCGGCCACCACTGGCTCACCGACGTCCTCGCCGCGTGGGCACTCGGCGCCGCCTGGCTGGCCCTCGTGATCACCGCCCACCGGCTCTACCTGACAGTGCGGAAGCGGCGGGCACGCGGTGAGGTCCCGGCGGGAACGGCGCCCGGGGCAGTTGCCCCTAAGGCAGGACGCGCCTAAGCACCCGAATCCAGGCAGGCGGACGACGGCGGGAGGCTCCCGCCGTCGTCCGCCTGCCTTTGCTGCGAGCGCTAGCCGATCGGTTCAGCCATCTGTTCCACGACGTACTGGACGTCGACGGAATTTCCGGCCACTGGATCGGACATTTCCACCTTCCAGCTCCGGGCGAACTGGTCCACTCCGCTGGTCATGGCCACGGTGCCGGAGATGAGGACGGTCCCGGGTGCATTCAGGCCGCGTTCGGTGAGGACGTCCAGCCAGTAGTCCGGGGTCAGCAGGGCCTCGAGGGAACTGTCCTGGATAAGGGTGTCAGGGGTATCCCCTTCCCCCACCCAGGCCTTGAGCGTGATCTGGTCCAGGTGCCCCCGAACGTCGTCCAGCTTCCAGGCCTTACGCCCCAGCACATCCGGGCTGGCGTTCTTGCTCCAGGCCACGCCGTGCACCTCCAGCGCCCGGTCCGTGTGGTCGCAGGCGACCGTGAGCAGCACACCGGCCTCGGTAATGACCAGGGCCCATTCAGCCTCGCCGGAGGTCCGTCCATGCTGAACCCGAACTTCCGATACCTGCTGGGCCAGATAGGGGGACACTGGATACAGGGCGGGAGTGGTGGTGGGACCCGGAACGCCGAGTTCAGCGAGCTCAGCAATGTGGGCCTGGACCTCATCCTGCTCACGCCCTGCGTAGCCGGCATTCAGGAGGTGCTTGACCTCCACGTCCTGCGTCCGGCCATCGGGTAGTTCAAAGCTCAGAGTCGTCATCGTGGATCCATCCTTTGCATGTGCTGCTGCGGAAATTTACAGATCGGAAACCGGAAACGGTCGCCAATGTACATCCAGTATGCGTAATGTATACATTTAACGCCAGCGTGACAGGCGTCACTATAAGAACCTCGTGGAGGACAACACCATGGCCAACGCTCCAGTTCCGGATCCGGGCACAACGCCGCATCCACACGCCACCCCTCACCCCGCGGTGCACCCGAAGGGCCTCTACAAGGCCTTCGCCGCCAGCCTCACCGGCACCGCACTCGAGTGGTACGACTTCGCCGTCTACTCGGCGGCCGCCGCCGTCGTATTTCCCGTCGTTTTCTTCCCCGCGACCGATCCCCTGACCGGAACCATCCTCGCCTTCTCCACCTACGCCGTGGGCTACGTTTCCCGCCCGGTCGGCGGCATCATCTTCGGCCGGCTCGGGGACCGCATCGGCCGCAAGAAGGTCCTGGTGACCACCCTGATGATCATCGGCGTGGCCACGGTGCTGATCGGCGTGCTGCCCGGCTACGCAAACATCGGTGCCACGGCAGGAATTCTCCTGGTCCTGCTGCGGTTCGCGCAGGGCGTGGGCGTGGGCGGCGAATGGGGCGGCGCCGTCCTGCTCTCCAGTGAATACGGCGACCCGCACCGCCGCGGGTTCTGGGCTTCCGCTGCGCAGGTGGGTCCGCCCGCCGGCAACCTGCTGGCGAACGGCGCGCTCGCCGTCCTGACCGTTTCCCTCACCGAGGAGCAGTTCCTGAGCTTCGGCTGGCGCATCGCGTTCCTGGTCTCCGCAGTGCTGGTTGGCTTTGGCCTCTGGATCCGGCTCCGGCTTGAGGACACCCCCATCTTCAAGGCCATCGAGGCCCACGGCGAGCAGCCGCATGCCCCCGTCCGCGAGGTCTTCAGCAAGGAACTCCGCCCGCTGATCGCGGCCATCCTGTGCCGCGTGGGCCCGGACGTCCTGTACGCCCTGTTTACCGTCTTCACGCTCACCTACGGCATCCAGGTCCTCGGCTACGAACGCAACCAGGTCCTGACCGCCGTCCTGATCGGATCAGCCTTCCAGCTGTTCATGATCCCGCTGGCCGGCGCCGTCTCCGACCGCTTCAACCGCCGCCTGGTCTACGGCGTCGGCGCTGTGGTGGGAGCAGTTTGGACGTTCATCTTCTTCGGCGTCCTCGGCGGCAACAACCAGCCGATGCTCATCGTGGGCATCGTCCTCGGCCTCATGGCGCACTCCTTCATGTACGGCCCGCAGGCCGCCTTCATTGTGGAGCAGTTCTCGCCGCGGCTCCGGTCCACCGGCAGCTCGCTGGCGTACACCTTCGCCGGCGTCATTGGCGGCGCGATCGCACCCCTGCTGTTCACCGTCCTGCTGGCCGAATTCGGAACCTGGATTCCGGTGGCCATCTACGTGGCGGTGGCAGCAGCCGTGACGCTGGTGGGACTGGCACTTGGCCGGGACAACGACACCATCGAGGACCTGGACTACCGGCTGCTCCTGGAAGGCTCCGCTTCTGCCCGCCAGCAGTCCGGCGCGGTCTAAAACTCCATCAGGTGCGGAGGAGGATGTCGCGAGTGACGGCCAGGTGGTGGTCGATGGCCTCCTGCGCCTTCGCGGCATCTCCGGACACCAGGGCATCGAGGATGTCCTGGTGTTCGGAGCACACCTGCTCGCGCCGGCCGCCGGTCCGGAACAGGGCGGAAACCCCGACGACGATCTGCCGGACGTGCAGCTTGCTGTAGGTCCGGGAAATCAGCTCGTTGCCCGCCGCGTCAATCAGCTGCTGGTGGAAGAGCGTGTCCAGCCGGATGAACTCGTGCGCAGCCTCGGCCCCCTGGCCTTCGGGCAGTTGGGTCTGCTGGTCGAGGGTGGCCCGCATCTTGGCTGCCGGCACGCTCCGGTGCTCAATGACCAGACGGGCGGCGTGGCTTTCCAGGACTCCGCGCAGCTCCATCAATTCCGCGATTTCGCGGCCGGTCACCGGCGGAACATAAGCGCCGCGCTGCGGAATCAGCTCCACCAGCCCGTCGGAGACCAGCAGGAGGAGGGCCTCCCGGACCGGGGTGCGCGAAACACCGATTTGGGCGGCCAGCTCCTGCTCATTGAGGAAGCGCCCCTGCATTTCCGGGTCGGTCAGGATGTTCTCGCGCAGGTACTCGTAGGCCTTCTCCCGGCCGGACGCGGCCGTCCCCGAACTTTTTCGCATACATCAGGTATACAACAGAGAAGAGCATATTCATGCGTTTAGCAGTCGCCCAGATTGTCAGCAGCGCCGACCTCACGGCCAATCTGGAACTGGTCCGAGATTACGCCACCCGGGCAAAAGCGGCAGGCGCCGAACTCGTGGTGTTCCCCGAGGCCGCCATGCGCGCCTTCGGTAATCCGCTGGCGGAAATCGCTGAACCGCTGGACGGGCCGTGGGCCACAGCGGTACGGGCCATTGCCGCGGAACTGGGCATCGCCGTCGTCGTTGGCATGTTCACGCCCGGGGCGGGAGGACGGGTGCGGAACACCCTGCTGGTGACCGGCCTCAGCATAGACACGTCCTACGACAAGATCCACCTCTTTGACGCGTTCGGCTTTGCCGAGTCGGATTCGGTGGATGCGGGAACATCGCCCGTCACCTTCGAAGTCAACGGCACGGTGATCGGCCTGGCCACCTGCTACGACGTGCGCTTCCCTGCGCTGTTCACGGCCAACGCGAGGGCCGGCGCCGCCGTCAACATTGTCTGCGCCTCCTGGGGTGCGGGCGAAGGAAAGGCCGAGCAGTGGGACCTGCTGGTCCGCGCCCGGGCCGTGGACAGCACCACGTTTGTGGTGGCCTGCGGGCAGGGCGATCCGGCCAGCATCGGGCTACCGTCCGCCGGCACCGCGCCCACCGGGATCGGCCACAGCGCCGTGATTTCCCCGCTGGGTTCTCCACTGGTGGCGCTGGGCGGCGAACCCGAACTTGCCGTAGTGGACATTGATCCGGCCATCATCCCGGAGGTCCGCGGAAAGCTGCCCGTGCTGGCGAACGCCCGGAGTTTCTAGTCCGGACCGTTTCCGGGAATTACGACGGCGGGGCGTGGCCACCATGGGTGTCCACGCCCCGCTTCTTCCTCTAACTAGTGCCCTGCCGGCACGCGGTACGTGCTTTCCGGGATGTCCGTGATGAACATGTGCCCCGGGGCGTGGCTGATCGCGAAGGCCGGCCGGGACGCCATCACGGCGCTCTGCGGCGTGACGCCGCAGGCCCAGAAGACCGGTACTTCTCCGGGCCGGATGTCCACGGCATCGCCGAAGTCGGGGCGGGAAATGTCCGCAATGCCCAGGTCCTCGGGTGATCCGACGTGGACTGGCGCGCCGTGGACCTTCGGCACCTCCGCGGTGACGCTGATGGCGGTTTCCACCATCTCGGCCGGCATCGGACGCATCGAGACCACCATGGGGCCGTGGATCCGCCCTGCCGGGGTGCACTCGATGCTGGTCCGGTACATCGGCACATTGCGGCCCATTTCAGTGTGGCGCAGGGGGATGCCCGCGCTGGCCAAGGCGGCTTCGAAGGTGAAGCTGCAGCCGATCAGCACACCCACCATGTCATCCCGCCAGAGCGGGGTGGCGTCCGGGACCTCGGCGGAAAGGACGCCGTCCTCCCACACCCGATAGGCGGGGATGTCGGTGCGGATGTCCGAACCCGCGGCGAGGGAACTTTCGAACTTCCCGGCAGGAATGACGTCGATGACAGGGCAGGCCTTGGGGTTGAGCCGGCAGAACTCGAGGAATTCCTCGGCGTAGTCGGCCGTCACCGCTATCAGGTTCGCCTGCGTGTAGCCATCGCTCCAGCCGGAGGTGGGGGTGACTAGGCCGCTGCGGAACTGCCGGCGGGCTTCGGCCGGCGCCACGAGTCCGTTCGACTGGCTGATGGCATACTCCTGGCTCATGGCGTTCTCCTGGCTCATCGGGTGCCGCTCTCTACTATTTCGGTGGATCCGTTCAGGTACTCCTCGTCCTCCGCCACATTGGAGTCCCGGCCGATGGCCAGGCCCACGATGGTCAGCAGGCAGGCGACGCTGAGGTAGATGGCCACCGGGACCCAGCTGTGGAAGGTGCTCTGCAGCAGGGTGAACATGAACGGTGCAATGGCTCCGCCGATGATGCCCGCGAAGGTGTAAGCCAGCGAGCTTCCCGTGGAGCGCAGCCGCGGCGTGAACTGCTCGACGACGAACGCGGCCTGCGGGCCGTACATGAAGGAATGGCAGAGCAGGCCGAGCACGGTTCCCACCACGAGCATCACCGGGGAACGGCCGTCGAGCACGATGAAGAACAGGTAGGCCCAGACAGCGGCAGCAACTGCAGCGATGCCGTAAACAAGGCGCCGATTGATCCGGTCGGAGATGGCGCCCGCAAGCGGCATCGTGAATAGCTGGAGGGCTGAACCGACCAGCACCGCCACGAGGACCTGGCCACGGTCGAAGCCAAGTTCCTGGATGCCGTACGTCAGGGTGAAGACGGTGCACAATGCGTAGGTGACGTCCGGGCCGATGCGGCTGAGCATGGCAGCAAGGAGCGGACGGCGCTGCGTGGTGAGGACTTCCCTGATCGGGGCCTTGGGCTGGTCGCCGCGGGCCTCCATGGCCTTGAAGATGGGGGTGTCCTCGAGCTTGAGGCGGATCCACAGCCCGAACGCCACCAGCAGGGCCGAGATCAGGAACGCAATGCGCCAGCCGTAGTCCAGGAAGGCCTGCTCGGACAGGGTCAGCGTGAGGACGGCGAGTGCGCCGTTGGCCAGCAGGTTGCCTGCGGGCGGGCCGATTTGCGCCGCGGAAGCCCAGAAGCCGCGACGGCTGGGTTCACCAAATTCGCTGGACAGCAGGACAGCGCCGCCCCACTCGCCGCCCACACCCACGCCCTGCGCGAACCGCAGGAAGACGAGGATGGCCGGGGCCAGGATGCCGATGCTGCCATAGGTAGGCAGCAGGCCGATGAGGAAGGTGGCGACGCCGATCAGCATCAGCGTGATGACCAGAATCTTCTTGCGGCCGATCTCGTCGCCGAGCCGGCCGAAAATAATGCCGCCGACGGGCCTGGAAATGTAGCCCACCGCGTAGGTGGAGAATGCCAGGAGAGTACCCGTCACCGGGTCCGACGCCGGGAAGAAGATCAGCGGGAAAACTATGGCGGCCGCGGCGGAGTAGACCGCGAAGTCGTAGAACTCCAGCGCGGTCCCGGTGAGGCTGGCCGCGAACGCTTTATACATGTCCTTGCGCCCGACAGTGGGCCGGGGACCTGCGGAGGCCATTGCGGATTGATTGGCCATTTGTTCCTCCAGAAAGGGTGTGGATGCCTCCGTTGTGCCACGGATGCGCTGGTGTGCCAGCCCGCCCGGACCTGCGACGTTGACAAGGCGCGGGCACTGGGGCTGGTTGGCGGCTTCCCCCGGACAGCCGCCGAAAGCGGAGCTTCTGTTGGATTGTGGAAATGTAGAACAATCCAAACTTGTTGAACAATGTACGCGACCTGGATCACACCGTCAAGACATGCATCGCACCGGCCAAGGGGCAGCGGCCGCAGCTAAAAAAAGCGCGAAGGGACAGCTGTGGCCCCCGGGAAGCGTTTCCCAGGGGCCACGAGTGTCCGTTCGCGCTGCGAGGGAACGAGGCGTCAGCTAGGACGCGTGGACCGCCGTCTGGTGCTCTTCGGACCGAACGAGGTAGGCGAGGAGGCGCTCGGCCGCGAGGTCGTTGTCCCCGACTTCGAGGGCGCTGCAGATCTGGTCATTGTCCGCCAGGTAATCCTGGTAGAAGCCGCCGTCAATGGAGGCCTTGTGGAAGAACAGCCGCATCTCGGCCAGGACCTGCGACATGATGGAATTCAGGCGTTCACTGCCGGCCATCGCCACCAGGGCACGATGGAAATGCGCGTTCGCGCTGCCCAGCCCCTCGCTGTCGCCGGCCTCGGCGGCGCGCTTGCCTTCCTCCACGGCCGCGCGCACGGCACCTATGCTTTCGGCGCTTCCGCCACCGCGGACCGCACTGACCTCGATGGCGCGCCGGACGGCATAGACGTCATGAATGTCGCTGACCTCGAGGCTGGCGACAAAGACGCCGCGGTTCGGCTGGCGGACCACCAGTCGCTCGCTGGCGAGTTCGGCAAACGCCTCGCGTACGGTGTTGCGTGAAACCCCGAGCTCCTCGGAGAGCGCTTCTTCCTTCAGCTTCGTACCGGGAAGAAGCGCACCCTCGGCAATTTGCAGCCGCAGCTCACTCGCAACGCGGGTGGCCACCGCGGGCACGGCGACGCGCAGCCGGGAGACACCTGAACTCGGATTCACTGTGGCCATACACCGAATTTACACGAACCACCCACAATTGGATTGTTGAATTGTTGAACATTTTTGCCGGAGGGTGCATCCTTGTGTAAGGACGAGTTGAGATGAGGGTCACAATGCACGCAATTGATTTGAACAGTGACGTCGGTGAATCCTTCGGGCGATGGAGCCTGGGAGACGATGCCGCCATGATGGCTTCCGTGTCCAGCGCCAACGTGGCCTGCGGGTTCCACGCCGGGGACCCCAGCGTCATCCGCGCAACCTGCGAGGCCGCCGCCGGAGCGGGCGTCGTGGTCGGGGCGCATGTTGGCTACCGGGACCTGGCCGGATTCGGCCGCCGGTACATGGACGTCGATCCCCGCGAGCTGGCCGATGACGTCGTCTACCAGATCGGAGCGCTGCAGGCGCTGGCAGCAACGGCCGGCACCCGGGTCCGCTACGTCAAGCCGCATGGCGGCCTCTACAACGCCATCGTCCACAACACCGCGCAGGCACGCGCCGTGGTGGACGCAGTGAAGTCAGTGGATCCCGGCCTCCCTATCCTTGGCCTGCCCGGATCAGAGGTGCTGCGGATCGCTGAGGAGGCAGGGCTCCGCGCCGTCTCCGAGGCATTCGCGGACCGCGCGTACAACCCCGACGGCACACTGACCTCCCGCTCCCAGCCCGGTTCCGTCCTGGAGGACCCTGAGTCGGTTGCCGCCCGCGTCCTGCAGATGACCACCGGGGAGGCCATCACGGCCATCGACGGCTCCGAGCTGAAGATCAATGCGGAATCAGTCTGTGTCCACGGGGATTCACCCGGCGCGGTGGCCATGGCGGTCGCCGTGAAGAGGGCGCTCGACGCCGCCGGAATCAGCATCAAGGCGTTCGTCTAGCATGAAGCGACGGATCCAGGACCCCCTGGCAAACACCAACGTTGACGTGCCCTCCGCCTCGTCCGGCCGGCCCGCCCCGGACTCGCCCCCAAACACCGCGCCTTGGAACGGCCCCCGCCCCGGCAGGGTCCGCGCGGTGCGGCCGGTGGGAACACGCACCGTCCTCGCCGAGGTTTCCGGGACGCAGGACGTCCTCGCCCTGCAGGCAGCGCTTCTCGAGGCGCCGTTTCCGGGCCAGCAGGATGTCCTGGCCGCCGCCGAGACCGTCATGGTCAGGGCCGAATCCCCCGCAGCCGCACGGCGGATCGGGCAGGCCCTCCTGAAGATGGACCTCACAGCACCGGCGGAGCAGGCCGGCGGCCTGGTAACCATAGACACCGTGTACGACGGCGAGGATCTCGCCGAAGTGGGGAAACTGACCGGCCTCGGTGCCGACGGCGTGATCGCAGCCCACACGGGCCAAGTCTGGACCGTTGCCTTCGCCGGCTTCGCGCCAGGCTTTGGGTACATGGTGGGCGAGAACCAGGCGCTCGAGGTTCCACGCCGGAGTTCACCGCGCACTGCGGTCCCGGCGGGATCGGTGGCGCTGGCCGGCAACTACTCCGCGGTCTACCCGCGCAAGTCGCCGGGTGGCTGGCAGCTTATCGGCCGCACGGGAGCCAAGATGTGGGACCTCGACCGTCCCGAACCCGCACTGGCCAGCCCCGGGCACCGGGTGCAGTTCCGCGCCGTCCGCGAAGTGGTCCAAATGGCTACTCAAGGATCCCAGGACAGCGGCCAGCAGACAGCCACCCAAACCACCTCCGGCCTCCGCGTCCTGTCGCCCGGGATCCATAGCCTCATCCAGGACCTGGGCCGGCAGGGGCATTCGGCCCTCGGCGTCTCCGCCGCCGGTGCGCTGGACCGGGCCTCGCTCCGCCGGGCCAACCGCCTGGTGGGGAACGCGCCGTCCGCCGCCGCCATCGAGACCGTGTCCGGCGGGCTCAAGCTCCAGGCCGTCGGGGACCAGGTTTTAGCCGTTGCCGGCGCACCGTCGGCACTCACCGTGGTGACGCCGTCGGACTCCCCCGACGGCGATGACCCGGCAGCCGCCGAGCGGCAGCGCACCGTCCCGGTGGCCGCGCCGTTCGCCCTGCTCGACGGCGAAATCCTCACCATCGGGGTTCCCGACGCCGGCTTCCGCAGCTACGTGGCGGCCCGCGGCGGCATCGATGCACCACCGGTCCTGGGCAGCCGGTCCACGGACACGATGTCCGGAATCGGCCCCAAGCCGCTGGCAGCGAACCAGTTGCTGCCGTCCGGCGGCGCCGCCGAATCCGGCGTCGTGGGCAGCCCGGAAATCCAACCCGAGTATCCCGGCGAGGGCGTCACCGTGCTGGACATTGTCCCCGGCCCGCGCGCGGACTGGTTCGACCAGGCCGCGATCGATTCCCTCTGCGGGCAGGACTGGACGGTCAAGCCCGAGTCCAACCGCGTGGGGATGAGGCTGCAGGGAACACCCCTGCAGCGGAGCCGCACCGGTGAGCTTCCCAGCGAGGGAACGGTGGCCGGCGCCATCCAGATGCCGCCCGAAGGCCTGCCCGTGCTCTTCCTCGCCGACCATCCCATCACGGGCGGGTACCCGGTGATCGGCGTGGTGGTCGATCACCAGCTCGACCTGGCCGCCCAGGTCCCGATCGGCGGCAGCATCCGCTTCCGCATCGCCCCCGAAATCTCCGCGCCCGCCGGCCCCTCTGACAAGACTCCACACGAACAGACTTCCCAACGAAAAGCGAGTAACTGATGCACAAGGTCCTCATTGCCAACCGGGGCGAAATCGCCGTCCGGATCGCCCGGGCCTGCGACGACGCGCAGCTGGCCTCCGTGGCTGTGTATGCAGACATCGATGCGGACGCCATGCACGTCATCGCCGCGGACGAGGCCTTCAGCCTCGGCGGCAACTCCCCGGCGGACACCTACCTGAACATCGAGAAGCTCCTCGGCGCTGCTGCCACCTCCGGAGCCGACGCGGTCCACCCCGGGTACGGCTTCCTGTCCGAGAATGCGGATTTTGCGCAGGCGGTGCTCGATGCCGGACTCGCGTGGATCGGGCCGTCGCCGGAGGCCATCCGCCAGCTTGGCAACAAGATCACGGCGCGCGAGATCGCGGTCCGCGCCGGCGCCCCGCTCGTGGCGGGCAGCGACGGGCCGGTGGAGTCCCCCGCCGAGGCCCGCGCCTTCGCGGAGGAGCACGGACTACCGATCGCCATCAAGGCTGCGTTTGGCGGCGGCGGTCGCGGCCTCAAGGTGGTCCGGAACATGGACGAGGTCGAGGAGGCCTTCGACTCCGCCGTGCGCGAGGCCGTGGCCGCATTCGGCCGCGGCGAATGCTTCGTGGAACGCTACTTGGACCGGCCGCGGCACGTCGAAGCCCAGGTGCTGGCCGACACGCACGGCAACGTCATCGTCGTCGGAACCCGGGACTGCTCCCTCCAGCGTCGCCACCAGAAGCTGGTGGAGGAGGCCCCCGCGCCGTTCCTCAGCGACAGTCAGCGGGGCCAGATTTACGACGCCGCCAAGGCTGTCTGCCGGGAAGCCGGCTACTCCGGCGCCGGAACCGTGGAGTTTTTGGTCGCCGCCGACGGCACCGTCGCCTTCCTCGAGGTGAACACGCGGCTGCAGGTGGAACACCCCATCACCGAGGAAACCACCGGGATCGACCTGGTCCAGGAACAGTTCCGGATCGCCGCCGGTGAGCGCCTGTCCCTTACGGAAGACCCGGCTCCGCGCGGCCATGCCTTTGAATTCAGGATCAACGCCGAGGACGTGGGGCGCGGCTTCCTGCCCTCCCCCGGCACCATCAGCGAGTTCACCGCACCCACCGGTCCCGGCATCCGGCTGGACACCGGGGTCCGCTCCGGCTCCTTTGTGGCACCACAGTTCGACTCGCTGCTGGCGAAGCTGATCGTCACCGGCGCCGACCGCCAGCAGGCCCTGCGCCGCGCCCGCCGGGCACTGGCCGAGATCAGCATCGGCGGCGTGGCCACCGTCCTGCCCTTCCACCGGGCTGTGGTGGAGGCAGCGGACTTCACGTCCGAGACCGGCCTGGACGTCCACACCCGCTGGATCGAGACCGACTTCGCCGACAGCATTCCGGCCGATCCAGACTTCAGCGCCGCCGGTCCCGAAGGCCGCCGGCGCACCATCACGGTGGACGTGGACGGCCGCCGGCTCGCCGTCGGGCTTCCGGCCGACCTGCTGGACGGATGGGCCCGTTCGGGGCAGGCGCTTCCGGGCGGACTGGGTGCCTCGCCGGCCGCTGGCTCTCCCGACGGCGGGTCCGGCACCTCAGACCCGGCCGAACTGCGCGCCGCCATGAGCGGCACCATCGTGAAGTGGCTCGTGGAGCCGGGCGCCGAGGTGGCTGCCGGTGATCCCGTGGTGGTTCTGGAGGCGATGAAGATGGAGACCAGCGTCCCCGCCCACCGGGGCGGCGTCCTCTCCGGCGTCGCCGCCGGCCGCGGTGATGTCATCACCGCCGGCTCGGTTCTGGCACTCATCGGCTAGGGCGGCCGTGTACTGGCGAGGCCGTACGCCGGGAAAGGCAACGAGAGGACGACGGCGGGAGCACCCGCCGTCGTTCTCTTGCTTTTCGGCTCAGGCCGCCAAGGTCCGCCGCAGGATCATGGGGATGACGCCGCCGACGGCGAGGACCTCGCACTCCAGTCCCGTTTCGACGGCGGCGGTGGCCATGAAAGGCTCCCTCGTGCCGTCCGCGCAAACAATCGCCGCGGCGATCCCGGCGCGGGGATGGATGCGCTCCGCGGGGGCGTCGAGCGCAATCGTGTCGCCGGGTGCGAGGCTGAGGAGCTTCTCCCTCATGTCCGCCGGCATGACCAGCGGCAGGATGCCCATGCCAATCAGGTTGGATCGGTGGATCCGTTCAAAGCTGGCGGCGATGACCGCCCGGACACCGAGCAGCCGCTGGGCCTTCGCCGCCCAGTCCCGGGACGAACCCATGCCGTAGCGCTCGCCGGCAACCATGACTACGGATTCGCCGGCTTCCCGGTACCGTTGGGCGGCATCCCAGATGGGCAGGGTTTCGTTCGACGGCGAGTGGATGGTGTGTGCCACCGGCCCCTCGGGCTGCAGAAGGTTCCTGACGGATTTGTTGTGGAAGGCGCCGCGGACCATGACCTCCCAGTTGCCGCGGCGGGAGGCGAAGACGTTGAGGTCACTCCGGTCCTCGCCCCTGTCCACCAGGAAGTCTGCTACGCCGCTGGCGGGCGGGATGGCACTGGCCGGTGAAATGTGGTCGGTGGTGATGTCGTCGCCGAGCACCAGGAGCGGACGAGCGCTGAACTTCCCGAGGAGGCTTCCCTCGGTCAGGGCGGCGAAGGGGGGACGGCGGAGGATGGTGGAGCCGTCATCCCACGGGTACTGTGCCCCGTCCGGTGCTTCCACACGCTTCCATTGGGGATCGCGGCTGGCGATGGCGAAGTCCCGGCGGAAATCGGCGGGATCGTTGGCCTTGGCCACGAAGGCGTCGATCTCACCGCGGGACGGCCAGAGCTCGCTGAGGTAAACGGGCGTGCCGTCGGCGGCGTGCTGCACGGGCTCCTCGCTGAGGTCCCGCTTGGCGTCACCGGCCAGCGCGAACGCCACCACCAGCGGTGGCGACATGATGAAGCTGAGTTCGACGTCGGGATGCACCCGGCCCGGGAAATTGCGGTTGCCGGACAGGATCGCCACCGGTTCGCTCACGCCGTCGGCCTGGGCCCTGGCTATCACCGGCGTCAGCGGGCCCGGGTTGCCGATGCAGGTGGTGCAGCCGAACCCGACGAGGTCGAACCCCACGGAGGCCAGGTCGTCCGTGAGCCCGGCACGCTTGAGGTAGCTGGCCGCCGCTGGTGAGCCCGGGGCCAGCGAGGTCTTGACCCAGTCCGGCACGGTCAGCCCGCGGCGGCGGGCATTGCGGGCGAGCAGCCCGGCCGCAATGAGCAGGCGCGGGTCGGAGGTGTTGGTGCAGCTGGTGATGGCGGCCAGGGAAACGGGGAAGGCGGGCAGGGCGCCGGTGCCCACGGCCGCGCTGCCGGCACCCGCCGGGCCGGGCTCCTTCTCCAGCGCCTTGCGGATGCCGCCGTAGGGCAGGAGGTCCTGGGGACGCCGCGGACCGGCGGCGTGCATCGCGACGGCGGACAGGTCGACGTCGACGATTCTCGTGTAGACCGGCGTTGCGTCGGGTTCGAACCACAGGCCCGTCTGCCGTGCGTACGCCTCGACCAGCCGCGTCTGTTCCGCACTGCGGCCGGTGCTGGCCAGGTAGTCGAGAACGTGCGCGTCGATCGGGAAGTAGCCGGTGGTGGCGCCGTATTCAGGCGCCATGTTGGCGACGACGGCGCGCTCGCCGACAGTCAGCGTCGAGACGCCGGGGCCGAAGAACTCGACGAACTCCCCCGTGACGCCCACCTGGCGCAGCCGCTGGGTGACGGCCAGCGCCAGGTCGGTGGCCAGGGTCCCTGCCGCCAGCTCACCGGTCAGGCGGACGCCGACGACGTCGGGGATGCGCAGCGTGGCAGGCATCCCGAACATCACTGTCTGTGCTTCCAGCCCGCCGACGCCCCAGCCCAGGACGCCGAGGCCGTTGATCATCGGGGTGTGGCTGTCGGTGCCGACCATCATGTCCGGCACCGCCCACCGGACGCCGTCCCGCTCGATTGTGGTCACCACGGTGGCCAGCTGCTCGAGGTTGATGGTGTGCATGATGCCGGTGCCCGGCGGGTTGATGTGCACGCTGTTCATCGCTTTGGACGCCCACTTGAGGAACTGGTACCGCTCCCGGTTCCGGCGGATCTCGTGCTTGATGTTCCGGGCGGCCGCGTCGGCACGCCCGTATTCCTCCACCGCCAGGGAATGGTCGATGGACACGTCCACGCGCAGCAGCGGGTTCAGGGCCATGGGGTCGGCTCCCGACTCGGCAAGCGTGTCCCGCATGGCCGCGATGTCCACCCAGGCCGGCGTGCTGGTGGTGTCGTGCATCAGCACGCGGGTGGGCAGGAACTCGATTTCGGCCGTGCTGGTGCCCGTGGCCAGCCAGTTCCGCAGGGCCTCCATTGCCCGCCCGCGCTCCTGGCCGGCCATATTCCGCTCTACGTTTTCCGCCAGCAGCCGCAGCACCACCGGCAGCCTGGAATAGCCGGGGCCGACAGCACTTTCGATGTCCACCGCCAGCAGGACCTCGCCGTTGACGGAAAGGCTGGCGATGCAGGGGTCGGAGCCGGGTGCGGTGTGGATACTCATGGTTCTGCTTTCTCATGGAGCAGCGGTTTGTTATAGGTTATAACCTATAACAAGGGTGACAAACCGAAGGGAGCAAGCGGTGGCACACCAGCCCCCAGCACTGACCAAGAGCGCCTACGCCTACGAGGAAATGCGGCGCCGGATCCTGACCGGGGAGATCTCCCACGGGTCGGTGCTCAGCCAGGCCCAGCTCGCCCACGAAATCGGCGTGAGCACCACGCCCCTGCGCGAGGCGCTGCGCCGGCTTGCCGCGGAGGGGCTGGTCCAGCTGGAGTCCCACCGGGATGCCCGGGTCGCCGCACTCACGGCGGATGAAGCAAAGGACCTGTACATCCTCCGTGAGAATCTGGACCCGCTGGCCGCCGGGCTCGCGGCGGAAAGCCGGACACCCGGGGACATCGAGAACATCCAAGCCGCGCTCAAGCAGCTGACACCGCTGCACGACGCCGCGGACCTGGACGCCATGACGGCGCACCGCGAATTCCACCGCGCTGTCTACATGGCCTCGCATAACCCCCTGCTCATCGGGATCCTGGAGGGCCTGTGGGACAAGGCGGACCGGTACCGCCAGATAGGCCTGCAGGGCCAGAAGGACTCCCAGAAGGACCAGAAGCGCGTCCGCGAGGAACACATCGAGATCGCCGACGCCGTGGTGTCCGGTGACGCCGTCCGCGCCCGCGAGATCATGCAGCGCCACGTCGTGGGCAGCCTGGGCCGCCGCGCCATCGCCGTCCTCGCCGAGGAGTAGCACTGTAACCCTGTATGTGGCAAACCTCACCCGCCATTTGGGGCCAAATCGTTTGAAAAGCCCCATCGCGCCTGTGCATCATGGAAAGGAACCACAGAGGAATACGCTTTTCTGCAAGTGGTTCAGAAGTTCAAACACAACAAAATCCTGGTGGACGCAATGAGGCCAAACCGGTGAGCTCGTCGAGCTGCCTAAGGCCTCCGAGCGTTCCTGGGCTGACCTGTTCCGCGGCATCGCATTGGCGCCATGCCCAGACACGAAAGCACTGAAAAATGACCTTTGAGACCGCCGAATCAATGACGATCAAGATCTGGGACCGTTCTGCAGTGAACCACACGCTGGAGACGCTGGTGCACGATTTCTCGAGCCGGGCCAACGCAAAGAAGAGCGACGTCGCCGTCACCCTTAGCGGCCCGAACACCTTCACGCTCAGCCTGAACACCGCTGCCCTTTAGTCAGCACCCAAACACAACGCAAGAGGACGATGGCGGGACTTCCCGCCGTCGTCCTCTTGCGTTTTTGCCTGAATAGCGGAGCAGCGCGCTAGGAGTGCTCGGCCAGCAGTGCGTCGATCTGTCCGGCGGCCTCCTTCATGCCGTCCTCCATGCCCATCTCGATCATCGTCTTCATCTGCTCTTCGGACTCGAAGACGGACTGGACCGTCATCCGGGTGCGGCCGCCGATGTCCTCAAGGGTGACGGTGGCGTGCGAGGAGCCCATGGCCTCGACCGGAGCGCCGTCGGCGTCGGCGAACCCGTCGTCGAACTCGAGGTGGTTCGGCGCCTGGATATCGGTGATGCGCCACCAGCCGCCGGCCTTCTCACCCTCTGGGCCGGTCATGTAGTAGTTGGCCTCGCCGCCGGGAGTGAACTCGTACTGGCTGAACGTTGCCGGCCAGGTGGGCGGGCCCCACCAGCGCTCGAGCTGCCGCGGGTCTTCCCAGATCTGCCAGACGCGCTTCACGTCGGCGTCGAATTCTGCCACGAGGGTGAAGCTAAGCGCCTCGGGGTTCTTGGTGGAACTGATAACCGTCATTGCCGGACCCTTCCTATTCTTCAGCCAGTCCTACTCTTGAGCCAGGATGTCTGCGATCCGGGCGACGCGCTGCCGCCAGATCGCCTCGTACTCATCAAGCAGCCGGCGGGCTTTCTCCAGGCCATCATGGTTGCCCCGCACGATCTGCTCCCTTCCGCGCTTCTCCTTGGTGACCAGGGAGGCGCGCTCCAACACCGCCACGTGCTTCTGGACGGCGGCAAAGCTCATGGCGTAGAGCGCTGCCAGGCCGCTCACCGAATACTCGCCCACTGTCACCCGGCGCATAATGTCCCGCCGGGTGGTGTCCGCGAACGCCTGGAAGAGGCGGTCGAGTTCGGCATCGCTAAGCTGATCTACAACCATTTGGTTGTAGGATATGACCACCGGGGAAGGGTGTCAATGGGCTGCAGCGGTGGCCACGTCAGTGGGCACGGTTTTTGCGGGCACGGTCCCGTCGTCCTCGTACTCCACGGCCCCAGCCAGATCGCGGCCGGCAACGTATCCGAACGCCAGAGCCGGGCCGAGGTTGATGCCCCCGGCCGGGTAGTGCCCGCCCATCACACTGGCCTGGTCGTTGCCGGCGACGTACAGGCCCGGGATGGGCCGGCCGCCGTCGTCAAGGGCGCGGGAGCGGCCGTCCACATCCAGCCCGGCGAACGTGCCGAAGCTCCCCGGCACCACCCGCACGGCGTAGAACGGGCCCTTCTCGATGGGGCCCAGCGACGGGTTCGGCTTCACCGAGGCGTCGCCGCCATAGCAGTTGAAGGGCGTGGAGCCGCGGCCGAAGTCCGGGTCCGTGCCGGCGGCCGCATGGCGGTTGAACCGCTCCACCGTCTCCTTCAGCCCGGCGGGATCGATGCCGCAGCGGGCCGCGAGTTCCTCGAGCGTGCGGCCCTTCTTCAGGTAGCCCGAGCGCACGTAGGGGAAGAGCGGCACGGGCAGCGGTTTCGCCATGCCCAACGGAAAGCGCCGCACAAAGCGGGAATCGGCGATCTGCCAGGCCTCCGCCTGTTCCCCCGCCGGCGTGGCCGCCAGCATTGCCGCCACGTAGTCGTGATACCCGTTAGCTTCGTTAACGAACCGCTTCCCGCTGCGCAGGACGCCGATGCTGCCGGGCTTGGCACGGTCCATGATGTGCGGGAACGTGCCGGTCCGGCCGCTGCGGTACGGAACCAGCGACACCGGACACCACGCGGCTGCGGATTTCACGTCGGTCCTGAAATGGGCGCCCACCGACTGGCCCAGGCTGATGCCGTCGCCGCCGGCCTCCGCAGGCGCCAGCGTCCAGTGTTCATGCCCGGTTGGGGTGTGCGGGAACAGTTCCTTCCGGCGCTCCACGTCCTGCGGGAAGCCGCCGGCCGCCAGGACCACTCCACGTACGGCGTTGATCCGCAGTTCCCCTTCGGGGGTTCCGACGACGGCGCCCGTCACCTTGCCTGCCGCGTCGGTCAGCAACCGGCGGGCCGGTGTGGAGACGCGGATGTCCACGCCAAAGCGGTCTGCCGACTGCAGCAGCCGGCCGGTCAGGGCCGTGCCGTTGACCAGCTGCATGTTGCGCCGATGCGTCAGCAGATCCAGGAGGTGCAAGCCGAAGCGCCAGCCTGCATGGAAGAGCCCGCGCGGATTGCCCCGGGACGCGGACAGGAATTTGGTCAAGTCCGGTCCGGCCATGATGCCCATTCCCAGGAACGAGGTTTCATACAGCTGGTGCCGCAGCTTGGCGCGCAGCTCCGGACGGATCCGCCGGGCGTTCATGGGCTGGGGCCCAACTGAGCGGTGACCGGTCCCGGCGCCAGGAAGCCCGCCATAGACGTCATTGATCTTGGCACCCGGGACGAACTGCAGCGACGTCTTCTGGTGGAAGAAGCCCACCATGTGGGGCACGGCCTCCAGGAACGCGTCCACCCTGTCCGCCTGGTAGTCGGCCCCCAGGACTCCGCGCAGGTAGGTTCGGAAGGTCTCCTTGTCCTCGCTGACGCCGGCGGCCCGGGCCAGCGGGTTGCCCGGCGCCCAGGCCCAGCCGCCGGACCAGGCCGTGGCACCGCCGCAGACGTCCGCTTTTTCCACCACCACAACTTTCAGCCCGTGGTACGCGGCCGTCACGGCTGCGGCCAGGCCGCCCGCGCCGGAGCCCACCACCAGGACGTCGCAGTTCAGCGCGGGCAGGTTGGCTACGGCAGCGGTGGGGGTTGTTGCATCAGTCGGGAAAGTCATCTCTTGCTCCAGTTGTTCTTTCAGTGTCCGAATTCGTCTGAGTCCAGCCGCGGCGGCGCGCCCGTGTCCAGGGCATCAATGCCGGCCATTTCCGCCGCGGTGAGGGCAAAGCCGAAGACATCAAGGTTTTCGCGCTGCCGCCGGTCGTCGGCGGACTTGGGGATGGCCACCCGGCCGGACTGGACCTGCCAGCGGAGTACCACCTGCGGCGGCGTCTTGGCGTATGCCTCGGCGGGACCGGTGACGGCAGGGGCCGCGAGGAAGCCGCCGTTGCGGCCCAGCGGGCTGTAGGCCGCGGTGGCGATGTTGTGTTCACGGTGGAAGGCCAGCTGGTCGAGCTGCTGGTGTTCGGGGTCGATTTGAACCTGGTTGACCGGGACGTCGAGGCCTGCCGCCTGCAGCTCGCGCAGGTGGGCCGGCTTGAAGTTGGAAACGCCCCAGCACCTGATCAGCCCCTCCTCGGCCAGCCGGGTGAGCCCTTCCGCTGCGTCGACAAACCGGCCCTGGGCAGGGTTCGGCCAGTGGATCAGGAAGAGGTCCAGGTACTCGGTGCCGAGCCGCCGGGTTGCCGCGCCGAAGGCCTCGCGCGCACCCGTCCTGCCGTGCCACTGCTTATTGAATTTGGTAGTAAGGAACAGGTCCCTGCGGGTAATGCCGCTGCGGCGGATCCCCTCCCCCACGGCCTCCTCGTTGCGGTAATTTTCCGCCGTATCAATATGCCGGTACCCGTTGGCTATCGCCCGGGCCACGGCATCGGCGGCCTCCTCGCCGGTCATCGGCCAGGTGCCCAGGCCGATGAGGGGAATTACGACGCCGGGCGCCAGTTCCGCCGTCGTGTTTTCCTCTGTTTTTTGGCTCATTTGGTTCCTGCATTCTGGAGGTTGCCTGCCGCTTGCAGCACCGTGTCGGCTGCCTCCTTGAGCTTCCGTGCCCAGCCCAGCTCCCCCAGCCGGGCCACCGTGCTGTCCGAGGGCACCTCGACGCTCACGGCAAGATCAGCGGGGAAGGCGTTGACCAGGGCGGCCAGGTTGAAGCCACCCTCGCCTGGAACACCGCGTTCCGAGCGGGACTCCGCCACCAGCGCCTCCCGGCCAGCCGGACCCTGTGCCGGCCCGTCGCACAGCTGCAGCAGCGGCACCAGGTCGAGGTTCGCCTGGAGGTCCTCCCACTGCGCGGACCCCGGAACGGCCCTGAAGCGGTTCAAATGGAGCGCGTCCACCACGAGGTTGCAGCCCGAGGACCGGGCAAGAGCCACCGCGGCGGGAATGGAGTTCACCGCCTGGTAGGAGATGGGCTCCAGGGTGGGGACGATGCCGTAGCTGCGGCCGTCCTCGGCCATGCGAGCCAGGGTGTCGGCAAGGCGTGCAGTGTCGGGGTCGGACCCGGCCACCGTCAGGGATACGGCGCCGAGGGCCTGCCCGGCCTCCATCATGGCAAGCCAGGCATCGCGCTGGTCAGTGCCGTCCAGCAGCAGGAACTCGATGTCGCGGACCGTGACGCCGGTGTCGGCCATCCGGGCCAGGGTCTCCTTCAGCATCGGCGACCCGGGCTGCAGGTCATAGGGCCGCTCAGTGGGAGTGACCGGGCAGACGCGGGCGCCGATGAAGTCGAAGCCGGCTTCGGCGGCGATGGCCACCAGCTGCGGCGGTGCGGTGTTGAGGAGGGACAGCTGGGCCAGGCCCAGCGGGCGGCGCGGTGCGCTCATGATGCTGCTCCGTTCATGCTGAGTTCTACGGGACGGGCTGATTCACTGGCTGGCGCTGCCGATTCGGCGGCTGGTGCGAACGGCTCGGCGGCAAGCGCAGCCGCGATGCGCTGCGCGGCGTCATAACCGCTCTTCACCGCGTTTGAGGCGATGGCGGGGGTCCGGTCCACCACCGTTCCGGCCAACGCCAGCGGCACACCGGCCGCTCCGGCCAAGTGGGCCTCACGGTCCGCCGCGGGAACGGAACCGTCCAGCGGCAGCACCGAACGGGATACCAGCAACGGACCAGGCGCGTCCAGCCATTCCGGGCCGGACCCGTCTCGAGCCCCATCCGGGGAGGTGCCGGCGATCCGGATCCGGTCGCCGTCGTACTCCTCGATCGTGGCACCGAGCCGGACCCGCACCCGCGGATTCTGTTCGAGCCGGGGCACGGCAAGGATCTTCGCCCGCCGCCCGGATTCCGGCGCGAGGACCTCCTGCGGCCCCACCAGCAGCACGGCGGTGCCGCGGCCCGCGAGGGTATCGGCCACGCTCATCGCCACGGAGTCCGCACCCCAGATGGTCACGGCGTCCGGAATGCTCCCACCTTGCCCATCCGGGCGCAGCACCTCGGGGTGGGCGGCGAGCCAGTCCCGCACGTCCGTCACACCGGGTAAATCGGCTCCGGGGAAGCCTGCCCCGGGCCGGGTCCCGCCGGTGGCAAGCACGACGGCGTCGGCCCCGGTTTCCCGGACCAGCGCCGCAACGTCGCCCGGATCGGAAAGATCCACCTGCCCGCCCAACCGGACGTCAATGCCCAGCCTGTCGTTCTCGGCGGCGGACCAGTCGGTGAAGCGGTGGAAATCAGGGGTGGATTTCATCTGTTCGGCGAGGGCGAACTGCCCGCCCAGCCGGACGCCGCCGTCGAGCACGGTAACCTGCGCACCTGCCACGGCGAGTTCCCGGGCGGCGGTGAGGCCGGCCGGGCCGGCCCCCACAACGGCAACGCGGGCACCCGGCCGCACAGCCGGCGTCGGAACGGGAACCCGCGAGCGTCCGACGGCGGGGTTAACGGTGCACGTGACCTGCCCCTGGCCGAGGGTGTCGATGCAGACGTTGCAGGCGATGCACGGACGGTAAGTCTCGCCGTGCAGGACGCCGCGCACAAACGCGGGGTCAGCGTGGATGGCGCGGGCCAGGCTGACGAAGTCGCAGACGCCGTCGCCGAGAACCTCTTCGATGACGGCCGGCGAGTTCAGCCGCCCGGCCATGCCCAGCGGAAGGCCGAACTGCCGGTATTCCGTGGCGTAGTCCCGGAGCAGGCCGGGCTTCCATTCGCCGGGCTGGACGATCCATTCACCGGCGTCGTAGCTGCCGGCGGACAGGTCGAGAAAGTCCAGCTGGTCCAGGTGTGCCTTGGCCATGACGGCCACCTGGTCTTCGGCGGTGATGCCGTCCGCCGGGCCCTCGACGACGGACACCCGCACCCCGAGGATGGCGTCCGGCGCGGCCCCGCGCACGGCGTCGATGACCAGGTTCAGGAAGTGCTCCGGCGCGGCGAACTCATCCGTGCGGTGGTTGGAGATGGGCGACATGAACTGGTGGATCAGGTAGCCGTGGGCGCCGTGGATGTTGATCACGTCGAAGCCCGCGGCCACGGCCCGGCGGGCGGCCGCGGCGTAGGACTGCACGAGGTCGTGGCATTCCCCGGCCGTCAGTTCGCGCGGAATCTCCCCGCCGGCCACCGCACACGGCACCGGCGACGGCGCCACGTTCTTGTGCCCGGACACCGCTGTCTGCGCAGTCCGGCCGCCGTGGTTAAGTTCGACGGCGGCCAGCGCACCTTCGGCGTGCAGCGCGTCGGTGAGCCTGCGCAGCCCGGGAACCATGGCGTCGGTGTGCAGGCCGAGCTGGTGGGTGCGGCCCTTGCCGTCGGCCCGGACGTACGTAGCTTCGGTGGTGACCAGTCCGAGGCCGGCCCGGGCGCGGGTGACGAGGTAGTCAATGTACTGCTCGGTGATATGCCCGTCCGCCGTGCCGTAGTTGCGTTCCATCGGGGCGGAGGCGAGCCGGTTGCGGAGGGTCCGTGGAGTGCGGCCGTTCCGGCCCAGGGTGAGCGGGCGGGCGGCGTGGCGGGTTTCGTGTTCCGTCATGGCTAGCCTGCCGCTTCCGCAGGAACGCGGGGATCTGCTGAAACCACGACGTTGGCCGGCACCTGGACGCGGCCCGGAGCCTCGACATCAGCGAAGCGGACGGGGTGGCCAGTGCGTGAGGACTCGTAAACCGCGAGCAGGATGCGGAGCGATTTGAGGGCGTCCTTGCCCGTGATGGCAGGCTCGGTGCCGCCGTCCAGCGCCTGCACGAAGTCACGGACCTGGCTGGTGTGGTGTGGAATCAGCTGGCCGTTGATGGTGGAGAGGTCAATATTCGGCTCCACGCCCTCGGGATGGACGGGCTCCACGGTGATCTTCTCCCCCACGGCCCACAGGTCCAGCCGGCCGTCGCTGCCCTCGGGGAACTCCGTGAGCGATGCCGAGGCGCCCGTTTCGCCCGTGATCCGCAGCTGGATGCCCAGGTTGGGGGACACCGCCGTCGACGCCTCGAGCGTTGCCATGGCGCCGGAGGTGAAGGTGATGACCGCCGTGGCGGAGTCCTCCACCTCGATGTAGTCGCCGTGGCGGTAGGTGTTGACCTTGCCGTAGACCTCCGCCACGTCGCCGAGGTACCACTGCAGCAGGTCGATCTGATGGATGGCCTGCGTCATGAGCACGCCGCCGCCGTCGTTCTCCCAGGTGCCGCGCCACGCGTCCCGGTTGTAGTATTCCGGCGCGCGGTGCAGCATCACGGAACACTGGGCCATGAGCGGCCGGCCCAGCGTTCCGTCGTCGATCGCCTTCCGGATTTTCTGGGCTGCAGGCCAGAAGCGGCGCTGGAACAATGCCCCGAAGTGCACGCCGGCCTCCTCGCACGCCTCAACCATCCGCTCGGCCGAGTCCAGCCGGGTGGCAATCGGCTTTTCGCACAGCACATGCACCCCGGCCGCCGCTGCTTTGAGCACCACCTGCTCATGGGTGGGGTGCGGCGTGCAGACCGACACGATGTCCACGCCCAGCGCCAGCAGCTCGTCTACGGTGTCCACCGCGTTCGGCACGTCCCAGTGCCGGGCGGTGGCGCCTGCCCGGTCCAGGTCGATGTCGCACACCCCCACCACCTGCACATTGTCCAGGGCGCCGAAGGCCTCGAGGTGGTTGCGGGAGATGGCGCCGCAGCCCACGATTCCGGCTCGGTACGTGCGGGGGGCGGTTGCTGGCTGGGTCATGGTTCCAACTTTCTTTCTGAGTGGCGGGGGGCGCTGGTGACTGGCGAGGGCGCGGCCGGGCTAGGCGTCGGCGGAAACGGAGCTGCGGACCGGCCTCTGCTCCCGCGGCAGGCCAAGCTCCTCGAGCGGGGTCTTGTGGGTTTCGCGGGCCGTGGCGATGGCGATCGCGGAGACCGCCAGGCAGGCCACGGTGAAGACCGCCACCGGGATCCAGCCGCCGGGTCCCGGCTGGGCCAGGACCGTGGCGATCGCAGGAGCGAAGCCGGTGAGGATCAGGCCCACCTGGCTGCCGATGGCCATTCCGGAGTAGCGGACGGGTGCCGGAAACATCTCGGGGAAGAAGACAGTCCAGACACCGTTCCAGCACGAGTAGAAGACGGACATGTTCAGGAACCCGAAGACGAAGATCATGGCGATGTTGTGCTCGCTAATGGCCCAGAAGTAGCCGAACGAGGTGACGGCGCAGCCGAGGGAGCCCACCAGGAGCACCTTCTTGCGGCCGAACCGGTCCGAGATGATGCCGGCCAGTGGGATGGTGAACATGGACAGGCCGATGGTGACTGCGTTGACCGTGAGCATGAGGGTGCGGTCCAGGCCGATCCCCTTGCCGGTGGCATAGGCCAGGGCGTACACGGTGAAGGTGGTCTGCATGACGGAGAACAGCATCACGAGGGCCACGCGCAGGACGTCGCGCCATTGCGTCTTCAGCACCTCGGCCGCCGGAATGCCCTTGGGCTTCTTCGTTTCCACGGTCTCTTCGAACACTGGCGGCTCGTCCAGCCGGGTGCGGATCCAGTAGGCGACCAGCAGCACCACGGCGGACAGCCAGAACGGGACTCGCCAGCCCCAGCCCAGCAGCTGTTCCTCGGGGAGGGCGGCGAGCGGAATGAACACCACGGTGGAGAGGACCATTCCGGATGCGTAGCCAGTCATCACGAAGCTGGTGAAGAAGCCGCGGCGTCCCTCCGGGGAGTGTTCCATGGTCAGTGTGGACGCACCCGCGGCCTCGGCGCCGGCGGAGAATCCCTGTGCCAGCCGGCCCGCCAGCAGCAGCGCCGTGGCCCAGTAACCGATCTGGTCATAGGTGGGCAGGAAGCCGATGCCGATGGAGGCAACGCCCATGATGACCAGGGTGATCATCAGCGCCTGCTTGCGGCCGATCTTGTCCCCGAAGTGGCTCATGATGACGCCGCCCAGCGGCCGTGCCAGGTAGCCGACGCCGAATGTGGCCATCGCGCCGAGCAGGGCAACTACAGGGTCTCCGCCGGGGAAGAAGATCTTCGGGAACACCAGCGCTGCTGCGGTGCCGTAGATGAAGAAGTCGTAGTACTCCAGCGTGGAGCCAAGGAAGGAAGCCAGTGCGGCCTTCTTTGGGGTCTTCGCCGGGAGGCTGTCCGCGCGTTGCAGGACGGCAGGTTCCGCGACGGGGGCGGGGGGCTGGACGTGTCCCATAGGTTCTCCTCGTTGAGTTTCCAGGGCGGCCGCCACCTGCTGGCGGGGGCCGAAGAGTTGAGCGTGCACCCTGTCCGGGTGGCTGTCGCTCTGGGGAAAAACACTAGGAGCAGGGAGAAGCTCAGTGGCCGAACTTCCCGTTCAACGGGAAGCTGGTTGAGAGGAGGAAGCCCCCGTTCAGGAACCCTGAAGCCAGGGCCTCGTGCCGTACGGGCGGCGCTCTGCGCCCATGGTCCGGGACAGGCCGCGCCCTGCAGCCACCAGGACGGGAAGAACCACCTTGGGGTCCTCGTCCGCCGTCGGAATAACGACGGCGATCGCGCCGATCACGCTGTTGCCCTCACCAAAGACGGGGACAGCATAGGCGGTGTTTTCCTCCACCAGGACACCGGCCATGCGGACGTAGCCGCGTTCCCGGGTCAGGGCGAGCTGGGCGCGCAGCCGCGCCGGGTCGGTCTCCGTGGCGGCAGTGGTTTTCTCTAGCGGCCCGGCCAGGAACCGCTCCTGCACGTCGCGCGGCATGTGCGCCATCATGGCCATCCCGGACGAGGTGTTGTGGATCAGGAGCCGGCCGGCCACGGCAGCAAGATTGGTGGCGGTGCCGTGCCGGTCCAGCTGCTCCAGGTACAGCACGGTGCCGGAGCCGACGTCGGGAATGGAAAGTGAGACCTGCTCACGCACAGCGGCGTGGACGCCTTCGAGGAACGGAAGGCCCCGGCGTCGGAATTCCTCCAGCGGATTGCTGCGGGACGCGAGCTCCCACATCTTCATGCCAACGCCGTAGTCGCCGGAATTGCTGCGGTTCAGCAGCCCGCTGTCCACGAGGTCGTTGGCCAGCCGGTGCGCGGTGCTGCTGGACATGCCCGTGGCCCGGGCTAGCTCGCTCAACGACATCCGCGGGCGGCCCTTCGAAAAGGCGTCCAGGATTTTCACCACGCGCTGGATGACTGATTCGCCGGAGGGCGAGTTGGCCATCAGGCCCGCCGCAGCCCGGACGCGTCCCCGCCGTAGTCCAGGCCGATCTGCCGGGCAGCCTCCTGCAGGCGCGGCACCACGGACTTTTCGATGTCCTCGGCAGGGGAACGGTGCGTCTGCAGGGAAACGTTGACGGCCGCCACTATGTCCTGGCCTCGCCACACCGGCACCGCCACGCCACGCAGCCCCTCTTCCAGTTCCTGCGACACCATTGCCCACCCCCTTGATCTGGCACGGTCAATCTCCACCCGCAGCTGCTCGGCGCTGGCAATGGAGTGTTCGGTCAGCTTCTGCAGCCGGACGGTTTCGAAGTAGGACTGCAGATCCGCCTCGGTCAGTGCTCCCAGCAGCACCCGGCCCATGGAGGTCGCCCAGGCGGGGAACCTCGTGCCCACGGTGATGGTGACGCTGAGCAGCCGCGGCGAGGGCACGCACGCGACATACACGACGTCGACGCCGTCAAGAATGCATAAGGAGGTGGTCTCGTTCAGCTCGGCTGCGAGGGATTTCAGATGCCGGTCCGCAATGGCCGGAAGCTCGAGGTTGGCCAGGAAGGACCGCCCGATCTCCAGTGAGCGGGCAGTCAGCTCGAAGTGTGCCCCGTCCGTTCGCAGGTAGCCGAGGTCTGCCAGGGTGAGCAGGAACCGCCGGGCGGAAGCCCTGGTGGTATCTGCGGCCGCGGCCACTTGGGACACCGTCAGCCGTGGCTGGTTCGGGGTGAAGGCCCGGAGCACGTCGAACGCTTTCTCGACCGATTTGACGAAGTAGGCCGGCTGTTCGTCCATGGGCTCCCTGCACCTCAAGCTGCGCGCTTTTCCTGACCTACCAAGAATACGGGCCGGGGTCGGGCGGGGAGCAGGACGGCAAACAACGGATTGTGAGTCACTTCACTCTGCGCTATCCTTTTTCTAGTCGCATATCGTACGCCTGTTCGCGATACGCACAAATCCAAAATCCGGACCCGTCTTTCAGTGCGGAAGGACCCCCTGCAATGACCGATCTCGCCCCCACTGCCACCGCTGAGGCGAAGCAGTACCAGTTGAAGCGCGCCAAGAAGGCCGCCCTCGCCGCTTTCCTGGGCGGCGCGCTGGAGTACTACGACTTCTTTATCTACGCCACAGCGGCGTCACTGGTTTTCTCCAAGATCTTCTTCCCCTCCGGCGACCCCACCGTCGCCCTCATCGCCTCCTTTGCCACCTTTGGCGTGGCCTACGTGGCACGGCCCTTCGGCGCCGTCGTCTTCGGCCACCTGGGGGACAAGATCGGCCGCAAGAACACCCTCGTCCTGACCCTGGTGCTGATGGGGTCGGCCACGTTCCTGATCGGCGCACTGCCCGACTTCAACGCCGCCGGCTACTGGGCACCGGCACTGCTGGTGGTGCTGCGCCTCATGCAGGGGTTGTCCGCCGGCGCCGAAACGGCCGGCGCTTCCGCCCTGTCCACCGAGGAAGCACCTGAGGGGCACCGCGGCTTCTTTGCCAGCTTCGCGATGAGTGGCATCTCCGCCGGCATCGTCCTGGCCTCCCTCGCCTTCCTTCCCGTGGCCGCCATGAACGAGGCCGACCGCCTCGCCTGGGGCTGGCGCATCCCGTTCTGGCTGTCCCTCGTGGTGCTGGTGGTCGCCTACCTGGTCCGGCGCTCCCTCGAAGAACCCGAGGTCTTCGAGGAAAAGCACGACCACGGCGAACTGGTCAAGCTTCCGTTTGCCAAGATGTTCAAGACGCACCCGGCGCAGTTCTTCCAGGTTGCCCTGATGTCCTTCGAGACCGTGACCAACACGTTCATGCAGTCCTTCGGTCTGGCCTACGCCGTGTCCGTGGGCGTCCCGGCGTCGACCATGCTGTGGGTGAGCATCGTGGGCAACGTCATCGCCATGTTCAGCCAGCCGCTGCTGGCCCGGCTCTCGGACCGCTTCGGCCGTCGACCGGTATTCATCGCCGGCGTCCTGGGGTCCGGGCTGATGATCTTCGTCTACTTCTCCGTCATCTCCACCGGCAACATCCCCATGATCTTCCTCGCCAGCACGGTGATCACCGCCGGCACGTACTCTATGTCCAACGCGATCTACCCGGCGTGGTTCTCCGAGCTGTTCAACGTCAAGGTCCGCTACTCGGGCATGGCCATCGGCCTGCAGGTCGGCATCCTCTGCGCCGGATTCACGCCGCTGCTGGGCACCGCGCTGGTCGGCGCCGACAAGGCCAACTGGGGCCCGGCCGCCTGGATTGTCGCCGCATCATCCCTGCTGGCGGTGGCCGGCGCGTACTGGGCCCGCGAAACCCACAAGACCCCGCTGCGGCAGCTGGGCAACCCGGTCAAGTAGCTACCCCCCGAAGCACGAACGAGCAGATAATGCCCTCAGATTGCTAATTTGAGGGCATTATCTGCGAGTTCGGCGTCGGCCGCTTCGGGGGCACAGGAGGAACTGCATGGAGCTTCGGCAGATCGAGGCTTTCCTTGCCGTGGCCGAGGAACTGCACTTCGGCCGGGCAGCGCACCGCCTACGCATGGCCCAGTCCCCGCTGAGCCAGACCATCAGGAAGCTCGAGAAGGAGCTTGGCTCGGACCTGTTTGAGCGCAACACGCGCTCGGTGGCCATGACGACGGCGGGCGTCGCCTTCCTCCCCCACGCCCGCCGGATCATCGACGAACTTGATCTCGCCCGCCGTTCCGCCGTCACCGAACCCGGTACGTTCTACGGCCGGCTCAGCATCGGCTTCTCCGGGGCGCTGAACCACCGGACCCTTCCCCCGCTGACCCGGGCCCTCCGCCACCGCTACCCCTCCCTGGACCTGACCCTTACCGGAGGACTGCTGACCCAGGACGCGCTGCAGCAGCTCCGGAACGGTTCGCTGGACCTCGCCTTCGTGGGGCTGCCGCTGGACGCGGGCACGCTGTCCACCCGCGCCATCGCCCTCGAAGCGCTGGGTGCCACCGTGCCGGTGGACCACCCGCTGGCCGAGCGGCCGGCAATCGGGCTCGCTGAGCTGTCCGACGACGGGTTCGTCACCATGCGCGCCGCCCAGGGATCCACCCTCCGCGAGGCCACTTTCGCGGCCTGCGCCGCAGCCGGGTTCCGGCCCAAAGTGGCCCAGGAGGTCACCGACCCCTACACCGCCCTGTCCCTGGTGGCCGGCGGCGTGGGCGTGAGCCTGATGCCCGCCTCCGTCGCCAGCATCATGCCCGGCGGGACCGTGTTCATCCCGCTGACCGGCACCGCGCCGCTGCTGGAATCGGGCCTTGCGTGGAACCCGGCCGGCATCTCGCCGGCCCTGGCACTGGCCCTGGCGGTCGCCGAGGAAGTCCTCCCGACGCCGGCAAGCTGAGGCACCCAACCCGGCTCCCGCCGTCGTGCATTATGTGTTTTCCGCACATACTCACTGACCAAATAAGTGTTGGACGCGGCACAATCCCGGTGGCCACGATGGAGGGGAACATCCACCCGCTCAACGATGAGGACACACCCCATGGGAACATTCGCTGTCACCTACGACTACGCCGCCGCCTCCACCGCGGGACGGGACGAACACCGCCCGCGCCATGTCGAATTCCTGCAGAAGCAGTTCGACGACGGCCGGCTGGTAAAGAGCGGTCCGTTCGGGCCGGAGGAGGATCCGGGCGCGCTGCTGATCATCGAGGCGGACTCGAAAGCCGCCGTCGAAGCGCTGATGGACCAGGACCCGTTCTACCGCAACGGCCTCGTGGCGCAGCGCCGCATCCGGCAGTGGAACGTGTTTTTTGGCGCCAACACCGGTGCCGACGCCGACGCCGACGCCGCCCGGAAGTAGGAGCGCGCCATGCTGATCGCGCGCACCGTCGCCAAGCAAACCATCCGGTACGAGGACGTTCCGGATCCGGCAATCGAACCCGGCCACGCCCTGGTCCGCGTCCACAACGTCACCCTGTGCGGCACCGACCTGCACATCTGGGAGGACGACTACCCGGCCGGGCTGCCCGTCATCCAGGGCCATGAATTCGCGGGAGTCGTCGAGTCCATCGGCCAGAACGGCGCCGGCATCCGCGCCGGTGACCGGGTTGCTGTGAGCCCGATGGTCTACTGCGGGGAGTGCCGGCCGTGCCGCCTTGGCCGGTTCAACGTCTGCGAGAACATCGGCTGCATCGGCTGCTATTCGGACGGCGCGCTCGTGGAGCTGATCAGCGTGCCGGTCGAGAAGCTATGCCCCGTGCCGGAGGGCCTGGAACTGGATCTGGCCGCCATGGCGGAGCCCGCGTCCATCGCCATGCAGGCGGTGAACCGGGGCAGGCCGTCGCCCGGCGAGACCGCCCTGGTGCTGGGCAGCGGTCCGATCGGGCTGCTCGCCACGCTGCATCTGACAGACCTCGGCGTGCGGGTCGTCTGCGCCGACACGGAACCGGACCGGCTGGCGCTGGCTTCCATGTTCGGGGCCGTGGACACGCTGCTCGTCGATCCCCGGGCAGGCTTCCCCGGCGCCGACCAGGCAGTCCGGCTGGATGCGCTGACGGATTCGTCCGGGCCGCAGCTGGTCATCGAGGCCACGGGTGTTCCGTCCTCGCTGGAGACCGCCATCCGCCTGGTGGCGAGCGCCGGACGGATCGTGCAGGTAGGGATTTCGGCGCGGACCGCGTCCGTTCCGATGAACACCATTCCTTTCAAGGAGATCGACCTGCTGGGCAGCCGGAACAGCCTGAACCTCATCCCGGCAGGACTGGAGCTGCTGGCCGGGCACCGGGACCAGGCCCGCGCGCTGATGACGCACCGTTTCCGCTTCGAGGACCTGCAGCAAGCCTTCGAACTCATGCGCAGCCGCACCGAGCCTGTTGGCAAGATCGTGGTGGACATGCCGGCCGGGCAGCCCACTCCCCCGGCCGGAACTGCCGCGCTTACGGAGGTCCAGCCGTGAGCGCGGGCGACGGCGTGAGCGGTGCAGCAGGCCCCCTCCTTACCCCCGCCGGGAACATCTCGGGCACCTACGACGTGGTGGTCGCGGGCAGTGGAGCAGCCGGCCTGGTCGCCGCGATCCGGGCGGCCGACGCCGGCCTGAGGGTGTTGGTGGCCGAGAAGGCGGCGCTGCTGGGTGGCACCACAGCGGCCGGAGGCGGAGTGATGTGGGCACCGAACAACCACCTCGCCCTCCAGGCCGGATACCGGGACAGCCATGAGGACGGGGTCGCGTACCTCACCGAGGCCGCCGGGCACGTGCTGACCCCAGCGGAAGTGGAGTGGTACGTCAGCACGGCACCGCGCGCCGTCGCGTATCTCGACGGCGAAACCCGGCTGTCCCTGATACCGATCGCACGCCCGGATTACCACATGGAATGGCGCGGTGCGGCCGACGGCGGACGCGGCCTGGACAACGGCGCCTTCGACCCGTCCGGGTACCCGGGCCTCTCGGAGGCGATTCGGCCGTCGTCGTATTTTCCGCTTCTGACCATGACCGAACGCGACCAATTGAACGGCCGGGCGGCGGATCCGGAGCTGCTGGCCCGGCGTGCTGCCACGGGCGTGCGGACCATGGGCGGCGCCCTGGTGGGGTCGCTGCTGGCCAGCGCGCTGGACCGCGGCGTGGAGATTGCGGTCTCCGCGCCGATGGAAGGCTTGGCCCGCGACGGGGACATATGGACCGTGACCCTCGGCGGCACCGCAGCCGGCAAGACTACTTCAGCGGCCGCCGTCGTACTCGCTTCCGGCGGTTTCGAATGGAACCCGCGGCTCCGCCAGGCGTTCCTGCCGTTTCCGGTGACACCCATCAGCGCGCCGTCCAACGAGGGCGACGGCCTGGAGCTGGGGCTGAAGGCGGGCGCCGCGGTGGCGGACATGACCGCCATCTGGGGAGTGCCGGTGATTTCCGAGGCCGCCCACCAGTACGACGGCGTTCGGTCCGGCCGGATGGGAAACGTGGAAATGACCCTCCCGGGCTCGATCACGGTGAATGCGGCCGGTAAGCGGTTCGTCAATGAAGCGCTGAACTACCACGACGCATGCCGCGTGTTCGCCTCCGTCGACCCGCTGACCGGCCGGCAGCAGAACAATCCGGCCTGGCTCGTGTTCGATGCGTCGTACCTGGCGAAATACCCGGTGGCTGGTTCGGCGGCTGGCATTCCGGCCGACTGGATGACGGCCGCGGGATCGCTGGAAGAGCTGGCCGGCAAGGTGGGAATCGACCCCTCCGGGCTGGCCGCCACGGTGAGCCGCTTTAACGCCGACGCCGCGAAGGGCGTGGATACGGAGTTCCATCGCGGCGCGACGGCGCAGGACCGCTTCCTGGGCGACGCCGCCAACACGCCCAACCCGTGCCTCGCCCCTTTGGCGACGGCCCCGTTTTACGCGGTCCGGATTTCCGCCGGCGTGCTGGGAACCTCCGGCGGCCTGGACACCGACTTCAGAGGCCGCGTCCTGGACCGCCACCGGCAGCCGATCCCCAGGCTCTATGCCGCGGGCAACGTCTCCGCCGGGGTTTTCCGCAACAACTACCCCGGCGGCGGAGCAACCCTTGGCTCGGCCATCACGCGAGCCTTCGCAGTAGGTGAGCACCTCGCGGCAACCCTCTGACGCGCCCCACGACTAGGCCGCCCCCTCGAGGGAGTTTTTGTCCAGTTGTCGCGACTTTAGGGCCTTCAGCGGCCATTATCTGCACAAAAACTCCAACCGAAGAGGACGACGGCGGGACCTCCCGCCGTCGTCCTTCTTGCGTTAATGCCGTCCCGACCTGCCGCACCGCCCGCCTGTGATGCAACTCATGGAAATCCCTTGACAAGTTTGTACAAGTTTTTCCATACTTGGAGGGAAGGGTTTCAACGAAGCAACTGGAGGACCGATGGCGGCAAAACTCACGGACGTCGCAAAGCTCGCGGGCGTCTCGCTCGCCACAGCTTCACGGGCGTTCGGCGACCCCGGTCGCTTGGCCGCTGAAACCCGGCAGAAGGTCATGGACGCGGCCGCCCAGCTGGGGTACGACGTCCCCGGGCTGAACGGCAGCCGCACGTTCGGCGTCGTCGTCCCGGACATCTCAAACGCCGTGTTCGCGGCACTCATCAAGGCCATCCAGGACCAGGCCTGGCACGGCCGGCACCGCATGGTCCTAGCCGACACCGGCGAATCCTCCGCCCGCGAGCGCGACCACCTCGCGGCATTCGCCACCGGAGTGGACGGCATCATCCTCTGTTCCCCGCGCCTCCCGTCGGAACAGATCCATAACCTGGCCGGCAACGCACCGCTCGTCGTGATCAACGGCGAGGCTGACCAGGCCGCCCGCGTGCTGATGGAGGCCGGCGAAGGGATCCGGCAGGCCGTCGAGCACCTTTACGCCCTCGGCCACCGCAAGCTTGCCTACATTCCCGGCCCGGCCTCCTCCTGGGCCAACGGCCAGCGGCTCGCGGCCATCACCCGCCTCTGCGGGGAATGGGGCATCGAACTGGTCACCGTGGGCAACCAGAACGCCACAGTCGACGGCGGCCTGGCCGCCGCCGCTTCGGTCGTCGCCAGCGGCGCCACCGCCGTCATCGCCTACAACGACCTCGTCGCCATCGGCATGCTCGCCGGCGCCCGGACGCTCGGCTACCACTGCCCCGAGGACATCAGCGTGGTGGGCATCGACGACCTCGACATCGCCGCGGCCGCCGAACCCGGACTCACCTCCGTCCGCGTCCCCATCAATCGCAGCGGCGCCCTCGCCCTCGAACTCCTCCTGGAACAGATCGCGGGCAAGCCCACCGCCACCGAGGCGGTCCACCTCAACTCGCAGCTCATCGTGCGCGGCTCCACGTTCGCCGCACGCACCGCCGACCAAACCCTCCAGGGAAAGTAACCATGAGAATCGTCATCGCAGACTCCAACTTGATGCCCCAGCGCGCCACCTTCGAGGCGGCACTGCCGGAAGGCACCGTCACCTCCTGGCACGACAGCTGGAACGAACACTCCGTCCTGACGGACCTCAAGGACGCCGACGTCTATGTGGGACCCAAGTTCACCGCCGCCATGGGCGCCGAAGCACGGAACCTCCGGCTGGTGCACGTGGCCGGCGCCGGCTACGACGGCATCGACGCTGATGCCCTCCCCGCCGGATCCGTCTGCGCCAACACCTTCCACCACGAAGGCTCCATCGCCGAGCACATCGCTACCGTGCTCGTCGCCCTCCGCCGCAACCTGCTGGGGCAGGACGCCGCCCTGCGCACCGGCGTCTGGTCCTCCTCGGTCTACTCCCCCGACATCCGCCAGCCGGAAACGCTGCGCGGCGCCGTGGTGACCTTCCTCGGCTTCGGCCACATCGGCAGCGCCGCCTGGAAACTGCTGCAGGCGTTCGGCGCGGAAGGCATTGCCATCACCCGCAGCGGATCCGTCGACGCGGAGGAAAACTCGCTGCGCTGGACCGGCGCCACGGACCGCCTGGGCGAGGCCCTCAGCGAATCCGATGTGCTGGTGGTCAGCATCCCGCTCGACGCCGGAACCACCTCCCTGATCGGCGCGGCCGAACTGGACGACCTCGGCCCCGACGGGCAGATCGTCAACGTCGCCCGCGGGCCCGTCGTCGACGAAACCGCGCTGTACGAGGCCCTGAAGGACCGCCGGATCGCCGGCGCCGCCATCGACGTCTGGTACCAGTACCCGGCCACCGACGGCCGCGGCGAACCCTCCGCCCTGCCGTTCGGCCGGCTCGACAACGTCATCATGACCCCGCACTCCTCCGGTGTCACCGCCGAAACCTTCCGCGGCCGCGCCCGCGAGATCGCCGAAAACATCACCCGCCTGTCCGAGAACCAGCCACTCAAGAATGTAGTGATTTCCCGATGACCCGAAAAATCGTCGACGTCGACGTCCTCGTCACCAGCCCCAGCCGCAACTTCGTCACCCTGAAGATCACCACCGACGACGGGCTGATCGGCTGGGGCGACGCCACCCTCAACGGCCGCGAACTGTCCGTCGCCAGCTACCTCCGTGACCACCTCGCCCCCGCCCTGCTCGGCCGGGACGCCGACCGCATCGAAGACACCTGGCAGTACTTCTACCGTGGCGCCTACTGGCGTCGCGGACCGGTGACCATGGCCGCCATCGGCGCCATTGACCTGGCACTGTGGGACATCAAGGGCAAGGCCCTGGACGTCCCGGTCTACCAACTGCTGGGCGGCGCCGCCCGGGACAAAATCCTCACCTACACCCACGCGACGGGCTGGGATGTGCCCGAGCTCCTCGACTCCGTGGACCGCCGCCGCGAACAGGGCTTCCGCGCCGTCCGCGCCCAGTCCGGCGTCCCCGGGCTGGACAAGGTCTACGGCGTAACGAAGGGCGCCGCCAGCTACGAGCCGGCCGGCCGCGGCGCCGGACCCGTCGAAGAGGACTGGGATACCTCGGCCTACCTCCGCCATGCCCCGAAGGTCCTGGCAGCGGTCCGCGAGCATGTCGGCCCGGACCTCAAGCTCCTGCACGACGTCCACCACCGGCTCAACCCCACCGAAGCCGCCCGGCTGGCCAGGTCCTTGGAAGACGTGGACCTGTTCTGGCTCGAGGACGTCACGCCAGCGGAAAACCAGCGGCTCCTCCGCACGCTGCGCCAGCAGACCACCATCCCGCTGGCCATCGGCGAAGTCTTCAACACCATCTGGGACTGCGAGCACCTCATCACCGAACGCCTCATCGACTTCATCCGCACCGCGGTCGTCCATGCCGGAGGCATCTCGCACGTCCGCAAGATCCTCGCCCTGGCCGAGGTCTACCAGATCAAGGGCGCGCCGCACGGCCCCTCCGACGTCTCGCCGATCAACCTCTCCGCCTCGCTGCACCTTGGCCTTGCCACCAGCAACTTCGCCATCCAGGAATACATGGGCTACGACCCCCTGGTGTCCGAGGTATTCCAGTCCAGCTTCCGCTTCGAGGACGGCTACCTCCACCCCGGCGATGAGCCAGGCCTGGGCGTGCACGTGGATGAGGACGCGGCCGCACGCTTTCCCTACAAGCAGGCCTACCTGCCCATCGCCCGTGAGGTCGACGGCTCCATGAAGGACTGGTAACCATGACCTCCACTCCCCCGCTGTCCGCAGCCACCCCCGGTATTCTGCGGCGCCCGGCGGCACCGGCCGCCGGGATCGTGCACCTGGGCCTGGGCAACTTCCACCGCGCCCACCAGGCCGTCTACACCGACGCCGCCGTCACCGCACACGGCGGCGACTGGGGCATCATCGGCGTCGCCAGCCGTTCCAGCGCCATCCCGGATGCCATGCACGCCCAGGACATGCTCTACACCGTCGTGGAAATTTCACCCCAAGGCTCCAAGTTCTCCGTTCCGCAGGTCCACACAGACGCATTCACCGCTGCCGCCGACCCGGACCGGGTGGTCAAGGACATCGGGAACGCCGGCACCCGGATTGTGTCCCTCACCGTCACCGAGAACGGCTACAACTACACCCCCGCCACCGGCTCCCTGAACCTGCAGGACCCGGCCATCCGGCACGACCTCGCCCACCCCGATTCACCGAAGACGCCAATCGGACAAATCGTGCGCGGCCTGCAGCACCGGTCCCGGACCCACGCCGAACCGGTGACCATCCTCAGCTGCGACAACCTCGCCGACAACGGCCACCACACGCAGCGGCTGGTCCGCGAATTCGCGTCCCTGCTCCCGCCCGCCGAAGCGGCCGACGCTTTGGCCTTCATCGACACCCGCACCAGCTTCCCGTCCTCAATGGTGGACCGGATCGTGCCCGCCACCACGGACCACTACCGCAGCCTTGTTGCATCCCACCGCGGGTACACTGACCGGATTCCGGTCCCCGCCGAGCCGTTCACCATGTGGATCGTCGAGGACAACTTCGTTGCGGGACGCCCCACGTGGGAAGCGGGCGGCGCCGTGTTCTCCGACGAAGTGGCCGGCTACGAGCAGTTGAAAGTCCGCCTGCTCAACGGCACGCACTCCCTGATTGCCTACCTCGGAGCCCTTACCGGCGCAGTCACCATCCCCGAATCCGTCTCGCACCCGAACATCGAACTGGCCGCCCGCTCCGTACTGCGCAACGAATACCTGCCCAGCGTCTCGGTGCCGTCCGGCGTGGACGTGGACGCCTACGAGGAACAGCTTTTCTCCCGCTGGCGCAACACGGCCCTGGGCCACCGCACCAGCCAGGTGGGCTCCGACGGAGCCGTCAAACTCCGGCAGCGGATCCCGCTGCCGGCGCTGCAGATGCTCGACGACGGCCGGATGCCGCAGCTGCTGGCCCTCACCACCGCCGCGTATCTCGCATGCATCGCCCCGCTGCCCGGGTTCGATCCCGGGCCCCAGGCGCACGCGATGGAGGACCCGACCCGCGGGCTGCTGGCAGGACTGGCGTCAGGGTCCCGCTCGGGCAGGGACCTCGCAAGCAAGGTCCTCGGCGAGCACCACCTCCTCGGCGAAGAGCTGGCCGAGCGGGACGAGTTTATCCACCGCACCGGCGAGTTCATCGACATCATCCACTCGGCGGGCCCGCTGGCCGGCATCGCCGAGGCGAACACCGATCTGGCTCCCGCCGCCTCCCTTCAAGCCACCCGGAGCACGCCATGACCACGCAAGCCATCCCGTCAACCGAGACAACGGGGCTTCCCACCGGTACCCAGGCCGCGGTGCTGCACGGCGCCCGCGACCTGCGCATCGAGCACAGGCCGCTGCCCGCCCTCGGCCCTCAGGACCTGCTGGTCGAGATGCGCTCCGGCGGGATCTGCGGCTCGGACATGCACTACTTCGCCGACGGCCGCAACGGCACCAACGTGCTGCGCCAGCCCACCGTCCTGGGCCACGAGGGCGCCGGCGTCGTCATCGCCGCCGGACCGCAGGCCACCGTCGCCACGGGCACCGCCGTCGCCATTGAACCGGCCCTGCCCTGCCGGGAATGCCCCACTTGCCTGTCCGGGCGCTACAACCTCTGCCCGGCCGGAACCTGCTTCGGCTCCCCGCCCACGGACGGGCTGTTCGCCCGCCACGTCGTGGTGCCAGACGCCGCTGTCCACCGGCTGCCGGACACCATCCCGGCGGAAGTCGGAGCGGCGATCGAACCGCTCGCCGTCGCCGTCTGGGCCGTCGAACGGGCACAGGTCGAGAAAGGCCACCGCGTGCTGATCACCGGTGCCGGGCCCATCGGCCTGCTGGTGGCCCAGGTAGCCGCCGCCCGGGGCGCTGCCGAAGTAATGGTGACGGACGTGAACGACGACCGCCTCGCCGTCGCCGCAAAGTTCGGCGCCACCCGCACCATCAACACCGCAACCACGGCACTGGACCTGACGGACATGGACCGCCTGATCGAATGCTCCGGCAACACCAGGGCCCTGGCGGACGCCATCCAGACCCTGGCGCCGGCAACCCGAGCCACCGTCGTCGGCCAGGCCAAGCCCACGGTGGACGGCATCCCGCTGGGGTTCCTCCAGCGCTACGAGATCGACCTGGTCACCGCGTTCCGCTACGCCAATGCGTTCCCGGCCGCAATAGACCTCGCTTCCTCGGGCGTCGTGGACCTGCCATCCATCATCACCAGCACGTTCCCGCTCGAAGACGCCGCGGCCGCCCTCACAGCCCCGGTGACCGACCCCACCAACCTCAAAGTACTCATCACCTACTGATCCCAACCGCTCCCTAGCCTCGCACGCTCGGCCAGGGAACCCGGCGGTCGTGGCCCCAGTTCAGCCACCGCAGGACATCCATTCAAAGGAGTTTGGCAATGACCACAGCAGCGCACGTTCCCCCAGGGGAAGTCGATCAAAGCAAAGTCCGGAAGGCCGCCGTCGCCGGCCTCATCGGCACCACCCTCGAACTCTATGACTTCGTCATCTACGGCACCGCCTCGGCGCTCGTCTTCAGCAAACTGTTCTTCCCCAACGTTTCCCCCGCTGCCGCGCTGATCGCCAGCTTCACCACCTTCGCCGTCGGCTTCCTCTTCCGTCCGCTGGGCGGCATCTTCTTCTCCCACTTCGGCGACCGCCTCGGCCGGAAGTGGATCCTCGTGGTCACGCTGCTCCTGATGGGCGGCGCCACGCTGGCCATCGGCCTGCTGCCGACTTTCGACCAGATCGGCCTGTTCGCCCCGATCCTGCTGTGCGTGTGCCGCGCGGCCCAGGGATTCGGCGCCGGCGCCGAACAATCCGGCGGCGCCACGCTGCTCACCGAATCCGCCTCTCCCGGCACCCGCGGCAAGCTCGCCTCGCTGATCATGGTGGGCGCGGCCGCCGGTACCGCCCTCGGCGCGCTGGTGTGGATCGCCGCGCAGTCGCTGGCTCCGAACGACATGCTGACCTGGGGCTGGCGGCTGGTCTTCCTCTCCAGCATCTTCGTCACCATCGCCGCCCTCGTCATCCGGCGCAAGCTCGACGAGTCCCCCGTGTTTGAAGAGATCAAGCAGGCCCGCACCGAGCCTCCCGCGCCTCTCAGGGAAGTCGCCAAGTTCGGCAAGGCCAACGTCCTGCGCGTCATCCTGATGAACTTCGGCGTCAGCACCCAGTCCTACACCATCCAGGTCTTCATGGCTTCGTACCTGATCACCGTCGTGGGCACCGACCCCAAGTTCATCCCGCCGGTGCTCCTCATCGGTGCGCTCTGCGGTGGCGTCGCGGCCGTGTCCTTCGGAATCCTGTCCGACAAGATCGGCCGCCGGCGCGTCGTCTCCGTCATCACCGGAGCACTGATCCTTTTCCCGGCACCGGCCTTCATGCTCCTGACCACCGGCTCCCCCGTGGCCATCGTGCTGGTGATCATTGTGGGCTTCATGCTGGCCTGCCAGGGTGTAGTAGGCGTGCACATGAGCTACTTCCCGGAGATCTTCGGGAGCCGCTACCGCTACGCCGGCGTCACCCTCGGCCGCGAATTCTCCTCCATCATCGGCGGCGGCATCGCCCCGATGGTCTGCGCCGGACTGCTGGGCCTCTTCAGCAACTCCTGGATCCCGGTGGCCATCTACATGTCAGTGACCATGCTCATCAGCTTCATCGCCACGAGACTCTCCCCGGAGACCGTCAACCGCGACCTGACCGACCCCGAGGACGCCCGCCGCGACGGCGGCGTGGTCGCCACCCCTACGGTGGCGGCTGAACTAGCCGCCGCCCAGACCGTCAAGTAACGCCCGGTGCACGACGGCGGCACGCGCCGCCGTCGTGCACTGTCAGTTCCGCTTTACAGCACTTCCATCGCAGGCCCCGCCAACCCCAAAGGAATCCCATGCTCCGCCTCAAAAACCCCGGCACGGTGGCCCGGCCGGCGCCCTCCGCAACCCTCCGCGACACCCGGGCTGTAGCGGTCCTCCGGGCCAGGCACGCCTCGGACTACGCGCCGGTCATCGAGGCCCTGCAGCGCGGCGGCGTGCTCAGCATCGAGCTCACGCTCAGCACGCCCGGCGTCTGGGAGGAGCTTCCCCTCCTCCGGGAGCGGTTCGGGCACTCCCTGGAGATCGGCGTCGGGACGGTCACCGAAGCAGCGGAAGCGGAGACGGCCCTCGACCTGGGGGCTGCCTACATCGTTACCCCTGTCACGGATCCCGGCGTCATCGACGCATGCGTTCGCCGCGGCGTCCCGGTTTTTCCGGGCGGCCTGACGCCCACCGAACTGCACACGGGCTGGAAGCTCGGCGCCACCGCGGTCAAGGTCTTCCCCGCGTCCACGGTCGGCGCCGGCTACGTTTCACAGCTGCGCGGCCCGTTCCCGGACATCGAGGTGATCCCCTCCGGCGGCGTCAACATCGAGGACGTGCCTGCCTGGATCAGTGCCGGCGCCCTTGCGGTCAGCCTCGGCGGACCGCTGCTGGGCGACGCGTTTAAGGGCGGCGACCTGCAGGACCTCACGGCAAGGGCACGGCGGGTCCGCGAGCTGATCGACCAGGCCGCGGAGCAGTTGAGGGCCGGCAAGTGAGCACCGCACCGTACGTGCTCACGTTCGGCGAGACCATGGCGCTGATGCGGGCCGACCAGGTCGGCCCGCTCGCGCACGCCTCCACCATGAGCCTGGGCATGGGCGGTTCCGAGTCCAACGTCGCCATCGGCCTCAGCCGCCTCGGCGTGCAGGCCGTCTGGTGCGGCCGCATCGGAGCGGACTCCCTCGGCCAGCTCGTCGAGCGCGAAATCCGCGCCGAGGGCGTGGACGTCCGCATCACCGTCGACCCTTCCGCCCCCACCGGCCTCATGATCAAGGAACGCCGGACACCCGAGGCGCAGCGCGTCAGCTACTACCGTGCCGGAAGCGCCGGCTCCCGGATTGCGCCCGAGGACATTTCCCGGGAGCTTATTGCCGGCGCCGGGCTGCTGCACGTCAGCGGCATCACCCCTGCACTCTCCGCACAGGCGGAGGGCACGCTCCGGCATGCCATCGGCGTGGCCAGGGATGCCGGCGTCCCCGTGTCCTTCGATCTGAACTTCCGCGGCAACCTCTGGTCAGCCGAGGGTGCCGGCAGCGTATACCGCGACATCATTCCACTGGCCGACATCGTGTTCGCGGGCGAAGACGAGGCAGCAATCGCCGTCGGCCCCGGTGACCCGGAGCAGCTGGCGCAAAGAATTGCCGCTTTGGGGCCCAGCCAGGCCGTGATCAAGCTCGGTGCCGACGGAGCCCTCGCGCTGATTGACGGCGAGGTGTTCCGGCAGGCGGCTGTTCCCGTTTCAGTGGTGGACACGGTCGGCGCCGGCGACGCCTTCGTAGCCGGTTACCTGGCCGAACTCATGGAAGGCGGCAGCCCCGAGGAACGCCTCCGCACCGCCACGGCAACCGGAGCCTTTGCCTGCCTGGTCACCGGCGACTGGGAAGGCTTCCCCCGCCGCCACGAACTATCGCTTTTGGAATCAAAGGAGCCGGTGTCCCGCTAGCGGGCCCCTCCCCTTTCCCCTGGAGGTTTTTGTCCATTTGTCACGACTTCAGGGGCGCTTAGCGCCCATTATTTGGACAAAAACTCAAACCAAACGAAGGACGACGGCGGGACCACCCGCCGTCGTCCTTTTGCGTCTGTTGGCAGTTCGGCACCCGCCGCGACCCATGTGAGGAGTTTTTGTACACGTATCGCGGCTTCAGGGGTGTCTATCGGCCATGATCTGGACAAAAACTCCAATGCGCGGCAGTGCTGGTTCACTGCGTGAGCTGGGCTGCTCCGAAGGAAACACTGAACTGGACGCACCACAGATCCACCGACTTGAACTTGGCCAGGTCAAGCTCGTCGGGGAGCGCGTAGACCTGATTGCCTTGGTTTCCCTTGATCATGCCCAAGTCGAAGTATTCGGCAGAACCGGCCGTGAACCATCCGGCTGTTCCCTCGACCACGTCGGCAGCGCTGAGCCAGACGTGCACATCCGGGCCGTTGGACGTATCGAGGTTCTCCAAAGTCAACACGCGCTTCCCGCCGGACTGCTGAATTATCCGGACTGTTCCTGTGGTGGCGTGTTCGTGGCTGATGAACGTGCCTTCGGCAAGTTGCACCGGCCCCGCAGGTTCCGTGGTTGGAGTTCCGGAGGACGGCTCCCCGGTGGGGGAAGGGGCAGCCGGTGAAGTCACAACGGTGGGCAGCTGCTCATCCACCAGCACGTCGACAAACAGAAGCCACGGCTTGAAAAACGCCAGTCCCACTGCCAGCACTACGGCACCAGCAGCGGCGGCGATCAACCAGCGGCGCTGGCGAGTGCGGGCCTCCATGCTGCAAATCTACACCCGGCGCCGGACGCGAGTTTTTGTTCACTTGTCGCGACTTCAAGGTCGTTTAGAGGCCAATATCTGGACACAAACCGGAACCGAAAGTGAGGCTAGCCGACGCGGGGCATCGGTTCCCCCGCAGACATCCCCGACGGCCTCGGGGCGGAAATCGCCGCCGGACGCGTGGCCGGATGGGACTGCAGCCAGGCCGGGATCCGCTCGGCAGGCAACGGCTTGCTCCACAGGTAGCCCTGCGCGAGGCGCACACCCAGCCGGCGGAGTTCGGCCAGCTGAACGGCGGTCTCCACGCCTTCGGCCACCACATCCAGCCGCAGGCTCTCCGCCATGCCGAGCACCAGTTCGATGATCGTGGCCCCGTGCGGATCGGTGCCCAGCTCCTCGACGAAGGTGCGGTCGATCTTAAGGGTGCGGGCCGAGAGCCACTTGAGGTAGCTCAGTGAGGAGTAGCCCGTGCCGAAGTCATCGATGGACAGGCCCACGCCAAGGCGGGACAGCCGCTGCAGGGTTTCCTTGGGCAGGTCCGGCTGGTCCATGAGGACGGTCTCGGTGATCTCCAGGTGGACGGCGGCCGGGTCGATGCCGGTGTCGCGGATGGCCGCTTCCACGATATCGGGAAAGTCGCAGGCCACGAGCTGGCGGCCGGAGATGTTCACTGCCGCCGTGAAGTTTTCCGCCCCCGGAACCTGCGTCCGCCACTGCTGCACCTGGCGCAGCGCCTCGCGGAGCACCCAGGCGCCGATTGGCAGGATCAGGCCTGTCTCCTCGGCAATGGGGATAAAGGCATCCGGCATGATGGGGCCGTGCTCGTGGTGGTGCCAGCGCAGCAATGCCTCAAACCCAACGGCCTCCTCGGTGGAAACGTCAATGATCGGCTGGTAGTTCAGTGAGAGCTCATTGCGTTCCAGCGCGAGCCGCAGGTCGGACTCGAGGTCCAAACGCCCGGTGGCCCGTCCGGTCATGCGGACGTCGTAGATCGCTGACGAATCCCCGCCGGCGGATTTGGCCCGGTACATGGCCGCATCGGCCCCCTGCAGCATCGATTCTGCGGTGTCCTCTTCGTCCGCCAAGGCGATGCCCACGCTGACATTAAGGTAAATCTGCCGGCCATCCACGTCGAACGGCTGCCGGGTTGCATCCCGGATCCTTTCAGCCACGGCCTGGGCCCCGGCCATCTGCAGGTTGTCGCAAATCACCACGAATTCGTCCCCGCCAAACCGGCCCACCGTATCGCCGCCCCGGACGGCGGCCTTCAGCCTCTCCCCCAGCTGCACCAAGATCGTATCGCCGGCACCGTGGCCGATGCCGTCATTGATCAGCTTGAACCGGTCGACGTCGACGAACATCACCACGGGGCGGGCGGTTCGGTCGAGGAACCCCTGCAGGACCTCGGTGACCATGTACCTGTTCGGCAGGCCGGTCAGGGCGTCATGGCGCGCCTGCCACTCCAGGATCTGTTCCGCGTTCTTCCGGTCTGTAATGTCCAGGACGGTGTCGAGGAAGCGGATCGGCTTTCCGTCGGCGCTCTTCATGCTCTTGATGCGTGAGTGCAGCCACCGCTGTTCGCCGGTGGGCCGAATGATGCGGTACTCGAAGTCGGCGAAGCCAAGTCCGTGGTCCAGGCGTGCCCACACCTCGCGGACCCGGTCGCGGTCCTCGGGGTGCGTCCGAGCCAGGATGGTTTCCCTGTCCTTCGGGCAATCTGCCGGCATTCCCAAGATCCTGTCGAACTCCTCCGAATGCCACGTCTCGCCGGTGGCCACCGTGTGCTCGACGCTTCCAACATGGGCCATCTCCTGGGCAGCCAGCAGCCGCTCGCGTTCGGCTTCGGCCGCGGCTTTCAGGCGCTGGATCTCGGTGATGTCCCTGGCAATGGCGGACGCTCCCACCCGGATGCCGTCCTGGTCGTAGACGGGGGACACTGTCAGTTCCACGTCGATCACGGACCCGTCCTTGCAGCGCCAGCGGGCTTCCACACCGGTGACAAACGCCCCGTTCCCCGAACGGGAGGTGACTTCCGTGCCGAAGTAGGCGCCGGCGTCGGCGGTCACCAGCCCATGAGTTTGCCCCACGGCCTCCCAGGAGCTCCAGCCGAGCATCCTCGCCGCCCCCGCATTCCAACTGGTGATCTTGCCGGTGAGGTCGGCGCCGATGATGGCATCGCCGGAGGATTCGACCATGGCGGAGAGCCTGCGAAGGATGGCCTCCGTGTGCTTGCGGTCCGTGATGTCCTTCGAAATCGCCACGACCGCAACGGGTACGGTATGCCTGCCCCTGATTCGGCTGACGGTCGCGTGGACCGGAAACTCCCGGCCCGTGCTGTGGCGGACCCACAGTTCACCGGCCCAGTCCCCGCCGCGGGCCACCCGGTGCGCGATTTCCCTGTCGGTGGCACCGCCTGCCCGTCCCTCGGCACCGCCGATGATGCGCAGGTCCGTGATCTTCAGCCCCAGCGCCTCGTCCGGGCCCAAACCGTACAACCGCTCCGACGCACGGTTCCAGTACGTAATGCGCCAGTCACCGTCCATGCCGATCACCGACTGGCCGATCTCGTCCAGCAGCAGCGATTGCATCACTAGGTCGTCACGATGTTCCCCGGCCATAAACCCCTCCGACAGGTGCTCCCCCAATGGCAGCGCGCTAAGACACGCTAAGAGGCGGGTCCGTTTGCTTAGGAACCGTGCTGGAAGTAAATCAGTAGGCTGTCTTTCCCGCAAGGGTATCGGCTACGTGGCGGCCTCCGCCTCCGCAAGCCGCATCATGCGAAGCTCATCCCGCACCGCACGGGAAGGCCAGTGGTCACCGGTCAATTCCCTGAGCCGAGCGGGACCGGCGCCGGGGAAAAGCTTGTCCATGAGCCCTGCCGCGTGCAGCACTCCAATCAGTGCAACGGTTCTGGCGTCCGACGCCGATCCGTTGAGTATGCTTTCAATCCTCGCCAGAAGTGCCGCCTCGGGAGCGTGGTCCTTCTCCGGGTAGCGGGTGGTCCTGAAGACGCCAAGATGCTTTTCGCCCACATGGCTCACGACGCCGAGAGCCGCCATTCCCTCATAGACACGGTGCAGTTCGGCGCGGCTTTCCAGCATGGCGATCCACCGCCGCGGACTGTGCGGCCGTGACTTGTCGTGGATCAGCTCCCACTGGTGCCGGAAGTCAGATTGCGGCGGAGCGCCGGTGGCCCTTACGTGTTTTCCCTGCAGCTGTATCGCGCCCAGCAGATCCAGCTCGGCCAGGATTGCGCCGGCCAGGCCTGCTTTGAGCACGCTCTGCGGCACTTCCGGCTCGCCGTCCTTGTCATTTGTCGCCAGAAGAAGGAACGCCTGCGGGAGGTTCAGCTCCCCGGCGCCCGGATTTTCCGAGGTCATACCTTCATGGTGGCGCGGTCACACCACCGCTGCAATGGGCGGCTGGGTCCTGATTTTCAGGGCGGAAACCGGAAACCCTTTTCGCAAACGGGATTGCAGAGTACATTTAATGCAATCGCCCTTGCATAGTGATCTGCGTTACAGATCCCGCACGCGTCACAGATCCTGCGCAGAGAAAGAGGCCTGACTTGAACCCCCGTACCGCCCGGCTGGAAGCCAGCGCGGAAACCGGGTCCGCCCCCGCTTCCCACGCGTGGCTCGGCGACGCGCTTCCGGACGTACCGCTCTCCAAGGCACAGAGCCGGGTGGTGGATGTGATTGCGCGAAACCCGCAGCTGTCCTCGTATGCGGACATCGCCGAGATCGCCCAGCGGGCCGACGTCAACAATTCGACCGTGGTCCGCGCGGCCCAGCACCTTGGCTACCGGGGCTGGCCGGACCTACAGCGGGAACTGCGGTCCCGCTACCTGGTGATGATCTCCACGGAGGACACCCTGACCGAGCACGGGGAGCACCGCAGTCCCCTCCATGACGCACTCAGCCACGACATCGAGAACCTGCGGCTGACCCTGGACTCCAACACGGGAGACGACGCCGAGGCAGCCATCGCCACCATGGCAGCGGCCAAGTCCATCATCGTCTTGGGACTGGGTTCGTTCGCCGGCCCTGCCAGCGTGATGGTGCACTTGGGCTCAACCATGGGGTATCCGATCACCCTCGAGAACCGCGGCGCGGTCCACCTCGCGTCCAGCGCCAACGCCCTGGGACCGGGCGACGTCCTGGTGGTCATCAACATGTGGCGGTCCATGCGGCAGATCATCGTCACTGCCGAAGCCGCGAAACAGGCCGGCGCCACGGTCATCGCCATCAGCGACATGCGCCGCGGCCGCCTGGCAGCGGTCGCGGACCACCTCCTGGTGGTGGCCTCGGAAGGGATCTCCTTCTTCCAGTCCGTCACCGCCGCAAACTCACTGGTCTACGGCCTGCTCGCAGGCATGGAGGCCGCGCACCCCGAGCGCAGCCGCGCAGCCATCCGCCGCACGCAGCAGCTGTGGAAAGACCTCGACATCTACCTCGACTGACCGCCCACGCCCTGCTTGAACCCCACGTACCTTCTTCCAGGAGCAACTTTATGAACACCAGCACCGAACGCCGCGTCGCCGTCATCGGCCTCGGCTCCATGGGCGGGGCGATGGCAGCCACCCTCTACAAGGCCGGCTGGGAGGTCACCGGCTTCGACCCCTCCGAGGCAGCGCGGACCGCGGCGTCCGGCGCCGGCATCGCCACCACCGCCAGCGTGGAAGATCTCGCCGGCACCCCCTACGCGGTGCTCTCGCTGCCCGCGGCCAGCGTGGTGGAATCCACCGTCCCGCAGCTCCTGGCATCACCGGGAACCGTCGCAATCATCGACACCACCACCTCTGAACCGGCAACGAGCAAGCAAATGGCTGAACTCGCCGAAGCGCGGGGCGCAGCATTCGTCGATGCACCGGTCTCCGGCGGCCGCGACGGCGCATCAACCGGAACGCTGAGCGCCTTCGTCGGGGCAACGGATGCGGCGCTTGCCGCCGCCGAACCTGTTCTGCTGGCACTCACCGGCGGCAAGTACAACCACATCGGCGGACCCGGCAGCGGCAACGTCGTCAAGCTCCTCAACAACGTCCTGGCGGCGGCCAACCTGGTCTCGGTGGGCGAGGCCCTGGGAGTCGCCAAGGCCTACGGCATCGATCCGGCCAAGGCGGCCGCAAGCATCAGCGAAGCCTCAGGCGGCAGCAAGGTCTCCGCGAACATGTACCCCAACTGGGTGCTGTCCGGAACCCACGACTCCGGTTTCGCACTGGGGCTGATGGCACGCGACGCCGCCCTCGCCGTCGACGTCGCCGCCCAGATCGGCGAAAACCCGGCGCTGCTGGCCGCCGTCGCCGGCCAGTGGCAGGAAGCCCTGGCCGCCCTCGGGCCGGGTGCGGATTTCACCGAGATCGCGCGGACCGTCGCCCCGGCTATCACCCCCGCCGGAGCACCCGGCGCCCCCGGCACCGCAAACGACACCACCGCCGTCGCCTGACGGCTCCCCCACACGGACAAAACTGAGCAAAAACGACTCCCCAACAAAGAGGACCACCACATTGAGCACCACCACAGCACCCACCTCCTCCTCGGCGGCCACCGCACGGGCCGTCCTGGACGCAGCCTTCCCCGCCGGCCTCGGGGCATTCCTTGACGGCCGGACAGTCCCCGGCAGCGGCGAGAACATCACCCTCACCGCAGCCGCCACCGGGGAACCGTTCGCCACCTATGCCGACCCCGGCACCGAGGGCGCCAACGCCATCCTGGAGAGCTCGGCGGCGGGCGCCACAGCCTGGGGCGAAATGAACGGGTTCGAACGGGCCGCCATCCTCCGCAACGTCAGCCGCGCCGTCGAAGCGCACGCGGAGGAGCTGGCCATCCTCGAATCGGCCACCACCGGAAAGCCCATCCGCGATGCCCGGGTGGAGGCCGCCAAGGTTGCCGAAATGTTCGGCTACTACGCCGGCTGGGCAGACAAGCTGACCGGCCAGACCATCCCTGTTCCCGGCCCGTGGCACACCTACACCGAACGCGTGCCCTGGGGCGTCGTCGTCGCCATCACCCCGTGGAACGCGCCCCTGTTCACCGCCGGCTGGAACTCCGCCGCGCCCCTGGCCGCGGGCAACGCCGTGATCATCAAGCCCAGCGAATTCACGCCGGCTTCCACCATCCGCCTCGCCCAGCTGGCCCACGAGGCTGGCCTGCCGGCCGGCGTGTTCAACGTGGCGGCGGGGCTGGGCCAGACCGTGGGCGCGGCCCTCACCAGCGACCGGCGGGTCGGCAAGGTCAGCTTCATCGGCTCCGTCCCCACCGGGCGCCGGGTCGCCGTCGCCGCCGCGCAGGCCGGCATTCCCGCCCTGCTGGAGCTTGGCGGCAAGAGCGCCAACATCGTCTTCGCGGACGCGGACCTGGAACGGGCCGCCGACGGCGCCATCGCGGCGATCTTCTCCGGAGCCGGGCAGTCATGCGTAGCCGGATCGCGGCTCCTGGTGGAGCGCAGCGTGCACGCCCAGTTCGTGGAGCTGGTCGCCGCCCGCGCAGCGAGGCTGCGCGTCGGCGACCCGCTGAGCGCGGACACCGAGGTGGGTCCCATCATCACGGCCCAGCAGTTCGCCACCGTCACCTCACTGATCGAGGCGGGAATGAACGACGGCGGACGCCGGGTCACGGGCGGAACGCTTCCCGACGCCCTGGCGGGGTCGCCGCTGGCCGGTGGCCATTGGGTCATGCCCACCCTGCTCGACGGCGTGACGCCGCAGAACAGGCTGGAAACCATGGAGGTCTTCGGGCCCGTCGTCGGGGCCGATGCCTTCGACACGGAGGCAGAGGCGATTGCCCGGGCCAACAACACCAACTTCGGCCTGGCCGGCGCGGTGTGGACCTCGGATGTTTCCCGTGCCCACCACGTGGCGCGCCAGGTGAAGGCCGGCACGTTCTGGATCAACTCCTACAAAACCATCCACGTCGCTGTTCCGTTCGGCGGCTTCGGGGACTCCGGCCACGGCCGCTCCTCCGGCCCGGGCGTCCTGGACGAGTACACGCAAACCAAGGCCATCTGGGTGCCGACCCGTGCAGCAGGCGCCCCCTTCCCGTCCCTCTCCTATTAGGGCAGGCACGCTCATGGAACTGACAGAACCGATGCCGTCCATGCAGACCCTGCGCACCGCCCTTGCCGAGGAGGCCAGCAGGTGGAAACCGCGCGTGCAGGAAATGGCGCACCAGGTCCATGCATTCAAGGAGGTGTCCTTCGAGGAGGTCCGCTCGGCCGAAGCGGTTGCAGACCTGCTGGCCGAGGGCGGCTTCGAGGTGGAGCGCGGCACGGGCGGCCTTCCGACAGCCTTCACCGCCACCGCCGGCAGCGGCGACCTGACGGTGGCCCTGTGCGTGGAATACGACGCACTCCCGGACATCGGACACGCGTGCGGGCACAACCTGATAGCCGGCACCTCCGTGGGTGCCGCCCTGGCTCTGCAGCCCTTCGTGGATGAGCTGGGCATCACCCTGAAGGTCATCGGCACGCCGGCAGAAGAACACGGCGGCGGCAAAGCGCTGCTGCTGGAACGCGGCGCGTTCGACGGTGTCAGCCTGGCCCTGATGGTCCATCCGGTCCAGGACGGGGTGACCTACAACCCGGCGGGCACCAGTGCCCAGGCCGTCGGCCGGTACCGGGCGACGTTCACCGGACAGGCAGCCCACGCGGCGGCAGCCCCGCACCAGGGCGTGAACGCCGCGGACGCCGCCGTGCTGAGCCAGGTGGCCGTCGGGCTGCTGCGCCAGCAGATCCCCGGCGACCACCGCATCGCCATGTATGTCGCAGAGGCCGGTCACGTCACCAACATCATTCCGGAACGGGCGGTGGTGGAGTTCGAATGCCGGGCCTTCACCCTGAAGGAATACGAGGCACTGCTGGAGCGGGTCCGCCGCTGCTTCGAGGGGGCCGCCCTGGCCACCGGCACCACACTGGCCGTCGAGAACACGGAACCGCTCTACGAACCGCTGATCCAGGACGACGCCCTGGCAGCGCACTGGACGGAGGCCATGGTGATGTTTGGCAAGGACACCTCCCCCTCGGCCGGCATCAGCGGCGGCTCCACGGACATGGGCAACATCTCCCAGGTCATCCCCAGCCTGCATCCCTGGCTCAGCATTCCCGGTGCGGACGTGCCCATTCACTCACACAGCTTCGCAGCACTTGCAGACTCCCCGGCTGCCTACGCCGTGATGCACGAGGCCGCCGTCGCGCTGGCCTGGACAGTCGCCGCCGCGTCCACCACCCCCACCGAACGGGCACGCCTGGTCAAAGCGGCTTACCGCCGTCAGACTGTCACACAGGAAGGCACATCATGAGCACCAGCACAACACCCGCGCGGACAGACAGGGCTGGTACCCGGCTGACGCTTCCCATCGCCGCATTGGCCTTTGTCATTGCCCTCGCGGTCCAGCTGATCGGCCAGGCCAAGATCGACGTCGGCATCGGCGCGATCGTCATCTTCCCCATGGTCTGGGGCCTCATCCTCGGGCTGCTCGTTTCGGTCCAGAAGTTCAAGCCGCTGGGCCTGGACCTGCAGCGGGTCGCCGCGGCCCTGGTGGGCGTTGCCGTGCTGCTGCTGGTGGCCAGGCTGGCGTTCAACATCGGGCCGAGCCTTCCCACGCTGCTCAAGGCCGGGCCGGCGCTGCTCCTGCAGGAGGTGGGCCACCTGCTGGGCACCATTGCCCTGGCGCTGCCGCTGGCCGTGCTGCTCCGGATGGGCAAGGCGACGGTCGGCGCCACGTTCTCCCTTGACCGGGAACCGTCCTTCGCCATGGTCTCCGAAAAGTACGGCCCCGATTCCGACCAGTACCGCGGCGTCCTGGCCATGTACGTTTTCGGAACCCTGTTCGGCGCCGTGTACATCACGTTGCTGACCTCCCTCGTGTCCAACTGGAAGATCTTCGACCCCCTGGCCCTGGCCATGGGTGCAGGCGTGGGGTCCGGATCCATGATGGCAGCGTCCTCCGCCAGCATCATCGCCGCCTACCCCGGCGACCAGGAGGCCATCCTCGGCATGGCGGCCATCTCCAACCTGATCACCACCATCCTCGGCGTCTACGTCGGCATCTACCTCGCCCTTCCGCTGGCGGACCGTTTCTACCGGTTCCTCACGCGCAGGCAGACCCGGGAAGAGGCCGCGGTCACGGCCGGCGCCCCGCCACAGCATGCGGACACCCAGCGCAGCGCTGCCGCCAGGCACCGGGTTGCTGATGCGGAGCTCGGCGGCTCCGGCACCGCACGGGAAGCAGCCCAGGCGGAGGAAAACCGGCGGTTCCGCGAGCGTGTGGCCGAATCGTCAGCGGCCATGCACCTGCCACTGTGGCTCTCCCTCTCGGTCCTCACCGTCCTCGGCATCGGAACCGCGTCGGTGGCGGCCAAGGGCTTCAGCCTGGCCATCGTCGCCGGGTACGCGATCATGCTCGCCCTCGTTCTGGTCAGCATTGCCCTGGCCAAGCTCACCAAGAAGATCTCGGCGATCGTCTACATCACCACCATCGGCGCCTACATCTCCAGCCCGTGGTTCTTCGGCGCCGCAGCACTCGCCGGGCCCATCAAGTCGGTCGACTTCCTGTCCATCGCCACGGTCATGCTGACCCTCGCCGGCCTGTCCCTGGGCAAGGACATTCCGCTGCTGAAAAACATCGGCTGGAAGATCATCCCGGTGGGTCTGGTGGCCGTCACCGCATCGTTCCTGCTGTCCACCGTCATCGCGGAGTTCGCCCTCGGCCTGTGGCACTAATGGCCTAACGCACAAACAGAAGCGGACGACGGCGGGCCCTCCCGCCGTCGTCCGCTTCCTTTGTTTTTGGCTCTTGTCAGCGCAACCGGTACATGAGTATGGTGCGGCCAGCCGGACTTTCGGCCGCGCCGGAGGATCGGCGGTCCCGGAAGTTTGGCAGTACAGCGCGGCGCCCCAAAACGGCGCCGCCGTCAGGGGCCACGACCCGCACAATCATGGTCCCGTAAATCCAGGCGCCCGCTCACCGCGGTGGCACGGCCACGGGCGACGCAGGACGCCACGCTTCCGATTAAAGGGAGAACCTGATGTTAGGCACCACAAGCCGCCTCGCCGCCGTCGCTCTCGCCGCCGGTCTCATGGGCATCGCCGCCCCTGCCCACGCGGCCCCCGCGACGCTAGTCAGTGCGGGACCCGGAATCCTCGTCGCCGACGGCGCCGCCGTCGATATTCCGGTGACCTTCGTCTGCGACACCGATCCCACCCTGCTCATCGCGATACCCGTCATCCAGCTCACCCAAAGAGTCAGTGACGGACGGATAGCCGCCGGCTTCGGCAACGAACAGCTCAGCTGCACCAGGCAGGCCCAGACCATCACGCTCCGGGTGGTTCCCAACGCGATGGCGTTCAACGAAGGCACGGCCGCGGCCACCGTCGTTCTGCAAAGCTGCAACGCGCAGTTTCAGTGCTCCGTAGAGATCATCAACACCGAGATGAAACTCGCCAAGGCCACGGCCTCCGGGATCCTGCCCCAGAGGTAGGGCTAGGAAAGTTCCAGTTCGCGGACGATGCCGTCCACCAGCGATGCCGGATCGCCGACGATATCGACCGGAATATGCGCCTCATCAGTTCCCAGCGGCTCCAGCGTGGCAAGCTGCGAAGCCAGGAGGCTGCTGGGCATGTATTCGTGCGCCCGGCCGCTGATTCTGCCGGAAATGGTGGCGGCCTCGCCGGAAAGGTGGACGAACACCAGGTCAGGTGCGTAGCTGCGCAGCAGGTCCCGATAGCTCCGCTTAAGCGCCGAGCAGGCGATGATGCGCGTGCGCGCTCCGTCGCCGGGCGTTGCCAGGGCGGCGCCGATCTTCGCGAGCCACGGTGCCCTGTCCTCGTCATTTAAAGGCGTGCCGCTTGCCATCTTGGCCTTGTTGGCCGGCGGATGAAAGTCATCCCCGTCGAAGAAGGGCACGCCCAGCCGCTCGCCGAGCAACGCACCCACGGTCGACTTTCCGCAACCGGAGACGCCCATGACAACCAGGGGCGGCAGGTTTGTGATCATTGTTGTTCTTTCCGTCTATGGCCCTGTTCAGCTGCGCCTCGGTTTAGCTGGCGAAGTTGAGGAGGACTTTGCCGGATTGGGCGGAGTTGCGGGCGGTGTCGAAGGCTTCGAGGGCGTCGGTGACGGGGTAGTCGTGGGTGATGACGGGGTCGATGGTGAGGGTGCCGTCGGCGAGGGCGGTGATGACCTCGTCGATTTCGTCGTTGAACCGGAACGAGCCTTTGAGGTCCAGTTCCCGGGTGATGGCCAGGGAGATCAGGACCGGCTGCGCTCCGGTGGGCAGCAGCCCGACCATGACCACGGTCCCGCCCCGGGCCGCGCCCTGGATCGCGGAGGCCAGGCCGTGGTGGTTCCCGGAGGATTCAATCACGACGTCGGCCTGCACCCTGGCGATCGCCTCACCATCGGCGGCGTTCAGGACCTCGTCCGCGCCCACCGCCGTGGCGATCTCCAACGGTTTCTCATGCATGTCGACCGCGACGATCCGGGCCGCGCCGGCGCGTTTGAGCACCGCGACCACCAACGCCCCGATCGGGCCGGACCCGATCACGAGCGCGGTCTTGCCGGCCACGTCCCCGGCCCGGCCCACCGCGTGCCAAGCCACCGACGCCGGTTCGATCAAAGCCGCGGTGCGCAGGTCCAGGGTCTCCGGGAGGGCCCGGAGCATCCTCACCGGCAGGTTCACGTACCGGCTGAACGCCCCGTCCGTGTGCGGGAACCGCGCCGCGGACCCCAGGTACGTGCACCCCGGGGACAGGTTCGGCCGGTCCGCCGGATACCGCGGCGCGTCCGGGCCCGTCCCAGGGCCCGGGGTGGCCGGGTGCACCGCCACCGGCGTCCCCGCAGCAGGCCCCGCACCATTGGCGGCGGCCCTGACCACCCGGCCGCTGATCTCATGGCCGAGCACCAGGGGCGCCTTCAGGATCGACTCGCCCGCCGCGCCGTGCAGCCAGTAATGCAGGTCCGACCCGCAAATCCC
>NZ_JBQCMF010000015.1:0-151529 GCF_051965295.1 Arthrobacter sp. SAFR-023 | reverse complement strand
GGACCGGCCCGCTGACCTTCTGCCGTTCAAAGTATCTGGCATGGTTAATTCAGGGCCTTAGCTCTCAGTGGCGGACGTTGCCTTGCCGGCAAGCGACGAAACGATCTCCTGCAGCTGGGCAACGCCCGCTGCCCGGTCGGTGAGGTGCAGGCGCAGCACCGGCCGGCCGTGTTCGCTCAGTACCTGAGCGTCGCCGGCAGCCTGGGCCGTGATCAGCTCACCGAACGTGAACGGACGGTCCGGAATGGCGAGGTCCGTGGCAGACGCCGCTGTGACCTGCAGGAAGACACCGATCGCCGGGCCGCCCTTGTGGAACTGGCCGGTGGAGTGCAGGAACCGGGGCCCCCAGCCGAAGGTAACAGGCCGGCCGCTCACGGCGGCAAGTTCGTCCCGGACGCCCTCGAGCTGGGCGTAGGCCAGGCGGTCGAAGTAGGCCTGGACGCTCAGGTAGCCGTCGCTGCCCAGCTGTGCCAGCAACGCGGAGACCGCGTCGGTTGCTGAGCCGGCGTCGCCGAGCCATTCTCCGCCGCGGACCTCGATGGCACCGTCGGTAAAGTTGGCCGGCGTCGGTTCCGGCTGGGCGTCCAGCAGGCCACGGGCAGCCACCTTGGCGGCTTCCACGTCGGGCTGGTCAAACGGGTTGATGCCCAGGAGACGCCCGGCCACAGCGGTGGCGAACTCCCACACCATCATCTGCGAGGCGAGGCCGCCGGCAATGGCAACTTCGTTCTCGCCGAGTTCGACGTCGGCGTCCGTGCTGACGAGGCGGACCACCAGGACGTCTTCAGCGCCGGAAGTGACTTCCGGGGCGTCCGGGCCGGCGACAACCGGCAGGACGCCGGTGCCGAGCTTGCCCGTGGACTCAGCGATGAGCTGTTCGGCCCAGTCAGCGAATCCCACGATGCCGGAGCCGTCCTCCGCGATGACGATCTTGTCGCGCAGCGGGTTGGTGCCGCCCAGCGCGGCCCCCAGGACCAGCCCGATGTTCTCGGGAGCGTCCTCGTTCAGGATCTCCGCGGCTTCTTCAGCCTCGTCCAGCAGGGCTGCGATGTCCACGCCGGCCAGACCGGACGGGACGAGCCCGAAGGCCGTCAGCGCCGAGTAACGTCCGCCCACGTTCGGGTCCGCGTTGAAGACCGCACGGTAGCCGGCCTCGCGTGAGGCCTTGTCCAGCGGGGACCCGGGATCGGTGACCACGATGATCCGGCTCTTCGCATCGAGGCCGGCCTCCGTGAAGGCGTGCTCGAAGATCCGCCGCTGCGAATCGGTTTCCAGTGTTGAACCGGACTTCGAGGAAACCACGATGGCGGTTTCAGCGAGGCGGTCCGCGAGGGCAGCACCGACCTGTTCGGGGTCGGTGCTGTCCAGCACAGTCAGCTCGACGCCAGCGGTGCCGGCGATGACCTCAGGAGCAAGCGAGGAGCCGCCCATGCCGCAGAGGGCAATGCGGGTAACACCCTCCGCTTTCAGGGCATCGCGGAGCTCCAGGATGCCGTCCACCAGGGGCCGGGAGACGGTGGCCGCCTCGACCCAGCCGAGGCGGATGGCCGACTCGGCTTCCGCATCGGGACCCCACAGGGTGTGGTCCTTGGCGAAGATCCGGGTGGCGACGCGGTCTTCCACGAGGGCGGGCAGGTGCTGCTCAAGAGCCTTCCGGGCGGAACCGGTGGCGTCGTAGCTGAGTGTGCTCATGTTGGGTTAGGAAGCCTTCCGTGCGGTGGCGAGGGCGCCTTCGACGTCTGCCAGGAGTTCCTTCCAGCTGGCAACAAACTTGTCCAGGCCTTCGGATTCCAGCAGGGCAACGACCTCGTTGTAGGACACACCGAGGGCATCAAGGGCGTTGAGGGTGGCGTTCGCTTCATCGTAGCCGTTGGTGACGGTGTCGCCCGTGACCACGCCGTGGTCGAACGTGGCGTCCAGGGTCTTCTCCGGCATGGTGTTCACGACGTGAGGGGCAACGAGCTCGGTGACGTAGAGGGTGTCGGGGTAAGCCGGGTCCTTCACGCCGGTAGAAGCCCACAGCGGGCGCTGCGGCAGTGCGCCGGCTTCGGCCAGCACGGCCCAGCGCTCGGTGGAGAAGAGCTCCTCGTAGACCTGGTAGGCGAGGCGGGCATTGGCAACGCCGGCCTTGCCCTTGAGGGCCTTGGCTTCCTCGGTGCCGATCGCGTCCAGGCGCTTGTCGATTTCCGTGTCCACGCGGGAGACGAAGAAGGAGGCGACGGAGTGGATCTTGGACAGGTCGTGGCCGTTGTCCCTGGCCTGCTCCAGACCGCTCTGGAAGGCGTTGATGACGGCGCGGTAGCGCTCCAGCGAGAAGATCAGGGTCACGTTGACGCTGATGCCCTCGGCCAGGGTTGCCGTGATGGCTTCCAGGCCCTCCAGCGTGGCCGGGATCTTGATGTGCACGTTGTCGCGGTTGACCTTCTTGTAGAGGTGCTTCGCTTCGGCGATGGTGCCGGCGGTGTCCCACGCGAGTCGGGGGTCCACCTCGATGGAGACACGGCCGTCAACACCCTTGGTTGCCGCGGCAATCGGGGCGAAGAGGTCGCAGGCGTCGGCGACGTCCGTCGTCGTGATTTCGAAGATGGTCTCTTCGATGGAGGCGCCGGCAGCGGCCTGGGCCGCGATGGTGGCGTCGTAGTCCGTGCCGGAGGTGATGGCGGCGTGGAAGATGCTGGGGTTCGTGGTGACACCAACAACGTTCTTCTCTTCGATCAGCTTCTGCAGCGTTCCGGTCTTCAGACGGCCCCGGGAGAGGTCATCGAGCCAGATGGAAACGCCGGCGTCGGAAAGCTGCTGGGTGGGAGTGCTAGTCATTTCTAATCTCCTTGAACTGTGGGGGTGCTGTCAGGACTGGAGTCCGGCGAGGGAATCCTTGGCGGCGGCGGCAACAGCTTCTGCCGTGATGCCGAATTCCTGGAACAGGCGCTTGTAGTCGGCGGATGCGCCGTAGTGCTCGAGGCTGATGGAGCGGCCGGCGTCGCCGACGAACTCGCGCCAACCCTGGGACAGACCGGCTTCAACCGAAACGCGGGCCTTGACCGCTGCGGGCAGGACTGCCTCGCGGTAGGCGGCGTCCTGCTTGTTGAACCACTCGACGCACGGCATGGACACCACGCGGGCGGCGATGCCTTCGGCCTGCAGTGCTTCGCGGGCCTGCACGGCCAGCTGGACTTCCGAGCCGGTGCCGATCAGGATGACCTGCGCGTCCACGGTCTTGCCGTCCTTGGACGCCTCGGCCAGGACGTAACCGCCCTTGGCGACGCCTGCGGTCGAGCCGAACGTGTCACCCTCGGCCGCGCCCTCGCCACGCTCGTACGTGGGGATGTTCTGGCGGGTCAGGACGATGCCGGCCGGGTTCTCGTGGTTCTCCAGCATGGTCTTCCACGCTGCCGCGACCTCGTTGGCATCGCCCGGACGGACGACGTCGAGACCCGGGATGGCTCGCAGCGAAGCGAGCTGCTCCACCGGCTGGTGCGTCGGGCCGTCCTCGCCGAGGCCGATGGAGTCGTGCGTCCAAACGTACAGGGACGGCACGCCCATGAGGGCGCCGAGGCGGATGGCCGGACGCTGGTAGTCGCTGAAGATCAGGAACGTGCCGGAGAACGCGCGGGTCTTGCCGTGCAGGCTGATGCCGTTCACGATCGAAGCGGCGGCGTGCTCACGGATACCGAAGTGCAGGACGCGTCCGTACGGGTTGCCGGACCATGCGTTGGTCTGCTTGCCCGCGGGAACGAACGACGGCGAGCCCTCGATCGTGGTGTTGTTCGACTCGGCGAGGTCGGCCGAGCCGCCCCAGAGTTCCGGCATGACCGGGCCGATGGCGTTCAGGACCTTGCCGGACGCGGCGCGGGTGGAGACGTCCTTGCCAGCCGGGAAGACCGGGAGAACGCCGTCGAGCTCGGTGGGCAGCTGGCGGGCTTCCACGCGCTCCAGCAGGGCAGCACCTTCCGGGTTGGCGGACTGCCAGGCGGAGAAGGCTTCTTCCCATTCCTTGCGTGCGTGGGCACCGCGGTCGACGACGGCGCGGGCGTGGGCCAGCACGTCCTCGTCCACCTCGAAGGACTTCTCGGGGTCGAAGCCGAGGACGTTCTTCAGTGCTGCCACTTCTTCCGAACCCAGGGCGGAGCCGTGGATCTTGCCGGTGTTCTGCTTCTTCGGGGCCGGGTAGCCGATGATGGTGCGCAGCGAAATGATGGACGGCTTGGAGGTTTCAGCCTTGGCGGCCAGAAGTGCCGAGTACAGCTCCTGGACGTCTTCCTTGTAGTCGCCGGTCTTGGTCCAGTCAACGCGCTGGGCGTGCCAGCCGTAGGCCTCGTAACGCTTCAGGACATCCTCGGTGAAGGCGATATCGGTGTCGTCCTCGATGGAGATGTGGTTCTCGTCGTAGATGACCACGAGGTTGCCGAGCTCCTGGTGGCCGGCGAGGGAGGAGGCCTCGGAGGTCACACCTTCCTGGAGGTCGCCGTCGGAAGCGATCACCCAGATGGTGTGGTCGAACGGGCTGGTGCCGGGGGCGGCGTCGGCGTCGAACAGGCCGCGCTGGCGGCGCTGGGAGTACGCAAAGCCCACGGAGGAGGCCAGGCCCTGACCCAGCGGCCCGGTGGTGATCTCCACGCCGGCGGTGTGCTTGTACTCGGGGTGGCCCGGGGTGAGGGAGCCCCAGGTGCGCAGTGCTTCCAGGTCCTTCAGTTCCAGGCCGTAGCCGGAGAGGAACAGCTGGATGTACAGCGTCAGGGACGTGTGGCCGGGGGAGAGGACGAAACGGTCGCGGCCGATCCAGTCCGGGTTCTTCGGGTCGTGCCGCATCAGCTTCTGGAACAGGAGGTATGCGGCCGGCGCCAGGCTCATCGCGGTACCGGGGTGGCCGTTGCCCACCTTCTCCACGGCGTCCGCGGCCAGGACACGCACGGTGTCAACGGCGCGCTGGTCGAGGTCGGTCCAGGTCAGTTCTTGCTCTTTCACATGTGCCACGGAATCCGGGCCCCTCTCTGTGTTAAACGGCAAGCGGTAATGACACACAGCGGCAGGGCATAATTGGTGCCCGCTGCATTTGTGCCTACCAGCCGTTCACCATTGAAACGTTGATCTTCATTCAGTCGCCGGACGGTCTGGAATGCGGTTTCTTGCCCGTCTTCCAGTGTGCGCTGATCTGCAGACAGCTTAGCTCCATTCCACACTTCGGGCGGCCAAAATCTCACCAGTTGGACGCAATTTCTCTTTTGTGAATCATCCGTGCGGTGAGGCTGCGTTAATGTGATTGAAGCAAGCACGAACGAATCATTTTCAGTGATTTGCCGTCACAAGCCGATGCCAGCGATCCATGCGGGACCGCGGTATGATATCGGGAGGCCACCGGCGGGCCGGGCGGGTTCTAGTGCGCAGATGACAGCCCCGTCAGCCGCCGGTGAGGAATCGGTCCGGACCGCGTGTCCGGGCGCACCGATCAGATAAACAGCCAGACAGAAACAGAGTGACTGCCACGTGAGCACAACAGATACGCCGCTGACCTCTTCCCGGGTCCACGGAAGAGCCGGACTAGCCCGCAAGGCGAAGGCGTACCTTGCACTCACCAAGCCCAGGGTCATTGAACTCCTGCTGGTCAGCACCCTGCCCACCATGATTTACGCCCAGCGTGGCTTCCCGTCACTCGGCCTCATCTTGGCCACCCTCGTGGGCGGCGCCTTCGCCGCTGGCAGCGCGGGTGCCTTCAACTGCTACATCGACCGCGACATCGACAAGCTGATGCACCGCACCGAGAAGCGGCCCCTGGTCACCGGTGAGGTCACGCCCCGCGAGGCCTTGATCTTTGCGTGGCTGCTGGGCGCCGCGGCCATCGCCATCCTCTGGTTCGGCGCGAACCCGCTTTCCGCCTGGCTCGGACTGGGTGCCATCGTCTTCTACGTGGTCATCTACACGATGATTCTCAAGCGCCGCACGGCCCAGAACATCGTCTGGGGCGGCGCCGCGGGCTGTTTCCCCGTGCTGATCGCCTGGTCCGCCGTGACCAACACGGTCGAGTGGCCGGCCATCGTCCTGTTCATGGTGATCTTCCTTTGGACCCCGCCGCACTACTGGCCGCTGTCCATGCGCTACGGCGAGGACTACCGCAACGCCAACGTGCCGATGCTCGGTGCCATCGCCGGCGCCAAGGTCGTGTCCGTCCAGGTGGTCCTGTACGCCTGGGCCATGGTTGCCTGCTCGCTGCTCATGATCCCGGCCGGCAGCGCCGGCTGGGTGTACACCGCCGTTGCGGTACTGGCCGGTGCCTGGTTCCTGTACGAGTCCCACGCCCTCTACAACCGGGCGCAGGGTGGGGACCTCTCCGACAAGGGCGCCATGAAGGTCTTCCACGGCTCCATCAGCTACCTGACCCTCCTCTTCATCGCGCTGGCCGTCGACCCGTTCGTCGGCTCGCCGATCATGGGCTAACCCACAAGGCAAAACGCGTCCTCAGGTCCTGCAGGTTTCCCTGCGACGCTTCCTCACCTCCTGCAGGTTTTCCCCCAACGCGTCGTCACATCCGGCAGGTTTACCCCCAACGCGTCCTCACCTCCTGCAGGTTTTCCCCCAACGCGTCGTCACCTCCTGCAGGTTCCCCTGCGACGCTTCCTCACCTCCTGCGGGTTTCCCTGCGACGCGTCCTCAGGTCCTGCGCTGAAATGTAGAAATGCTCCCTCACTCAGGTGAGGGAGCATTTCTTGTCTCACCCGAAGCAGCGAGATGCAAGCATAGGGTGAAAGGGCGGCAGGACCTGAGGAAGCGACGGGAGTGAAGCGGCAGGACCTGAGGACGCGTCAGGAAAAACGCGACGGGAGGTGAAGACGCGTCAGGAAAAACGCGACGGGACCTGAGAAAGCGTTGGCCTGGGGAAGCGCCCGGGAAGAGCTACCTGACGGGGCTGGAGCGGGCGATGTCGGCCGCGTTGGTTGCCGCGCTCATGAGCAGGGCCGCGCCCAGCATGTGCGCGCCCACGAGGAGCGCGGGAATGCCGTTGTAGTACTGCGTGAACCCGATGACGGCCTGCAGCACCGTCACGCCGAGGAGCATCAGCACGGCCGACCGGAACGTCCCCGCAATGCCGCGGCGGAACACGAAGTAGACGGCGAGCAGCGTGCCGGCGGTGACCAGGTAGGCGGGCACGGCATGGATGTGCGAGAAGAGGTCCCAGTCCAGGTCGTTCCGGGGCGCATTGGCGTCCCCCGCGTGCGGTCCGGCGCCGGTCACCACGACGCCCAGCATGACGGCGATCGCGGAGAACAGCGCGACGGCGGTCATCACTGGCCGCAGGACCCCAGGCAGGGCGGTGAGGGGACGGGTGCGGAACCCGCCCGTCCTGCCGTACGCACGGTTGACCAGCAGTGTGGCAAAAACCACCAGGGCCATGGACACCAGGAAATGCAGCCCGACAACCCAGGGATTCAGCTGGGTCAGCACAGTGATGCCGCCAATGATGGCCTGCGCAGGGATGCTCGCCAGCAGGCCCAGGGCCAGCAGGAACAGGTCCTTGCGCTCCTTGCGCAGGTTCCACAAGTAGACGAGCATGAGTGCCGCGACGGCGGCCAGGGCAAACGTCAAGAGCCGGTTCCCGAACTCGATGAAGCCGTGGATGCCCATCTCGGGGGTATTCACCAGAGAATTGTTCGTGCACCTGGGCCAGGTGGGGCAGCCAAGGCCCGAGGCGGTCAGTCGGACGGCGCCGCCGGTGACCACCAGGACCGTCTGCCCGATCAGGGACAGCACGGCAAGGCGGCGGACGGTCGAATCGACGGTGACCGGAAGCTTGGATGCCAGGCGGCCGACGAACTGGGGGAGGCGCGAAGCCGTACTCACGTTATTCTCAATTCCATTTGAACCAGCGGATGGCTGCTGCGCCGGCGAGAACCGTCCACATCAGCAGGACAAGGACAGCGTTGCCGTTGACGGCGCCGTGCAGGAAGGCGTCCCGCAGCCCTTCGCCGAGGGACCCGGACGGCAGCAGGTGAACGGTGTTCTGGGCGAGCTCCGGCAGCCGCTGCATGGGGATGACGATGCCGCCCAGGGCGCCGAGCAGGATCCACAGCAGGTTGGTGATGGCCAGCGTGGCTTCGGGCCGGACAGTGCCCGCCACCAGCAGCCCCAGTGCGGTGAACGCGGCCGCGCCCAGCACCAGCATGCAAAGGCCGGGCAGCACGCCCAGCAGATCGGGGCGCCATCCGAGCGGGAAGGCGACGGCGGCGACGATGACCACCTGGATCACCAGGACGGCCAGGACGGCGAGGATCTTCCCGGCGATGAGGCCGGCCCGTCCCAGCGGCGTGGTGGACAGGAACCGCAGCACTCCATACCGCCGGTCGAAGCCCGTGGCGATGCCCTGCCCGGTGAACGCAGTGGACATGGCACACAGCGCTAGGATGCCCGGGACCGCGACATTGACCCGGCTGTCCCCCATGCCGTCGAGCAGCGGGGTGACCGTGAGCCCGATCAGGGCAAGAAGGGGCAGGACCACCGCGAGGATCAGCTGCTCGCCGTTCCGGAGCATGGTCGCGGCCTCGTATTTACCCTGCAGCAGGATCCGGCGGAGCAGGGGAGCGGGAGTGCTGCCCGTGGCTGTCGTCATCGGATTTCCCTTCCGGAAATGTCAAGGAATACGTCTTCGAGGCTCCGCGCCTCCATGCTCAGCGAGCCCGGCATGATGCCGTGGTGTGCCCACCAGGCGGTCAGCGCTGCGAGGTCCTCAGGGGTCAGCGCGCCGGTGGCCGTGTAACTGCCGGAACGCGTCTCGCGGACCTCGATTTCGGCCGCCAGAACGCCGGTGAAGTCCAGTCCCGGCAGTGCTTCGAAGTGCAGCGTCCGGACATGGTCCCTGTGGGGCGTCTCGGGCATGTTGTGCTGCAGCAGCTGGGCAACGGTGCCCTCCGCAACGTTCCTGCCGGCGTCGATGATGTACACGTAGTCGGCCAGCCGCTGTGCATCATCCATGAGGTGGGTGGTGAGGATGATCCCCATCCCGCTGTCCCGGAGTTCCGCGATCAGGTCGAAGACCAACTGGCGGGACTGCGGGTCCAGCCCGGCGCTGGGTTCGTCCAGGAACAGGACCTCGGGGTTGCCGATCAGGGCGGCGGCGAGAGCGAGTCGCTGCTTCTGTCCGCCGGAGAGCCTGCGGACATTGGTCCTGCTGAAGGTGTCGATGCCCAGCCGCTGCACCAGCTCATCCAGCGGCCTGGGATTGCGGTACATGCCGGCAATGTGCCGGAGCAGGGGGATGGGACGGGCCGACGGCGGGAGGCCGCCGTCCTGGAGCATGACGCCGACGCGGGCGCGCAGTTCCGCACCGGCGGTGCCGGGATCCGAGCCGAGCAGCGTAATACTTCCGCCCGTGCGCTTCTGGAGCCCCTGCGCGCATTCTATGGTGGTAGTCTTGCCGGCGCCGTTGGCACCGAGCAGCGCCGTGACCTCGCCGCGGCCGGCGATGAGTGAGACGTCACTCACCACCCTGAGCATCTTGCCATCGAGGGTGGGCAGCGGACCGACGTCCTTGATGAGCCCGTCGATGGTCAACACGGGGGATTTGGGGGATCGCACCCCAGCATTCTACGTGAAGTAGTACTGTCACTGGTGAGCCGGCGTACTGCCGCCTGACCGGCGCAGCCACCGGGCTCAGGTCAGCCTTGCCTTACTGGAACACCGCAATAAATTACGACATGATTGTGTTGTGTATTCCATGACCAACACCACTTCCGTGCCATTGGCCGGGCAGAGTGCGCCGACAGGTGCACCGCGCGGTGAAAAGCGTGCTGCCCTGGCGTCCGTGCCGGCAGTGGCCGACGCCGACGAGCGCACGCGTGACCGCGTCCTCAGCGCCGTCCTGGAGCACGGGCCGGTCAGCGCAGCCGAACTGGGTGACCTCCTCGGTTTCACACCGGCCGCCGTACGCCGCCACCTGGACCACCTGTCCCGCGCCGGCGTGATCGAGGTCAAGCGCGTGGCCCGCGCAGGCGCCGGTGCCGGCCGCCCCGCCCGCCGCTACGTCCTCAGCTCCCAGGGCCAGTCCTCACTGGGCGACGATTACCTGAACATTGCCACCCTGGCGCTCAAGCAGCTCGGCGTGATGGCGGGGGACGAAGCCGTCCGCCAGTTCGCCGTCGAGCGTTTTGCGGAGATGGAACGCCGCTACGCCCCCGAGGTGGAAGCCGCCGGAACGGACATCACGGCCCGTGCGCAGGCCCTGTCCGCCGCCCTGTCCCGGGACGGCTTCGTCGCTTCCACTGCGTCCATTGAAGCCAAGGCCCCGCTGCCGGCGGCGCTGTCCAGCGTCCAGCTGTGCCAGGGCCATTGCCCCATCCAGCAGCTGGCCACCCAGTTTCCCGTGTTCTGCGACGCGGAAACGGAAATGTTTTCGCGCCTCGTTGGTGTCGATGTCCGCAGGCTTTCCACGCTCGCCCGCGGGGGACACGTCTGCACCACCCACATACCCACAGGCCGTCCGGCCGTGTCGGTGGCGCAGGCCGCCGGCAGCCAGCCGGACAACCTGAACGAAGTATCCAACCATCTGCAAGAAAGGCCGTGATGACGGACCAACTATCAGAGAAGAAGGTTGCCGAGCCTGGTGTTATCGCCGAGATTCTGGAGAAGAATCCCGAGCTGCACGGCATCGGAACCTATGAGTACGGCTGGGCCGACAAGAACGACGTCGGCGCTAACGCCCGCCGCGGCCTCAACGAGGACGTGGTCCGCGACATCTCGGCCAAAAAGAGTGAGCCGGAATGGATGCTGGACCTGCGCCTGAAGGGTCTGAAGTACTTTGACCGCAAGCCCATGCCCACCTGGGGCGCGGACCTGTCCGGCATCGACTTCGACAACATCAAGTACTTTGTGCGCTCCACCGAGAAGCAGGCCGCTTCCTGGGAGGACCTGCCCGAGGACATCCGCAACACGTACGAGAAGCTCGGCATTCCGGAAGCTGAGCGCAGCCGCCTGGTCTCCGGTGTGGCAGCCCAGTACGAGTCCGAGGTCGTGTACCACCAGATCCGCGAGGACCTTGAGGCCCAGGGCGTCATCTTCCTGGACACGGACACCGCGCTGCGCGAGCACCCGGAGATCTTCCAGGAGTACTTCGGCACCATCATCCCGGTGGGCGACAACAAGTTCGCCTCGCTGAACACGGCCGTATGGTCCGGCGGTTCCTTCGTGTACGTGCCCAAGGGCGTGCACGTCGACATCCCGCTGCAGGCTTACTTCCGCATCAACACGGAAAACATGGGCCAGTTCGAGCGCACGCTGATCATCGCCGACGAGGACTCCTACGTCCACTACATCGAAGGCTGCACGGCGCCGATCTACACCTCGGACTCGCTGCACTCGGCCGTCGTCGAGATCGTGGTCAAGAAGGGCGCCCGCGTCCGGTACACCACCATCCAGAACTGGTCCAACAACGTGTACAACCTCGTGACCAAGCGCGCCATCTGCGAAGAGGGCGGCACCATGGAGTGGATCGATGGCAACATCGGCTCCAAGGTCACCATGAAGTACCCGGCCGTCTACCTCACGGGCGAGCACGCCAAGGGTGAGACCCTGTCCATCGCGTTCGCCGGCGAGGGCCAGCACCAGGACACCGGCTCCAAGATGGTGCACATCGCGCCGAACACGAAGAGCTCCATCATCTCCAAGTCCGTTGCCCGCGGCGGCGGACGCGCGGCCTACCGTGGCCTGGTCCAGATCCGCGAGGGTGCCAAGCACTCCGCGAACACGGTGCGCTGCGACGCGCTGCTGGTGGACACCATCAGCCGCTCGGACACCTACCCGTACATCGACATCCGCGAGGATGACGTGCAGCTGGGGCACGAGGCAACCGTCTCGCGCGTCTCCGAGGAGCAGCTCTTCTACCTCATGTCCCGCGGCATGCGCGAAGACGAAGCCATGGCCATGATCGTGCGCGGCTTCATCGAGCCGATCGCCCGCGAGCTGCCGATGGAATACGCCCTCGAGCTGAACCGCCTCATTGAACTCCAGATGGAAGGATCCGTCGGTTAATGACTGCCGAAATTACTACTGAAAAGGCCCGCATCGGGGCGCCTTCCATCGCAGGTTTCACCGAGGAAGGCGAGGGCCTGGTCTCCGCCAAGGTGGACCACAGCCACAACCACGGCGTCACCGTCATGTCTTCGCGCGCCGAACGGCTCACGAGCTTCGACGTCGCCGACTTCGCGCTGCCCACCGGCCGTGAAGAGGAATGGCGCTTCACCCCGGTCCGCGGACTGGCCAACCTGTTCTCGGACGCAGCCACGGATGGCGACGCGGCCGCGTTCACCGTGGAAGCCCCCGAAGGCTACGTCCGCGGCAGCCTGGCACAGGGAGCCGCCCCGCGCGGCACCGTCCTGGCCCCGGCCGACCGGGCCGCCGTCGTCGCCTCCGCCAACACGGATGAGGCCCTGCACGTGGTCATCCCGGCCGACGCCGAACCGGCTGAGCCGGTGCGCATCCTGGTCGACGGTGCGGGCGCAGGCCGCCGCTCCAACGCACACTTCGTGCTGGAAGCCGGCGCCAACTCCCGCAGCGTCGTCATCGTGGAACACACTGGCGCGGCGGACCACAACGGCAACCTGGAAGTGATCGTCGGCGACGGCGCGCACCTCACCGTGATTTCCGTGCAGCTCTGGGAAGACGACGCTCGGCACCTGGGCCAGCACGACGCCCAGGTGGGCAAGGACGCCGTCTACAAGCACATCGCCGTTTCCCTTGGCGGTTCCGTGGTACGCCTGAACTCCAACGTCCGCTTCTCCGGTGAGGGCGCCGAGGCCGAGCTGCTGGGCCTCTACTTCGCCGACGCCGGCCAGCACCTGGAGCACCGGTCCTTCGTTGACCACAACGTGGCCAACTGCAAGTCCAACGTGCTCTACAAGGGCGCCCTGCAGGGCAAGAACGCGCACACCGTCTGGGTGGGCGACGTGCTGATCCAGAAGCAGGCCCTGGGCACCGACTCGTACGAGAAGAACCAGAACCTGGTGCTCACCGACGGCTGCCGCGCGGACTCCGTGCCCAACCTCGAAATCGAGACGGGCCTCATCGAGGGTGCCGGCCACGCCAGCTCCACCGGACGTTTCGACGACGAGCACCTGTTCTACCTGATGGCCCGCGGCATTCCCGAAGACGTGGCCCGGCGGCTCGTCGTGCGCGGCTTCCTCAACGAGATCATCCAGCAGATCAAGGTTCCGGCACTCGAAGAGCGCCTGACCGCGGAAGTCGAGCGCGAGCTCGTCGCCAACGAGAACTGACCCTACGGACCGGGCCCGGCCCAACCAGCCGGAAACTACAGCACAGGACAACGGATGACTGAACAGCCAAAGGGCGAACTCGTCTGCAACGCAAACGAGATCCAGCCCAAGCAGGCCCTACGGATCCTGATCGACGACTACCCGGTCGCGATCGTCAAGGACTCGATGGGAGAGATCCACGCAATCGGTGATACGTGCTCGCACGCCGACATCTCGCTTTCCGAGGGCGAGGTGGAGGGCTGCGCCATCGAGTGCTGGGGCCACGGCTCCCAGTTCGACCTGCGCTCCGGCGAACCCCTGCAGCTGCCTGCCTACGACCCCGTTCCGGTGTTCGCGGTGGAGATCCACGGAGACGGCGTCTACGTGGACACCACCAACGTCCTGAACGGCGCCGAAGCGCCGAACTTCAGCTAATCCGCAGCCCACGCTGAAGCCCGGCCGGGCCTGAAGCAGAACTTAATAACTTCCAGACCAAAGACCGCACCGCCGACACAACGGCAGGTGCAGAGGAGAACAAGACACATGTCTACTCTTGAGATCAAGGACCTGCACGTCAGCATCGACACCGAGCAGGGCACCAAGGAGATCCTGAAGGGCGTCAGCCTGACCATCCGCACCGGTGAGACCCACGCCATCATGGGCCCCAACGGCTCCGGCAAGTCCACGCTGGCCTCCACCATCGCCGGCCACCCCCGGTACAACGTCACCGGCGGCACCATCACCCTGGACGGCGAAGACGTGCTGGCCATGAGCGTTGACGAGCGCGCCCGCGCCGGCGTCTTCCTCGCCATGCAGTACCCGGTTGAGGTTCCGGGTGTCACCATGACCAACTTCCTGCGGACCGCCAAGACTGCCATCGACGGTGAGGCACCCAAGCTGCGCACCTGGACCAAGGACGTCAAGGACGCCATGCAGCAGCTGCGCATCGACGCCGACTTCGCACAGCGCAACGTCAACGAAGGCTTCTCCGGCGGTGAGAAGAAGCGCGTGGAGATCCTGCAGCTGGAACTCTTCAAGCCGAAGTTCGCTGTGCTCGACGAGACCGACTCCGGCCTGGACGTGGACGCCCTCAAGGTTGTCTCCGAAGGCGTCAACCGTGCGCACGCCACCGGCAACATGGGCACGCTGCTCATCACGCACTACACCCGCATCCTGCGCTACATCAAGCCTGACTTCGTGCACGTGTTCGTGAACGGCCAGGTTGTGGAAGAGGGCGGCCCGGAACTGGCCGACCGCCTGGAAGAAGAAGGCTACGACCGCTACGCCGGTGCTGCCGGAACCGCCGCGGCTGCCGCAGCGGTCCAGGCCTAGTTAGGACTGACTGACCATGACCGAAATCGACGCAGCCCGCACCGGGCTGGAGGATGTCGAAGAGGCACTCAAGGACGTCATCGACCCCGAGCTCGGGGTTAACATCGTGGACTTGGGCCTGCTGTACGGCCTCAAGTACTCGGAGGACGACGGCGCCCTGCTGATCGACATGACCCTCACTACGGCGGCCTGCCCGCTGACCGACGTGCTCGAGGAGCAGGTCGGCAAGGCGCTTGACGGCGTCGTGGATGACTGGCGCCTGAACTGGGTATGGATGCCGCCATGGGGTCCGGAGCGGATCACCGACGACGGCAAGGACCAGATGCGGGCCCTCGGCTTCAACATCTGATCCCAAAGTACGACGACGGCCGGTCGCCTTCTTCACGAAGGTGACCGGCCGTCGTCGTCCCCACCGGCCCCCTAACCTCGCAAGCTCGGCCAGGGAACCCTCCCCACTACCTCCCCAATCTCGCAAGCTCGATTGGGGCCCCTCGGTAGCGTGGGCCCAGGCGTGGGCCCAGGGGTTCAAAGTGTTGCCGCGCTGAACGTGTCGCACTGGTTGATGTCGCCGGTCTTGTAGCCCTGGTAGAACCACTTCTGCCGCTGGGCGCTGGAACCGTGGGTCCAGCCCTCCGGCGTGACGCGGCCCGTGGCGGCCTTCTGGATCCGGTCGTCGCCGACTGCGGAGGCTGCCGAGAGCGCGTCGTTCAGGTCCTGCTGCTTGAGCGGCTCAAGGAAGGGCTTGCCGGTCTTTGGGTCCTTCTGCGTGGTGGCGTACCGGGTCCAAAGCCCTGCATAGCAGTCGGCCTGCAACTCCACCCGGACCGCGCCGGATTCCGCGCCCTGCGGATCCTGCTGCGCCTTGTCCAGGTCGCCGAGGATGTTCTGGATGTGGTGGCCGAACTCATGGGCCACCACATATTCCTGGGCCAGGGGCCCGCCGGAGGAGCCGAAGCGGGTGACGAGGTCCTGGAAGAACCCTGGATCGAAGTAGGCGGTGGTGTCCGCCGGGCAGTAGAACGGGCCAACTTCGGACGTGGCTGCACCGCAGCCGGTGCGCGTGCCGCCCTCGAACAGCACAGTCTTGGGCCGGGGGTACTTCACGTTGTACTCGGCGAGGTAGGCGGGCCAGAAGGCATTCAGGCTGTTGACCGTTCCGGTGATGCGGCAGTCGAGGCGCTGATCTGCATCGGAGCCAAGTTTGCACTCGGCCGGAGCCGTTCCCTGGCTTTGGCCGGGCTGTTCCTGGCCGCTGCCCAGGAGTGGGCCCAGCATTTGCGGGTTGATCCCGAACAGGGCGGCAAGGAGCAGGACGACGCCGCCGCCGATGCCTCCGCCGATTTTCGCGCCGCGGCCAGCTCCGCCGCCACGCCTGTCTTCCACCTGGGATGGGTCCAGCTCGACCCCGTCATTGAAGCTCATGTTGTCACAATAGTCTTTGGAGCAAGGCCGTGGTGGGTGCCGCCCGGTAAAGTTGGTCCGATGCCTTTTCTCAACAATCTTCAGCGTTGGGCCGATGAACGCCCCGACGACACCGCCGTCGTCGTGGCCGGAAAACGTCTCAGCTGGGCCGAACTGCGCGACGGTGCGCAGGCCGCCACAGCCTCCAGTACAGCCCGTGTCACGGTTCTCGCCCAACCGAACTCCACCCAGTTCGCCGTTGAGTTCGCCGCTGCCGTCGCCGGTGACCGCGAGTGCGCGGTTTTGGACCCCACCTGGCCCCACGCGCTGCAGGACGAGATTGTCCAGCGGCTGGGCAGTGGTCCCAACGGCCGTGGTGTCAACGGCAGCAGTGTCAACGGCAGCGGTGTCAACGGCAGCGGCGCTGACCCGTTTCCGGGGAGCGCCGGCACCGGTCTGGCGGACGGGGATCCGGCGTCCTCGTTCCTCATCGGCCTGACCTCCGGCACCACCTCCGTGCCCAAGGCCTTCACCCGCTCGCGCCGCTCCTGGCAGCAGTCGTTCGAGGCCTCCATGGAATTTTTCGGGCTGAGCCAGCAGGACAAAACGCTCGCACCGGGCCCGTTGGCCGCCAGCCTCAACCTGTACGCCTTGGCCGAATGCCTGTACGCCGGTTCTGAGTTCCACACCCTGGAATCTTTCGACGTCGGGGACGTCCACGCCGCCATCACTTATGACGGCATCACACGGCTGGTGCTGGTGCCCACCATGCTGCGGCTGCTCAGCGAACGCGGGCTGCTGGGCTGCGTGGACGCATCGGGCGTCCGGACCATCATCTGTGCGGGCTCAAAGCTGGATGCGCGCACACTGGAGGCGGCCCGCCGGTGGGCCCCGCACGCCACCATCTTCGAGTACTACGGTGCGTCGGAGCTCAGTTTTGTCTCCGGCGCCGGCCTGGCCGCAGGGGAGCCGTTCTCTGCCGGGAGCACCGCGATCGGCCGGCCGTTCCCGGGCGTCGAGGTGCGGATCCTTGACGACTCGGGAAACGGGCTCCCCGACGGGGCCGCAGGCAACATCAGCGTCCAAAGCGGCATGGTCAGCAACGGCTACCTCTGGGGCGACGACGGCCAGGCGCTGCGCTGCTTCGACGGCTGGTTCACTGTGGGGGACCAGGGCTACCTGTCGGACGGGGTGCTGCACATCCTCGGCCGGCGCGCGGACATGATCATCACCGCAGGCAAGAACGTCTACCCCCACGAGGTCGAGCTGGCGCTGTCCTCCGTCCCCGGGGTGGCCTCGGCCATCGCTGCGGGCATGGACGACGACCTCCGCGGGCAGCGCGTGGTGGCCGGCATCGTTCCCTCACACGGCGGAGTCACCGCCACCCAGCTCAAAACCGGACTGGAGGACGTCCTGGCCAAGGACAAGCGGCCGCTGCAGTACTACGCCCTGGATGAGCTTCCAGTAACGGACCGCGGAAAGGTGAGCCGGCGGCTGCTGCTCGACTGGATAGCGGCCCGCGACAGCCGGGTCCGGCACCTTGTCTAGGAGCGCGGCGTCTAGGGGCACGGCGTCAGGCGTGCAGCTCGAGCTGCCTGATGACCGGCAACCGGTGATCATCGCGGCGCTGCGCACGCCCATCTGCCGGGCGAACGGTGCGCTGAAGCACCTGCGCTCCCACGAGCTCCTGGCCCCGGTCCTCAGCGCGCTGCTGACTGACACGGGTGTGGACGCGGGCGAGGTGGCTGACGTCGTCGTCGGCAACGCCGTGGGCGCGGGCGGCAACGTCGCGCGGCTTGCGGCCCTTGAAGCTGGCCTGCCCGTCACCGTTCCCGGCCTCACCGTAGACCGGCAGTGCGGCTCCGGCCTCGACGCCGTCGTCCTCGCATCGCGGCTCGTCGCAGCTGGCGGCGGCACGTACCTTGCGGGCGGCGTCGAAAGCATCAGCACGGCACCGCTGCGCGCACACCGGAACGACGACGGCGAAGCCGCCTTCTTTAGCCGCGCACAGTTTGCGCCGCACGGCCACGGGGACCCCGACATGGGAGTCGCGGCCGAGAACGTGGCCCGGGAGTACGGCATCAGCCGCGCGCGGCAGGACGAGTTTGCGCTGCGCAGCCACCGCAGGGCGGTGGCTGCGCAGGCCGCCGGCATGTTCGCCCGGGAGACAGTGGCGCTGCCGGCCGACTCTGGATCAGCGGCAATAACGGCCGACGACGGTCCCCGCCCCAAGCTCAGCGAAGCCCTGATGGCGCGGTTCCCCGCGGCATTCGTGGAATCCGGCACTGTCACCGCCGGAAATTCGTGCTTCGACGCGGACGGGGCAGCCGCCGTCGTCATCACCTCGCTGGCCAGGGCCCGGGAACTGGGCGCTGCCGACGCCCTGGTGGTGCTCGGCACGGAGACCGCCGGGGTGGAACCGAAGCTGCTGGGCATCGGTGCCACGTCCGCCGCCTCGCGCCTGCTGGCTGCTAAGTCCGTGGATGCCGCGGAAGTGGACCTCGTGGAATTCAACGAGGCTTTCGCCTCGCAGACCATCGCCTGCCTGGACCGCCTCGGGATCGACTCCCTTCGGGCCAACGCCGACGGCGGGGCGCTGGCTTTGGGCCACGCCTACGGGGCGTCCGGCGCCGTGCTGGTCACGAGGCTGCTCGCGCAGGCCCGGCAGGTACCGAATCAAACACCCTCCGCCCAAGGAAAGCTCGCCCTGGCGATGATCAGCATCGCCGGCGGCATGGGCACGGCGGCGCTGTTCCGCCACATTCGGCTCTAGGTCCGGCAGGCGAACCCACGGAGTGCATCCGCTCGTCCGGCGCAGGCATGCTAACCCTCCGGGGTGGTCCTGACGGCGATTATTGCCACGTGCGGCCGACTTTCCGGTTCAGTGCGGACATGGACTTCCTGAACTTCAAACCCTGTGGCGAGTAGGTGCTGGCTCATTGCGCCCACGGACCAGTAGTACGCGGTCGTGACGGCGTGCGGGAATGGTTCGCCGGCGGGACCCTCGAAGAATCCGAGAAGGATGCTGCCTTCCGGCTTCACGCAACGGGCAAACTCACCAAGAACGAGGGGCAATTCAGCAGGCGCAAGATGGATCAACGAATACCACGCGAGGACGCCTGCCAGCCGTCCGTCCGGAACTCCTAACGCCCGGAGTGTTGCCACCCGAAACCGTGTCGCCGGAAACCGGCTTCGCGCCTTGTCGATGAAGATGGGAACCAGATCGATGCCCTCAACGTCTGCACCATGGTTCGCGAGAAGTGCCGTCCAGTGGCCCGGACCGCAGCCTGCATCGATGGCTGGGCCACGGAGGGATTTACCCCAGCCGGCTATAAGCCGCTGATCCTCCTCATGGGCTGCGTCAGTTGTCCCGAACAGCGCCGTGTACTCCGCTGCTCGAGTGGCGTACGCGTGCTGAACCATAATGTCCGTCATCGTGCGAGCCTACCTACGCCGGTCACAGGCTGTCGGCGCGTCGCTATCGCGGTTTCCGCATGACTCCCTGGCCTGTCGCCAAAAAAGTCGCGACACCCGGGATGAAGGAGGTGGCGATGGCTGCTGGCAACGGGATATTGCCGTTCACCCAGAGGGCGCCGAATAACGATATCGCCGCCACTAAAAGCCCTGCGAAAGCAGCAAATACCTTGGTCTTATTCCTCGTCCCCATGCGGAACAGCTTACCGCTGGATCCGGAAGGAGCTGAGGCGTCCGGGCCGCGCGGCCCGGCTGGCGGTGCGCTTGCACTTACTGGGATGCGGTGATGACCACCGCAAGAACTGAAAGAATCCCGACGGCGATCACCGGCTTGTTCCACGTTGACGTGACACTATCTCGCGCACAGGCGATTCCGCCGCTGCGGGCATGGTGCCAGGCGGCAACGACGGCGTCCTGTCCGGTTTTCGCTTCGGGCTCGCTGATCCGCTCGTTGCTCGGCAAAATGCTGTAGGGGCGGCTCTTCAAATCGCTCAGATGCTGGAAGCCTGCTCCAAGCGCTGCAGTCGGCGTGGGGGCGCCCCAACTGACATACTTCCTGCCCGCCGCCCAGATGACCGTGGTGAAGCGAACCTCGATGTCCTCTATTGTCCCGAACGGGATCCGGTGATCACGCAAGCCATTGATGACTTCGAACCCGCAGCCGTCAACGCGCAGGCATGGCCGTCAAGCCTCATCGGTTCCCCCATCGACAATCTGACGCTTGCACTGACCCTACCCTTGCCAGGGTCCTTCTCGTAGCCTTTGTTGAATGACTGGGGAAAATGAAGGACGGGTAAAAGTTAGCGGGGCAGAAGTTTACTGGGAGACGTCAGGGAACCCTGCCGGGATTCCCGTGCTGTACCTCCACGGCGGTCCCGGTGCTGCTCCCGGTCAGGGCTACCGGACCCGCCATGATGCTTCAAGATTCTGGACCGTCGGGTTACATCAGCGCGGCTGCGGCAGAAGTTCGCCGACAGTTCAGGACAACCTGAGCTCCTTGTCCGCAAACACCACTCAAACCTTGATCGAGGACATCGAAGCCGTGCGGACGCATCTCCGTATTGGGAAGTGGATTGTCACGGGGGCATCCTGGGGTAGCACGCTTGCCTTGGCATATGCCCTTCAGCACCGCGACCGTGTGCATGGAGTCGCGCTGATGGCCGTGACTGCGGGGAGCCGCGACGAAGTCGAATGGATCACCGAGGGCGTGGGCCGGATCTTCCCGGAGGCGTGGGCGGAGTTCTCAAGCCGAGCCGGATGCCGGCCCGGGGAACGAATCGTGGATGCGTACACCCGCCGCCTCGCGGGCCCGGACCGGGACGACGCCGCCGCGGCAGCCTTGGCGTGGGACCGTTGGGAGTCGACGCATATCTCACTGGATCCGCTGTGGCAGCCCGGCGCGATGTTCGACGACGACCGCAAGCGCATGACCTGCGCCATTCTCGTTACACACTACTGGTCCCATGACTGCTTCCTCACTGGCGGGCAGGCCATCATGGAAAGGGTCCATCAACTCAACGGAATTCCCGGCTACCTCATTCACGGCCGGAGAGACGTTAGCGGGCCCGTCATCACGCCCTGGAAGCTTCATCAGCGGTGGGAGGACAGCCATCTCATTGTGGTCGAGAAGGAGGGGCATGGAGGCCCGGAATCCCTGGCCGCGCTTGTCGGGGCCGTCGAAGAAATTGCAGCCGGTGTGTCCCGACCGGACTGAAGGTACACAACAGGAACGGACATAGTGATTTAGGCTTACTCCACATCTCGCGTCCGCCCGTCGCGAGCGAAAGAGAGGCAGAGCCAATGCAGCCCGACCTTGGCCAGCGTGCCGCGAACGAGCACGCCGACGTCGCACGGTCCCTTCTCTCCGCCGCAGAGCAAGCACTCTCAGGCGCCGATGTCGATGCCGAACTGCAGACCAGACTGGCCCAGGCCCACGCCACCCTTGCCCTCGCGCTCGAAACGCGCGCCGCAGCGTATGACACCCGGACTGCCGCGTACGTCGCATATCTGGCGACGCTGAAATCAGATGCCCGCGCGGACAACAAACAGCACGCCGCCGTCGTCGCGAAGCTCGTCCGCGACCGCCTCGGCTTCGAATCCGAGTAGCGGGCCAGCTGCCCGCAGCGAGGCTAAGGAGGTTTCCATGGCAACCATGTGGTGGAAAGGCCTGGCTGACTTTGAGCGGGACCTGCGTACTGCAAGCGATGAAAAGGTCGAAGTGATGCGCCGGTGGGCAAGCGACAAGGAAGACTCTGCCGACGCTCCCGGCATGGGCCGGGCACCCAAAGCCCGACGCCATTTCAGGCAGATGCGTATGGCAGCTGAACACGAGCTCGCAGAACGGGGCAGGTGGTAAGGATCCGGAACGCATGCCCGCAGCGGGCCCTCGGCTCCGCCGCTCCGAGTAGTCATCGGCGGTTTGCAGGAACCTGCGCCGTCGGATTTGTTCGCCGAGTAGCGGGCAGCTGTCGGCCCTGCCTGGCGGGCCTGAAGCATCGGACACGGGTGTGTGGCTGGCTGTAGAAGCACGGTGTGACCGTGCCGGATCTTATTCGTCGATGCCCGTGCTGAGGCTCAGCTCCCGCCACTGGTCCAGTTCCGCGCGCTGCGCATCGGCGACGGCGGCAAACGCACCGTATGCGTCCTGGCCGAGGACCAGCAGGGACGGCGGGGTCGGGCTTTCGACGACGGCGATGATCGCCTCCGCTGCCTTGCCGGGGTCTCCGGGCTGGGTCCCGTGGACGGTGTCGTTCTCCTTGCGGCGCTTGCCAGCCGTTTCCGCATAGTCCGGAATCGCCGTCGCCGACTGCGTGAGTGAGCGGCCGGCGAAGTCGGTGCGGAACGCGCCGGGTTCAATGGCCGTAACACTGATGCCGAGCGGCTGGAGTTCCTTGTGCAGCGAACCTGACAGTCCCTCCAGTGCCGCTTTGGTGGCGGAGTAGTAGCCGGAGCCGGCCGGCGAGATGCGCGCGCCGATGGAGGAGATGTTCAGGATCGCCCCCGCGCGCTTTGCGCGCATGTCCGGCAGGACTGCTTTGATCATGTCGACGGCGCCGAAAAGGTTCGTATCGAACAGCTGGCGGATGTCGGCGTCGTCCGCTTCTTCCACGGCAGCGCGGTAGCCGTAGCCGGCGTTATTGACGAGGACGTCGATGCCGCCGAACCGCGACTGCGCCTGCTGCACGGCCGAGCTGATCTGTTCCTTGTCGGTGACGTCGAGGGGGAGGACCAGTGCGGTGCCGGGGAAATCGGCCGCGATGTCCTTCACGGCGTTGACGTTCCGTGCGGTGACGACGGCGTTGTGGCCGCGGGCGAGCACGGTCTGGGCGAGGGCCCTGCCGAGCCCGGTGGAGCAGCCTGTGATGAGCCATGTGGTCACTGGATTTGCCTTCCGTTGGTTATGCGGGTGGGTCACGTGTCCAGAAAACCGTACTCCCGGCAGGTACGGGAGTGGCTGCTAATACGGGTAACGGCAGTGCCTCCCGCAGCAGGGCAGCGTCCCCTAGTGTTCGGCCTTCATTAATCTGCCGGCCGTCGCGGGACCGTCAGGACACACCCAGCGCGGTGAGGACGATGAGCACGCAGTTCAGGCCAACGATGAGCGTGGCGCTGGTCCAGCCCGCGATTTTCAGTGGGGTCGAATCGGTGTGGATCCCCATGACCTCGCGCTTGCCGGTGAGCCGGATCAGCGGAATCAGGGCGAACGGGATGCCAAAGCTGAGGAGCACCTGGCTCAGGACCAGGGCGAGCGTCGGTTCGATGCCGGCACCTAGAATCGCCAACGCCGGAATCAGCGTGATCACGCGGCGGGTCAGCAGAGGTATGCGGACCTTCAGCAGGCCCCCCATGATGGTGGCGCCGGCGTAGCAGCCCACGGAGGTGGAGGCCAGGCCCGAAGCGAGCAGGCCGATGGCGAACACGACGCCGATTGCCGGGCCCAGTGCTGACGTTACCGCGGCGTGCGCGCCGGCGATGGTGTCCGTCCCCTCCACGCCGCGGAGGCTGGAGGCTGCCAGCAGCAGCATGGCGATATTGACCACGCCGGCCAGCAACAGGGCGCCGGCCACGTCGAACCGGGTGGCGCGGATCAGGCGGGTCCTCACGGCAGGGTTCTCGGAGAAGCCGTGGCGGTCCCGGGCAAGGGCGGAATGCAGGTAAATGGCGTGCGGCATCACCGTGGCGCCGAGCATGCTCGCGGCGAGCAGGATGGTGTCCGTTCCTTCGAAGCGCGGCACGAGGCCGGTCAGTGCGCTGCCGGCGTCCGGCGGGTTGACGAACAGCCCGGATACGAACCCGACGGCGATCACGCCGAGCAGGATCAGAATGGCCACTTCAAATGATTTTTGGCTCCGGTTCGACTGCAGCGACAGCAGCAGCATCGACGCGAGTCCGATGATGATCCCGCTGGCCAGCAGCGGAAGCCCGAACAGCAGGTTCAGTGCGACGGCCCCGCCGATCACCTCAGCCATGTCGGTGGCTCCGGCGACGATCTCCGCCTGCGCCCAGTACGCCCGCCGGCGGCGGGTCCCCAGGCGCTTGCCCAGAATCTCGGGAAGGCTCATGCCGGTGGCCAGGCCCAGCTTGGCGGACTGGTACTGCACCAGCACAGCCATGGCATTGGCCGCCACCAGCACCCAGACCAGCAGGTAGCCGTAGTTCGCCCCGGCGGTCAGGTTCGCTGCCACGTTGCCCGGGTCGACATACGCGATGGCCGCCACGAACGCCGGACCCAGCAACAGCAGGCGCGACCACACCCGGCCCGGTGCGGTGCGCTCTGAAAGGGTCGAAACAGCCATCATCCATCCTCGTCATTGGGGGTACCGATAAGACGAGGATACCGAAATTTAGGTATACCGAAAAGTAGCCATTAGGACTACCGTGCTGGCCCTGTTGTGAGCAGCTGATTCCGGGCCATAATGACGGTGTGGCTTCCTACGTGGGGTATCGGGGATTCGCGGCCGTTGCTTGGGCCGGCGCAATGGTGGTGATTGCCGCTGCGGGGTGTGGCTCCTCCTCGGCTGGGGAACCGCCCTGCTTTCCGCCGCCATATTCGGTGAAGCCTTCAGAAGCCAGGCCGGGGGAGCCGGTAACCGTCGCGGCACCGGACGCCGACTGCGACCCCCGCTATGGTGCGAATGCCCGCATTCAGGTCACCGTTGCCGATTCCTCCGGAGCGAAAGTCGTCAACACTACTTCCGCAATGAACGACGGCGGTGGCTTTACTTACACTTTCGTCGTCCCGGTACAGACTGCTCCGGGCCAGGCGACAGTCACGGCAGTGCCGTACGACGTTGACTGGTGCGACGACACCGGAAGAAACAACCGGGTGGCCGGGGCCGCCGTCGTTCAGATGCAGCGGGCATCTTGTGTACTGCCCGTAAAGCCCCTGACCATCCGCCGGTAGCGGTCCATCGCCGCTTACGCTGCCTGATCATGAGTAAATTATGGATTCACGCGCGCTTGCCGGCCGATACCTCTGAGGCTTTGCACTTCGCCCTGATGAAGGACTGCTCCGCCTCCGAAAGCTGCAGTTCGCCGTGCTGGTCCTGGGCGACATGGCCGCCCGAGACCTGCTGAACAACGTTCGCCACGGTCCGCGGAAGAACAACGCAACCGGGGTTTTCAACGAGCCACTTCTTTGTGGCCTCATCAAGCTCATTCCACCATCGAACAATCGGCCTTTGGCCCATGAAGTGCTCCTCGGATTTGAGACCCTACATTAATTGACGCGGCCGCCGGGTTTTTGCACCTCACGGCGCCGCATTACGTGCAGAAATAGCCAAAACACACTTCGACTAGGTACTCATGCCCACCTGCCCCCATCGTGGCGCCGGCCCGTCAACACAACGCTGTCTTTGACGTACCGAAAAGAATTCACGAATTCCTAAATTGGTGATCAGTAACGAGTGTGGCCCCGATGCAGAAAGGGGTCAAGAGGCACCAGTAACGTCGTGCAACCTCGGCGACGAGGGCCCTCTTTGGTGCGCTAACCCTGTACGCGCGAAGTGACAGTGGAGTAGTTTTTTACATGCCCGGATGGCCCCGAAGCGTCCGCCAGTGAAGATGCTGCTGCCTGCCGGCACAAGGAGCGCGGGATGACACGTAGGACAACTGGCCCCCTGGCTGAATTGGGCCAGGCGGACATCGCCGCCGCGGGCGGAAAGGTGCCGCCCTGGAGGCTCTTAATGAGAACACGGCCGACGGCGCCGCCCTCCGCGCGCTGTTCGTCCGCTTGGCATGTCCGCAGCGTCGAGTGCGGAGCGGCACAGGCACGGGCATCCTGGCCGAGGGGCAGCGCGTCGTTGTGGACGGTGGCGCGGGGACGGTCTTGCCGGCTGGCGCGGACGAATAAGCGCCTGTAGTGGGTGCCGGCGCTGTCATACTTTCGCTATGAAGGTGACGGGGTGGCTTTCGCCGGACGAATTCTGGGATGAGTATGAGCGCATGGAGGAACTCGTTCGGGAGTCCTTCGGCGAATTGCCTTGCTACGGACTCGACAAGTGGTCCGGGCCAGTCGCATTAGGTGAGTGGGATCTCGGCAGCCGCCCACCCGCGGCGGTAAGCGTTGTGTTTGGTTCCAGCGAAGCGGGCCCCATGGTCCAGGTCACCACCACCAGCCAGGATCCGCGGCTGACCATTGCCCACCGACGGCTGTTTGCCGACGCCCCTCCTGCCAGCGGCGAGGACTTGTCACGGCGGCTGCGCGTGCTCACTTCGGAGCGGGGCGAGGAAGCGTCGATACCGGTCGACGGCGCGGAGGAACTGTTCGACGTATGGCCTGGCGCCGGCCGTTGGTGGGCCGCGGGCCGGCACGATGGCAACGGCCTGGTTCTGGAAGGGACGACGGGACTGGACGCAAGGGCACTGTCACTGCGTCGCGTTTCCGACATTGAGCCCTATTTGCAAGGCCGCCGTGCGCAGCTCCGCGCTGTCCGCGGTGAGCTTTAGCTGCCCGGTTCCTTGGGCGCTGCGGCCTGCAGCGAGGTGCTTGCCAGGTGTGTTTGGTGCACACTGGTGGCGTGAGCGGAATCCGGTGGGTGCTGCATGTCGATCTCGACCAGTTCATCGCGGCGGTCGAAGTGCTCCGGCGGCCGGAGCTTGCAGGCAAGCCGATCATTGTCGGCGGTCGGGGCGACCCGACGGAACGAGCTGTGGTGTCGACCGCATCCTACGAAGCAAGGGCGTTCGGCGTGGGGTCCGGAATGCCCTTGCGCATTGCGGCCCGGAAGGTGCCGGACGCTGTGATTCTCCCCGTCGATCAGGAGGCTTACCTCGCGGCGTCTGAAACGGTGATGGCTACCCTGCGCTCGCAGCCCGGCGCCACCGTGCAGGTGCTGGGTTGGGACGAAGCCTTCGTAGGCACTGAGACAGAGAATCCGGAAGCCTACGCCCGGCAGGTGCAGGCGGCAGTTCTGAAGCGAACGCAGCTCCATTGCAGCGTGGGCATCGGCGACACCCTGGTCCGAGCCAAGGTCGCCACCGGTTTCGGCAAGCCGGCCGGCGTCTTTCGTCTCACTTCCGGAAACTGGCTCGACGTCATGGGCAGTCGGCCCACCAAGGACCTATGGGGCGTCGGAACGAAAGTGTCCGGCCGGCTGGCCAAACTCGGCATCAACACAGTCGCCGAGCTCGCCGCGTCCAACCCTCAAGATCTGGTCCCGGAGTTCGGCCCCAAGATGGGTCCTTGGTACGCGGAGCTAGGACGCGGGGACGGCGCGAGTGTTGTGGACGACACCCCGTGGGTTGCCCGCGGGCATAGCCGGGAGACCACTTTCCAGCACGACCTGACCGAGCCTGCCCAGGTGGACGACGCCGTGAGGGAGCTGACAGCGCGTGTCCTTGAGGATGTTGTGGCCGAAGGACGGCCCGTGGTTGGGCTGACTCTCAAGGTTCGGTACGCGCCGTTCTTTACCAAGACCTACGGGAGAAAGATTCCCGAGACATTCGACCGGAACGAAATCCTGGCGCGGGTCCTGGACCTCGCAGCCGGAATCGAAGCAAACCGTCCCATCCGGCTCCTGGGCCTGCGGGCCGAAATGCCCTTGCCCGACGATGCCCGAACGGGACATACGCCCACGCGCGGCGGTTGGTGACGGCGTCGTTCCCTTCCTTGCCAGCGTGGATGAATTGCTTCGCGGAACTAGCGGATGCCTTGGGCTTAACTGCCAACGGCATCTTCGGCGTCTTGGGAGAATGGAACCATGGAATTCAACCGGCTGCTGCAGATCCGGCGCATCTATGCGCAAAGTGCTGCACTGGAGCTGCCCAGGGGCCACGAGATCGTCGGACGCTGGCCGGATGCCGACGTCGTGCTTGTCGACAACCACTGGAACATCCCGGAGGTGCACGGTGATGAAACGAACGTCCCTCGCTGGGCCCGGATCAAGACGGAGGCGCTGGTCCTAGGCGTCAAGAAAGCGCTGACCGTCAAGCCGAACGGCCGATCCGCCGACTTCATTGCGCCCTCAACCGCGAACGGCTGTGCCATGGCATGCGCCTACTGCTACGTACCCCGGCACAAGGGGTACAGCAACCCGGTAACTGTGTTCGCGAACATCGGCCAGATTGCCGGGGCGCTTGAACGTCACGCCACACGCCAGGGCATGAAGCTGGAGCCCAACCAGTGCGACGCTGAACTCTGGGTCTACGACATTGGTGAAAATAGCGACTGCTCCGTCGATGCGCTGATCAGCGACAACGTGGAGGACCTCGTCACGCTCTTCCGCGACCTGCCGACAGCCAAGCTGTCCTTCGCCACCAAGTACGTGAACCAGGCAATGCTCGACTGGGACCACGGCGGTCACACCAGGATCCGCTTTTCCCTCATGCCCGCGGATTTGGCCAAATCGATTGACGTTCGCACGTCGCCGGTTTCCGAACGCATGGCTGCAATCAACGACTTCGTGGAGGCTGGCTACGAGGTGCACGTGAACTTCTCGCCTGTGGTCATTACGGACACCTGGCTCAGCGATTGGGAGCAGTTGCTGCGCCAACTCGATGCCACCCTGTCAGACGCCGCGAAGGCCCAGCTCGCGGCAGAAGTCATCTTCCTGACCCACAACGAGCGGCTCCACGAGGTCAACCTAGGGTGGCATCCGCAGGCCGAGAACGTGCTGTGGCGTCCGGACCTCCAGGAATCGAAGGTGTCGTCCAACGGCTTCACTAACGTCCGGTACCGTTCAAGAGCCAAGGCGGGCTACCTGCGGCAACTGACCACGCTTATTGAGAAGATCGCGCCCTACTGCCGCATCCGCTATGCGTTTTGAGGTCGTCCAGTTGTGGTTCCTCGGCGGTGGCAACGAGCTCTAGTTCGAAGCCGTTGGAGTTTACGATGGATCGGCGAGGATGAATGCGATCCCCCGTGCTGCGAGAAGGAGTCGACGCGATGACCAAGTATCTGATCTCGTTTCCGAGTGCCGCTATGGTCTTCCCTAACGAAGACTCGCAAGCCGTTTCGGATGCGTCGCACGCGGTCGTTCAGGAGGCGAAGGACGCCGGCGTCTGGGTGTTCGGCGGCGGCATCGATGAGAGCATCCCGCCTGTCATGGTCGACGGCGATGGGACCGTGAGCGAGGGGACCTACCCGCAGACGACGCAGCTCGAAGGCGGCTACTCGGTGCTGGAGCTGCCCTCGTACGACGCCGCGTTGGAGTGGGCCGCGAGGATCGCGGTCGCCTGCCGTTGCGCGCAGGAGGTGCGCGTTTTCCAGTACGACCCCGCCAGCTAGGTCCCGGCCGGCATACTCGCGATCGCACGAATTTGTCACGGTCGACATGGGGCTCCATCACCGAGGCGATCCAGCTCGTGCCGACCCTGCGGCAGTGTTGCGGTAACAAGGCTCACAAGCCCGACGCCGGCCTTTCATCCGGGGGAGTGGCTTGCACCGCTGGAGTGGCGGCCGCTGCCCATGTGCCCGCCTAGGAAGCCCCCGGCCAACAGCAGGACCGCTCCGGCCCGCGCCAGGCCGATGCCAAGTTCTTGGTGGCTGCGTTCCCGGGCTGCCCACGAGGCGAGGTAGACGGTGGTAGCAGCGGCCTTGCTGGCCCCGTGCACAGCCGGACATTGGCAGCCGCGGGATTGGATCAGCCATAACGGCGAGCTCAGGGTAGTAGATTTCGGGCGGTGCGACTTTCGGCCCGAAGCCACGGATCTCTGTCAACTGGCCGTGCAGCAGTGCGAGTGGATCTACTCAAGGAAGCTATAGGCAAAGCAGTGTGGCACAAATGGTCGGGGACGAGGTGTTCGAGGCCAAGGGACCAGATGCTCAGCCAAGTCCTCCAGCGCTTCTAGCCGAGGACCAATGTTGCGCGGCGGAGCGAACTTGAGCCCGCCGGACCTCAGCGGCTCACCCCGCTTGAGGAACGGTGTTTGGCCCCCACTCATTGAAGACACCACCGCGCCCCGCGCGGCTCTGGCCACCAAATTGCTCCAGCGCTGCAAACGATTCTTCACCACGCGCCAACCCGACCGTAATGGCCGAACTCCATCGGTTCCTCACCGAAGGCGTCTACCCCGCGGGCTGACTGACCGTCCTGCTGCGCAGGGGCTGGCCGCGCCTGTGGAGCTAGCTCAAGCGGCGATAGCGGATGTGGGTGGCCAGCGGTGAGTGGAGGACCTCGGCGGGTTCGAAGCCGAAGGATTCAATCCCGTCGAAGATGCGCTCGCCCGAACCGAGAAGGACCGGTGCGACGTCGAGGGTGAGTTCGTCGATCACACCGGCGGTCAGTGCCTGGCGGACTGTCGAGGCCCCACCGGCGATGTCCACGCCGTTGTCCCCGGCGGCCTGACACGCTGCCGAGTAGGCTGCGTCGAAGCCCTCGGTGACGAAGTGGAAGGTCGTCCCGCCGTCCATCTCGATCGGGTCGTGTCCGTGATGGGTCAGCACGAACACCGGCGCGTGGTAAGGCGGCTCCGGGCCCCACCATCCGGTCCATTCCTCACCCCAGTTCCCGCGGATCGGGCCGAACATGTTCCGACCCATCACATACGCGCCCCGCGGGCGCATGAGCCATTCGTTCGCGACCTTGTCGGCATCGTTGCGGTCTTCGCGGCTCTGGTCCGGCCCGGCCACGAAGCCGTCCAGCGAGATCGACATGTGGCAGGTGGTGTCCGGCACCGCGAACCTCCTCAGTGATTGCGACGTGCATGCCGCAGTGTAGGAATTCTTGGGATTATAGCACGTGATGACATCCTCGCCGATCGCCTTCAGCGGCTGGTCGCCGATGGTCTCCTCCAGGTGCGCGGGCCGAACCGGTCCGCAGGGTGTGAAACTGTGACTGTGAGCATCGACATCAAAAGCCATGCTTTATCGGATCGTCGCGGAGGTGTTCCACAGAACTTCACCGTGAAAGATGGATGCGACTTCCAGTTGACGATCCTTTTGGGCATGCGTCCGCGTGGTCAGTCGGCGGCGCGAACAGGACCGCACGGCAATCATTCGTGCCACCGACGAGTGGATGGACGCTTTCATCCCCGGGCTGAACGTGCAAACCATCGTCTTCGACTACGACGACGTGGAGCAGGAAAAAGCAGACGAGCTTTGAAGACTATGCCGCGTCATGGGCGCCTACCTTCAAGGTGAAGCGCGTGTCGAACACCGGCGTCGGCTGTACAGCCCCGGTACGGTCCCAGTCGTGAGCGCCAAGGTGGACAGCCTGGAATGGCGTCTCGGCCCGCGCCATTCGGTGGCGCCCTATAAATAGGGCGCTTACAAAGTGGCAGCTGGGCTTGTGTATCAACCTGCTGGTTCACCAGGCGCAGGCCAGCCGGCAGGGCTATGGCACCTAGGGTGTTGGGTCAGTTGGGTCAGTTGGGTCATGAGCCGAACGCTTTACGGGCCGGCTTTCGACTCGACCGACAAAACCGACTTTCGGGCCGCTATTCTTCGGGAAAGGATCGGACGATCTCGGGCGGGAATGCTTCGAGCAGTTTCTTCCGGAGCTTTTTGCCGGCCGTCCACTCGTCCATGTTGAGGTCGCTGCTTCTGCCTCGTTGGTCCATCAGAGAGATGCAGCCGCAGCTGCGGTCACCGACCACGGCGATGTCGGCCAAGAAGATCGTCTTCGCTTTGCCGGAGGTCTGGGTCATCAGTCGTGTTGGAGTAAGTGTCAACGTCGTGGGGGAGGACTTGTGTCGCCACGTCGGATGCTCAGCGTCGCCTTCTGCTGCCGGCTGATGATTTTTGGCTTCGCTGTTCCGCCGCCAAATTTCATAACGATCCATCGCGAGCCCCAGGTTTTCGGCCTCTTTTTTGGAAAGCTTCACCGACTTGTCGAAGGCGACGATCAGCGAACCGATACTGGTTCTCAGGATCTTTGTGAGTTCGGCGGTGCTGATGGCTGTCGCCCGGTCGAGGAGTTCCTGTCGGTCCCGACTGCGCCGTCTGAGCAGGGTGTCGATTGCCAGTTGGTCCAGGTAGTCCTGGGGAACGTAGTCGTCCCATCCCAACTCGGCCGTCAGTGCGTGCCGTGCTGACTGTGCTGCATCCTCGCTGAACCCTGCATCTACGATGCCGCGCAGGTTGTTTACGCCTTCCTTCAGAGCCGGGATGGTGTTCTGCCGGACAGGATCAAGAATGAGATCGAGTTGGCTCCGGTCGTGATCGATCGCGGTGGTGAAGTTCTCTACCGAATAGATGATTCCGGCTGCGTGCCGAAGCCGGGTCAGGAGTTCGTAGCGCAGTGCTTCGCAGAGAAAATCTGCATCGTGTGGTGGCACCAGAAGCGACAGCGCGACGCCCTGTTTCCGGGACCTGACCAGTGTCGGAGCCGTGATGAGCGGTGGATCCTGATGATGGCTGACGGCCTTACCCGGGGGAAGACGGATGTCCAAGGCGGAGGGCACGGGGCCCGTGAAGGTGAGTGCCACATTTGCGGCGGTGAGCCAGCGGCAGGCCCATTCAGTGGTTTCCGCTTTCGTCAGACCGGCGGTGGCCGGTGCCCCGAATTGTGCGGCGCCCACGCCGCTGGGCCCGTACCGGTAGGTCAGCAGGCCAGCGGAGACGGCACTGAACTTGTGCGGGTCCTCGGTCTCGAGGACGGACTTTTCAAGGGCGATAACTTCATCTGTCACGACCTTGAATGCTGATACGGCGGCCGCGATCGCATTGAGGAAACCGGCGACATCCTCTGGCCTGCCCAAGGCGTAGAACTGGAGTGAATCGGCGGTCACGGTACCGCCGTGCACCACCGTTACGGGCTGCACCATGCGCAAAAGCACGTGCTCAACCAGATGAGTGATCCCGGCCTGCGTTGGTGGTTCATCACGCATTCCGACGCCGAATATCAACGTGCCAGTGCAGAGGCCTTCGCGGTCCAGCCAAAATGAGGTAATCCCATTGTGAGAGGTCCTGTTTACCGTCTGCATCATGGGTGACAGTCTTGCAGATCGAGCCGCTCGGTTGAGTGCCAGATGCAACGTCGGATAGGTGCCGGCTGGGAAGCGGTTCACCATCCGCGTGGGGAACGTTCAATGGGCCCGGGCCGGGCTTCTAGTTCTGCCATTCCGGTTTTGATCTAAGCAGAGTAAGAGCGTGCGTAAGCTGCTCCACTTTTCGGTCAGACACGGAGACGCCCCAGTCACGCCGAATGTAGCGCGCCGCCCGTGCGGCGACCTCTCTCGGAGAGAGTCCGTTGGCCAGCCAGGACACGGCCAAGTCCGCTTCCGTGTCATATTTGTATCCAGGGAACTCGACACCTCCGAATCCCAGACCAGCCAGGTCCGTTTCAACGAAAATGCGCCGTACCGCCCGTCGTCGCTCCTTGTCTCGTAGATTCATATCGGAAGTCTCCTTAGGTCACCACCTGAGTCCTCACAATAATCTGTCTGCCGTAATGGGGAACCTGCTACGGTTCTTGCCTGACGAGTTCGAGGACATGGGCATAGTTTTGTTCGAGGGTGGGCTCCGGGGTAGCCAGGCGCCGTAGCGCGACTCGGACGACATCGACGGCTGTGATCCTGGTGATACGAACCAGAGGGTATCCCTCCTCGACTACTTCCCAGTGGGCGCCGGGAACAGTGTGCGTGAGGAGATCTTCGTAGAACATCCCGATAGGGCGGGCAAGCTCGGCCGGAAAACCATCGTTGATGGCTTTATCAAGAGCGGGGAGGCTTTCTGCTTTGCGTGGCAGAGTTTGACCCCGTTCTTGGAAATAGCTGAGGAGTTGGTCGTATTCGCCGACGTTAGTCGGCGGGGGTACCACGGCATCCGAAGTGACTGGCTTATATTCTGCGTACCTTCTCGGCATTCCCGCTGGCAGTTTCTGCAGAGGCTCGGCCGGATCTTCGGGGATGCTCACGGGGTCATCCTAGACGCACCCCCTTTCGCCCTGGTCGGATTGCCGGGAGCCGAACGCCCAACGGGGCGCGCCGGGTCTTGGGCCCACAGCGTCGGACTTGTCAGGCTGGCCGGATAGGTTTGTTCTCGCCGTCAACGTTGCCGAACGAAGGAATCACAGTGGATCTTGAGTTTTTCGTGTAAGAGGCACGACTGGGGAACCGGGATCCGGGTCCCGAGTCGGACATGCTCATCCGAAAACTGCGTAGGCACAGCGACGAAACAATCGTCGACCAACCTCTACGAGCAGGCCCTGGAGAGCGCGTCCCGGGTGTACATGCAGTGGCAGTTCCGCCCAGAGCCCAGGGCCCTCTTTGAAGCGCAGGAGGTGACGGACGCCGGGGGGTGATCCCGCGAGACCGCAGGACCCCGACCCGACCGCGCCGCCGCTGCTGGGTCGGTATCCAGAGCCAACCCCGTACACATATGAACTGTGGCTCCGGGGCTGGTGCTTCTACCAGGTCATGGTCGGCAATGTTCCGCCACTCGAGGGACACTTCCTTGTTCACCCGGACCGGCCGGCAGTGTTTGATTACTTCTTGGGCATATCTGGCAACCGCATGCACTGGGACATTCAGGAGGCTTACGAGCGCAGCACAAGCCGCTAGATCTAGTCCATGTTTCCCCTTCGGGAACCCACTACGGGACACATCCGCCGAAATTGAGCCCCGAGGCTAGGATCAGGGCACGACGGGTTGCAACGGTCCAAAGTTGGGGGAGATATGAAGATGTTCATTCTTGCTATCACCGCGTGGGTCCTGACTGGCGTGATCGCATTACTCGGTGTGAGCGCCGGTTCCACCATTTGGTTCTACATGGAGCCAGTAGTCGATACAGTGCCTGATCCGGCAAGCTACTATGTCGCCGCCGCGGCAGGCTTCTGGGCACTATTCCTTAGCTTGGTAGTAAGTGTCGGCGTGACTGTCCACGCAGCCCGCTGCAACACCGGTGGAAAAGCCCGATCCATGGCTAATCGACTGCCGAACCAGTAATCGACGGAAAACACGAAGTCCTCAGCGGCCAACACGCAACTTTGATCTGAGTTCTTCTGCATAGGAAGCGATCGCCTGACGCTGGTCTCGGGTGAATCTTCTGGCCTGCATGTCGAGGACAAACCGGCTTCCCAGCTCTCCAACACCCAACAGCTGACCCACCCGACGCCTGGCTTCGTCCACGTTCTCTGAATCCTCAATCTCTTGGAAGACCTCGTCGCGCCGATCCATCGCCTGCACCAGAGCCTCGTGGATCATCAATTGTTCCCTCGTCTGCCGCTCATCCTCATCCATGCCGCGATTCTTGCACGACGGAAATCATTGGGGCATTGTGCCCAGTTGGGGATCGTGAGCCCAACCTGTACTGGGACCGTGTTCGACGCGACGGGGGCGAGGCCGGCTCCTGACAGTCGGATAGCTGGCCCACCAAAGCTTGAAAAAGGTCTAGCCCAAAGCGAACCCCGCTAACATGAAAAAGCCGGTTCACCCCGCCGTCGTGCGCGCCCTAATCAGCCCAAGGCATGCCACCGCCGCCGCGACGGACACCACCGTGACGATCCCGAACGGGAGGGCGTTGTCCGCCCCGCCGATCCCCACCAGCGGCGCCGCCACGCCGCCGAAGGCGAACCTTGCCAGGCCGAGCAGCGACGACGCGGTGCCGGCGATGTCCGGGTAGCCCTTCAGCGCCAGAGAGGTAGCGGGCGGGCTGGCCGCTGCCACGCCACCCACCATGGTGAAGAGGGACAGGATCACGGCAACCAGGGGCAGGTGCAGGAGCGCGGTGACGAGCAGTCCAAGGGAACCGGCAATGGCCATCGCCAGCCCGATCACCAGCGTCGCCTTCTCCGACCACCGTTCGGCCAGCCGGCCGCCAAGGAAGCCAAAAATCATGAACCCCAGCGAATTCAGGCCGAAAGCAAACGAATATCCCTGCGGGGAGAGCCCGTAAATGCCCTGGAGGACGAAAGTGGCGCCGCTGAGGTAGGCGAAGATCGCAGAGTACGTAAAGCCCGTGATCAGCACCGCCCCGACGAATACGCGGTCCGCAAGCAAGCGCTGGAAATCTTGCAGGGTATGGGCAAAACCTCCTGCCGCACGCCGCTGGACCGGAAGTGTTTCCTTGAAGATCACGAGGCAGGCAATCAAGATCGCCACGCCGACGGCCGCGAGGAAGAGGAACACCCCACGCCAGTCTGTGACGGTGGCGAGCTGGCCCCCGATGACCGGACCAACGATGGCTGCCAGCCCGCCGAGCACCGTCAGGCGGCCGTAGTAGCGGAGGAGTTTTGCGCCCTCGTACACGTCCCGCCCGGCTGCCTGCGCAATCACGATGCCCACGGCGCCGGCCAGGCCTTGGACGAACCTGGCCGCGATCAGGGTTTCAACGGTCGGGCTGACGGCACAGAGAACGGACGTCACCGTGTAGGCGGCGACGCCGATCAGCAGGGGGAGCCGGCGGCCGAAACGGTCCGACAGCGTGCCCGCAATGACCTGGCCGATGGCCAGTCCCAGCAGGCAGGCCGTGATGGTCAGCTGCGCTGTGGACGTGGAACTCCGCAGTTCCGCCGTCAGGGCTGGCAGGACGGGCAAGTACAGGTCCATGGAAATCGGACCGAAAATGGTCAGCAGGCCAAGGACAATTGCCAGTGGCCGTCCGACTGCCTGTTCGCGCGTGGTCACCGGAGCGTCGGTCACAGTCACGCTGCCTCCGTTCAGGGGGTAAAGGGCTGCCGCCAGTTCGACGGCGGGTCATGGGGTGCCGTTCCACCTAACCAGCGTTTACATCGCTGTGGGAGTCCCTGCTGGTACCCCCTCCAAGAGGACCTCCCATGCGCCTTGCCTTCCGGAGGAGCACGTTCCTGAGATCGGAGCACTCAGTCCTCCGGCTCGCCCAGCCCGCGGGCGGCCAGCGCCTCGCCTGTATGGCGCGCATACGCAACGGTGGTGATGAACACCGGCAGGACCAGCGCCCGCGGGTTCCGTTCCAGTCCGCGGGCTCGCGCCGAGTCCCGGACGTCCGAAAAGGCGCCGGCGATGAACGGGATGCTCCGCAGCATGATGGCGATGGTCAGGGCAAACCGCTCCGGGTCAGCGCCGAAGCGCTGGAACGGACGGGCCAGGGAGACCACCCCGTCGAGCAGGCGGTGCAGCGGTGTGGTGGCGGTCAGCAGGGACGCCGCCACGACACACAGCAGGATGTTCAGCACAATCCGCACGGCAACAGGGCCCCCCAGCTGCCACCACTGGAACGCCCCGATCACCAGCAGGATGGGAAGCAGCGGCCGCACCGCACGGTAGAGGCGCATGGGCCCGGCGCCGCTGAGCAGGAACAGTCCGCACAGCACGGCGAGTGCTCCGGCGGCTAGCCGCCAGTCGACGATCAGGAACGAGGCCATCCCGCAGGCCAGGACCAGCAGGAACTTCAGCCAGAGGGGCATGCGGTGGATCAGGGACGTGCCGGGCACGTAGTTGGCGAGCAGGAAGCCGTGGCCCCTCACCGGAAATCCCCGCCTGACAGGCTCCGGGCAGACAGTGAGCGGTAATGCTCGACGGCGGCGGCAGCACCGCCGTCGTACGCTATCCGTCCGGACTCGACCACCAGGACCCGGTCCATGTCCAGCGCTAGTTCCAGGTCATGGGTGGACATGATGATCTGCTGGCTGAGACCGGCCAGGGTGCGGCGGAGCAGCTCGCGGTTCCGGAGGTCCAGGAGCGTGGAGGGCTCGTCCAGCACCAGCACTCCGGGCTCGACCGCCAGCACGGACGCCAGGGCGAGGAGCTGCCGTTCCCCGCCCGAGAGTTCGTAGATGCTCTGGTCAGCCAGGCGCAGAAGCCCGAAGCGGTCCAAGGCGGCGGAGGCCTGCTCACGGCGCTCCTTCCCGCTCCGGACCGAACGCCGGAGGGAAAGTTCAACGTCCTCACGTCCGGTGGGCATGACCAGCTGGGAGAGGGGATCGGTGAAGACGAAACCCACCTGCTGCCGTACTGCCCGCACATTCCGGACCGTGTCGGCGCCGTTGACGCTCACGGTCCCTTCGCTGGGGACCACGAGGCCGTTGAGCAGGCGGAGCAGGGTTGACTTGCCGGAGCCGTTGGCCCCGATGACGCCGATCCGCTCCTCGGTGAGCTCCACCGAGATGTCCTGCAGCAGAACCTTGGGGTCAGGGCGGCCGTCAACGGCCACGCTGACCCCCGCGTTCCTGAGGGAGAGGGTGCTCACTGCTGTGCGGAGGCTTCCGGCGTGGTGGCTTCCGGGGTCGCTGCCTTCTGAGGGAGTTGCCGGACGCGGCGTACCAGCAAATCGGGGAAGGCCTTGTGCAGGGCGATGGCCACCGTGACGGCGAGGACGTTCTTGATGATGTCGCCGGGGTAGAAGGGGAGGTCGGCGAGGAACGCCTTGGCGAAGTCCAGCTTGGCATTGACCATCATGCCGGCGATGCCGAGGCCGTGGACCAGCACAATGCTGGTGGCCATCGCAGACACAAACAGCAGCGCGGCGCGGAACTTTACAGTGCGGCGGATAACGACGGCGGCCAGCCAGCCTACCGCCGCTGCGGCCAGCGGGAACGCGATGATGTAACCTGCTGACGGTCCGGCGAGGATGCCCAGGCCGCTGCGGCCGCCGCTGAAGATCGGCAGCCCGGCGAGGCCGAGCAGGGTGTACAGTCCGACGGCGGCGAACGCGCGGCCCGGGCCGAGAGCAAGGCCGGTGAGCATGACAGCGAGCGTCTGGAGCGTGATGGGGACGCCGAGGCCGCCCACCGGAATGGCCGCCACCAGGGCTGACGCCGCCACGAGCGCGGCGAAGACGGCGATGAGTCCGAGGTCGGTGGCGTTCCAGCGGCGGCGCTTTGCCGGCTGCAGGGTGCCGGCGGAATGGGTCTGGGTCATGGGAGGTCCTGTCGAGGGGGTACAGACAATTATCAGCTCGTCTCGACGTTACTGGCCCGGGAATGGCCGCATTTTGTTGCTCTCCTACAAGACGAACTGCCCGGGGTCTGGTGCTGGGCACAAATACTCCGCTCCTTCGGGACGGCAAGGCGCTCCTGCCATGTGAGGAAGGCATGTTCCGGCAGGGTTGCGCCGGCCGGTAGACTTGAACGGGCCGTTCTCACGGCTGGCATCCCCGGCGTTCCAGACTTTTCGCCGTGCGGCATGCAACCTGCCGTGCTGCGGCTTCCCTGTTGTGAAAGGCCTTACCTGCTTTGATTACCGTTCAGGATCTTGAACTGCGCGCTGGCGCCCGCCTGCTCATGGACCAGGTGAGCTTCCGGATCGACAAGGGCGACAAGATCGGCCTCGTGGGCCGCAACGGTGCCGGCAAGACTACACTGACCCGCGTCTTGGCAGGCGAGGGCCTGCCTGCCGCCGGCAAGGTGACCCGCAGCGGCGAGATCGGGTACCTGCCCCAGGACCCCCGGACGCCGGATATGGAGCAGCTGGCGCGGGACAGGATCCTGTCCGCCCGCGGCCTGGACATCGTCGTCGGCAAGCTGAAGAAGGCACACGACGAAATGGCCAGCGAGGACCCGGCGGTCCAGCGCAAGGCGATGAACCGCTACGACCGGCTCGAATCGGAGTTCCTGGCCGCCGGCGGCTATGCTGCCGAAGCCGAGGCCGCAGCCATCTGCTCGAACCTCGCCCTGCCGGACCGCCTGCTGAACCAGCCCCTCAAGACCCTGTCCGGCGGTCAGCGGCGCCGCGTCGAGCTCGCGCGGATCCTGTACTCGGACGCCGAGACCATGCTCCTGGATGAGCCCACCAACCACTTGGACGCCGATTCCATCGCGTGGCTCCGCGACTTCCTCAAGAACCACCAGGGCGGACTGATCGTGATCAGCCACGACACCGAGCTGCTCGAAGCCACCGTCAACAAGGTGTTCCTCCTGGACGCCAACCGGGCCCAGATCGACTTCTACAACATGGACTGGAAGCGCTATCTGACGCAGCGCGAAACAGACGAACGCGCCCGCAAGCGGGAACGCGCCAACGCCGAAAAGAAGGCCCAGGTCCTGTTCGACCAGGCCAACAAGATGCGGGCCAAGGCCACCAAAGCCGTTGCAGCGCAGAACATGGCCAAACGTGCTGAACGTCTGCTCAGCGGGCTGGAAGCCGTGCGCGAAAACGACCGCGTGGCAGCCCTCCGCTTCCCGGATCCTTCGCCCTGTGGCAAGATCCCGCTTACGGCAGAGGGCCTCAGCAAGTCCTATGGCTCGCTGGAAATCTTCACCGACGTGGACCTTGCCATCGACCGCGGCTCCAAGGTGGTCATCCTTGGCCTGAACGGTGCGGGCAAGACCACCCTCCTGCGGATGCTCGCCGGCGTGGACCGCCCCGACACCGGCGACATTGTCCCCGGGCACGGCCTCAAGGTGGGCTACTACGCCCAGGAGCACGAAACCCTGGACGTCGACCGCACCGTCCTCGAGAACATGCGTTCCTCTGCCCCCGACATGAAGGACGCCGAGGTCCGCGGCATCCTGGGCTCGTTCCTGTTCTCCGGCGACGACGTCGACAAGCCCGCCGGCGTGCTCTCCGGCGGTGAGAAGACCCGTCTGGCTCTGGCCACCATCGTGGCCTCCAGCGCGAACGTTCTCCTTCTGGACGAGCCAACCAACAACCTTGACCCCGCCAGCCGCGCCGAAATCTTGGGCGCACTGCGCAACTACACCGGCGCCGTCGTCCTGGTCAGCCACGATGAAGGGGCCGTCGAGGCGCTCAACCCGGAGCGCGTGGTATTGCTGCCCGACGGCGTCGAGGACCTCTGGAACGAGGACTACCTGGACCTCATCACGCTGGCTTAGTTCGCGGCGGTTCTGCCGCCAGCACGCAGATATGCCTGCCCGGCCTCGCTAGAGGTCCGTTAATGTCAGACCCCCTCATCAGACTGTTTCTGTGGAAGTCGTTGGGGGATTCACCGAACACCGGGCCTTAGGGTCGGGTGCCGGTGGGTTGGCTTCCGTCCGGAAGAACGACGGCGGACGGTTGCCTGCGCTCACTGACATGGCCGGGGGGGCTAATAATGTCAGACGCCCTGATCAGACTGTTTCTATGGAAGCCGTTGGGGGATTCACCGAACACCGGGCCTTAGGGCCGGGTGCCGGTGGGTTGGCTTCTGAGCCGGTTTCCGTTGGTGCCAACGCCCTTCAGAGCGTTCCTGTTGGCGGTGGCGCCAGTGTCGTCGAGGGGGACGTGGTTGATCAGGCCTTGGCTTTGCTGGAACCGGACACGATCACTGCCGAGGACACTGCGTTGTGGGGTTTCGGGCAGGCCGCGGATTTCGCGGACCGGCTCGAGCAGCTCTCTCGGCGGGTGGAGCGTCTGCAAGTGCTCGCCGCCGGCGCGGTGGACCGTTCCCGCACCGCTGCGCTCACCGCCGCGGCATCGTCCCTCGTCGCCGTCCCCGGTGTCTGATACTTTGCCGGGGGATGACGGGTCCCGGAACACCGTGGAGCTCCTTCGGGACAGGCTGCGGATCAGCTCCGCCGAAGCCCGCCGGCGGATCGGACTGGCCGACGCGGTCCTGCCCAGGACCGGTTTCGGCGGGCAACAACTCCCCCCGAGGTATGAGGAGCTCGCGGCCGCGGTCGATACCGCCCAGATCAGCTCCCGCGCGGCGACCACCATCACTCTGGCCATGGACCGGGCACGGCATTTCACCACCCCGGACCATACAGCCGCAATGGAACACGACCTGACCCTGGCCGCCGTCGAGAACGACGCCGACTTCCTCACCCGCGTCGCCACAAACACTGGGCCGAGGCGATCGACCAGGACGGAACCGAACCCTCCGAAGCGGCCCTCCGCCAAATCCAGGGCGCCTTCATCCGCCGCCCCAAACACGGCCTGCAGCACCTGGAAATCTTCGCCACCGCCGAACAGTTCGAAACCATCACCACCGTCATGAACACCGCCACCAACCCCCGCACCCCGGCACCCAGCCACGGCACTGGGACCGACGGGACCAGCGCCGACGGACCAAACAGTGACGGCCCAGGCAGTGACGGGCCAAGCAGCGGGGCGGGCAGTGATGGGCCAGGGAACGTGGAACCGGCTGGCCTTGACGGCTGGGCCACCGACGGCGTCCCGGAAATCTCCCTGGATCACCGGTCACAGGGGCAGAAGCGGCTCGACGGGCTCGTCGGCGCGCTGCAAACTGTGCTCACCACCGACACCCTGCCGGCCAACGGCGGCCACCGGCCCCAGATCCTGGCCACCATCAACTACCGCGACCTCCTCGCCGACCTCCAACACCGGCAGGACACACAATGGGCCCAGAGTGCTCAATGGGGCCAGAGCGCTGAGGGTCCGCAGCCCGCTACCGCCGGCCGGAGCAGCACCGGCCGATCCAGTCAAGGCACGGCATTGTTCGCGTTCGGCGGGCCGGTGAACCCGGCCACGATCCGCAAAATAGCCTGCGACGCCGACATCATCCCCGTCGTCCTCGGCGGCCAGGGCAGGATCCTGGACATCGGGCGCGCCTCACGCGTCTTCCCGCCCCACATCCGCAAAGCCATCATGGCCCGGGACCAGGGCTGCGCGTTCCCCGGCTGCACCATCCCCGCCGCGTGGTGCGAAGCCCACCACATCACCTACTGGTCCCGCGGCGGAACCACCAGCACCGGCAACGGCGTCCTGCTCTGCAGCCATCACCATCACCTCATCCACAAAGAACACTGGCACATCGAAGTCACCAACGAGGTGCCCTGGTTCAAACCCCCACCAGAACTCGACCCCCACCGAAAACCCCGCCGCAACAACTACTTCCACTCACGACCCCACCGGGAATGAACGGGCTGAGCGTGTGGTACCCCTGCCCGACGGCGTTGAGGGCCTCTTGAACGAGGACTACCTGAGCCTCGTCACGCTGTCCACGTTTCAGCGTGGTTCTGATTGACGTGCCAGCGCCCGGGAACTTCAAGTCCGCCGGGCAGCCGTGTCTCAGGGTTGCCCCGCGCGCTGTTGAGCTGCGGCTGCGTCAGGTAGAGGGCGCGGGACAACTCGGCGCCTTCCAGCCGTGCATCCCTCAGGTCGGCGCCCAGCAGGTCCACTCCGGCCAGATCAGCGCCGCGCAGGTCTGCCGCAATGAGGCAGGCGCCCCGAAGGTTGGCGCCGCAGAGCCGGAGCGTCCGGAGGTCCACGCCCGCTAGGTCCGCCTGAGGCTGCAGCCGTTCTTCAAGCTCGTCGCCCGAGGCGAAGAAGGCGGCCCGGACTTCCTCGCTGACCTCCGCCAGCACCTGCCGCACCCGGCTGTGAAGTGTCTCGACGCCGAGGGCGAGCAGCCCGGCCACTGGTCCTTTCGTGAGTTTGCTGATGGTGAGCCGCAGCTCCTGCACAGCGGTGCCGGTGTCTGCGTCAAAGGCTCGTTCCTGCGCCTCCGCCAGGTACCAGAGCATCTCGTGAAGCTGCCGCATGATCTTGAAGGCTGCGAACATGCCGGACCTGCTCTCCGGCTTTTCGCGCCAGCTGACGCCGTCGAACAGCCCCTGCGACACAGCCTGGCCCGCGCCGAAGCAGTCGAAAACGGTGCAGCCACGGAAGCCGCGCGGGCGCAGCCGGTCGTGGATGCCACAGGAGAAGTCGGCGGCGAGATTGGGGCACGGCGTACCCGCCGGCTTGTCGATGGCGAAGTCGGCTGAACGTGAAAAGCCGAAGGCGGTGCAGCACAGCGCGAAGCAGTTACTGCAGTCGGGCTTCAGTGCGTCCCGGCCAGGAGTGGCAGCAGGCTGCAGAATGGATGTGCGTGGAATGGATGTGGTGCTCAATTGATCTCCCAAGAATGATGCGGATGTGTACGTCGCACTGGGAACCCGTAGTCGAGTTCCCTCGGCGGACACACCGGATCACCGCTCCGGAACGGAACGCGGTAGCACTGCCGCGAGAGGGCAGCGGCTGTGAGCTAGAGAGAAGTATGAAGAATCACTGGCTCCAGAATACCTGCACCGCGACGCCGCGTGCGGGCAATCGTTACTGAACAGCCTGGTGGTAATCCTTCGCTTCGGTAGCTAGGCTCTTCCCGCCGTGACAGCTGCATTTGCAAACCCGATCAGCCGCACCCGAGGAGAGCATCATGACCGCTATCTACACTTTCGACGTCTTTGCCAGCCTCGATGGTTTCGGCTCCCACAGGGGCAACTGGGGCGGTTACTGGGGCAAGCAAGGCCCCGAGCTGCTCGAGCACCGCCTCGCCCTGTACGTCGAGGAGCAGCGGATGGTCTTCGGGGCCAACACGTATCGGGCGTTCGCCGGGATGATGGCCTCGAGCAGCGAGGAGTCCGAGGTCCGTGACCCATGGGTCACGCGGATGACGAACCTGCCGGCAACGGTCGTCTCGAGAACGCTTCAAGAACCGCTCGACTGGCCGGACGCGGCTGTCGTTAGCGGCGACGCAGTCGACGTTGTCGCCAGGCTCAAGGAAGAGTCAGCAGTGCCACTGCGCTCACACGGCAGCCTGTCCATGAACCGGGCGCTGATGGCCGCCGGCCTGGTCGACCGCGTCCAACTGACTCTCTTTCCTGTAATCACCGGTCAGACCGGAGAAGAACCGGTCTTCCAGGGCGCCGCCGACTTCGACCTCGAGCTGATCGAGAGCCGCACGCTCGACGGACACACTCTGGAGCTCATCTATCGGCCAACCCTCCACGCCTGACTCACGGGCGACCCGACCCCCAAACGACTGACACTCAACGCACCCGGAGCGCGTGGGCGTCCGTAATGCGCTGCAGCTCGCCGAAGCTGATGGAGAACATCGAGTGGTGGTCGCCGGCCCCGGCCCAGAGCGTCGCATACTCTTCGAGTGAGGTGTCCAGCAGCGTGCGGATTTTGGCCGGGTGGCCTACCGGCGCAACCCCGCCCACTTCCTGGCCCGTGTGCTGCAGGACGAAGTCCGGCGCGGCACGGCGGATCCGTCCCGTCCCCAGCTGGGAGGCGACGAGGCGCACGTCCACTTTCGCGGCGCCGCTGGCGAGGATCAGCAGGGGAGTGCCGTCCACTTCGAACACCAGGCTGTTGGTGATGGCCGCAACGTCGCAACCAAGGGCATCAGCCGCGGCGGCCGCCGTCGGGACCGCGCCCGGAAGAACCGTCACTGTGTCGCGGGCGCCCGCTGCTGTCAGAGCGCGGCGAACGTTGGCGACCGGGTCGGCAAGCATCTCAGTGCTCCTGTTCTCAGTAGCCCTGTGCATCCAGGATCGCGTCTTCCTCTTCCTCCGCCGTCGGGCGCTTGCGCTTCCGGGGCGCCGGTGGACGACGGCGGGCTCCCGCGGCGGTGGTGGCAGCCTCGCCCTCCGACAACTCGGCATCCTCGGCGTCCATGGCGGCGTTTCGCGCCTGCTGCCGGGCCGCATAACCAAAGCCCACAAACATGAGGACGCCAAAGGCGAACCACTGGAGTGAGTAGGACAGGTGCGTCCCCTCGTCCACCGAGGGCATCGGAAACGGCTGCGGCATGTCCGCCACCGTGGGCGTCTCCGACGCGAGCTGCCCGTAGGCGCCGGTGAGGAGCGGGGAGCCCAGTTCGGCGGAGTAGGCCGGCAGGTCAATGGAGGCGAGCTGGCCTTCCGGGGCACCGCGCTGCAGTGTGGGTTCGCTGTGCTTGAGCCGCACCACCGCCGTGATCTGCCCGGACGGCGGCGCAGGAATCGTGTCCGGCCGTCCAGGTGTCTTGTTGCCGATCGGCAGCCAGCCCCGGTCAATCACCACGGTCTCGCCCGACACGAGCTTGAACGGCACCACCACCTCGTACCCGGGCTGGCCGTTGAGCGGGCGGTTGCGCACGATCCGCTGCCCGTCGACGTCGTACCTGCCCTGGAGCTTAACCTGGGTCCATTCCCGCGACGGGTCCAGCTGATTGAACTCGTCGCGCGCCTGGTCAAACGTGATGGGAGTGGCCGAGTAGTTGGACGTGACTCGCTGGATCTCGGCCAGGGTCTCGGCGCGGCGGTCCATCTGCCAGCGGCCGAGGAAGACGCAGCCGGTGGCGAAGATTGCGGCCAGCAAGAGGTAGCCCAGCCACTTGCTGGAAAACAGGAACTTGTACATTCAGCTGTTCCCGCCGGTCTCTGCGGGCTCGAGCGGCACGGTTTCCTTCCAGAGGCCGCGCGTCTGCAGGTAGTCCTCCAGCCACGCCTTGTGCTCACCGCAAGCGAGCCACACCTTGCGGCGGTCAGGCGTGTGGATCTTGGGGTTGTTCCAGAGCAGCTGCCAGGACGCGTCGGCCCGGCAGGCTTTGCGGGAGCACGTGGCCGTGGACGCCGGCCCGGCAAGATCGCTGCTGCCGCCACCCAGGTTGAAAATGTTCATGAAGCTTTCTGTCCCCGGCCGTCGTCTTCTTCTTCTTCGTCATTGGTGATGAGTTCGCCCTGGAGCACCGTCGGTTCATCGTCCGTGTCGGAGCTCTCCGGAGTGCCGGATTCCTCGGCTGCCCCCAGCTCAGCGTACGGCGTGTAGTCGAGCAGCGCGTCGCTGTGGATCTCCGCCTTGTCCGAACCGTTGGCGATCACCACCGCGATCCAGGGCAGGAATACCGCACCCGCCACCGCAACCAGCTTGAACCAGCCGTCCACCACGAAGATCAGGATCAGGCACACCATGCGGATGGCCATGGCAAGGGCGTACTTGATCATGCGCTCCCGCATGTCTTCGGAATGCGCTGCGGCGGCGTCCGTGATGCTGATTACTTCCGGATGACCGGAGGTGGCGTCACGCTTCCCGGGCAACTGCTGACCGGGCTGGGGTTCAGATGTCACGACTGTTTGATCACGCTCCAATGGCTACCCCAATTCTCTCACCATCCACAGGAGGCTCCCAATCGGGCGATAAGATCGGAGGCAGTCAAAAATCCAGCCACCACGGCGGAGCCATGCTCCGCAGAAAACCGGAGCACACATGTCTGAAGCAGCAACCACGGCCCGCAGCGTCCTCATCACCGGCGGCAACCGCGGCATCGGCCTGGCCATCGCGGAGGCATTCGTGGCCAACGGGGACAAGGTGGCCGTAACCTACCGCAGCGAATCCAAGCTGCCGGAGGGTGTGCTGGGCGTCAAAGCCGACGTGACCGACGAAGCCTCCGTTGACGCTGCGTTCGCCGAGGTGGAGGCCGCCCACGGCCCCGTTGAGGTGCTGGTGGCGAACGCCGGCATCACCAAGGACACGCTGCTGCTGCGCATGAGCGAGGACGACTTCACGTCCGTCATTGACACCAACCTGACCGGAGCCTTCCGCGTCATCAAGCGCGCCTCGAAGGGCATGATCCGGCTGCGTCGGGGCCGCGTGGTGCTCATCTCCTCCGTTTCGGGCCTGTACGGCGCGCCGGGGCAGATCAACTACTCCGCCTCCAAGGCCGGCCTCGTGGGCATTGCACGTTCCCTGACCCGCGAGCTCGGTTCGCGCGGGATCACTGCGAACGTCGTCGCTCCCGGGTTCATCAACACGGACATGACGGCAGAACTGCCGGAAGCAACCCAGAAGGATTACCTGTCCAGCATCCCTGCCGGGCGCTTCGCCGACGCCTCCGAGGTGGCCAACGTCGTTCGCTGGATCTCCAGTGACGAAGCCGCCTATATTTCCGGCGCCGTGATTCCGGTCGACGGCGGCCTCGGCATGGGTCACTAGACACCAGGCACAAGGCACTGGGCACCGGGCCGAGACACCAGGGCAACTTTCGCCCACTGCTGGCCGTCGGCTTCTTTGTGGCGTACCGACAAAGGAAACCGGCGCGGCCGCTGGCATGATGGACTTCAGGTCATCAGTAATTAGACGTTTTGAACAAAGTTATAGCTTTAGACAAGGGAGCCCATATGGGACAGCTGGACAACAAGACAGCCATCGTCACCGGTTCTTCGCGCGGCATCGGCGCCGAAGTTGCCAAGATCCTCGCCGGCGAGGGTGCCGCCGTCGTTGTTAACTACCGCCAGAAGGCGCCGCGCGCCAACAAGGTGGTGGCCGGCATTGAGGCCGACGGCGGCCGTGCCGTCGCCGTGGGCGCCGACCTGACCAGCATCGAAGGTGTGCAGGCGCTGGCCAGCGCCGCCATGGAAAACTTCGGCTCGCTCGACGTTCTGGTCCTCAACGCCTCCGGCGGCATGGAATCCGGCATGGAGGAGGACTACGCCCTCAAGCTCAACCGCGACGCCCAGGTCAACATGCTCAACGCCGCCGCGCCCCTCATGAAGGAGGGCTCCCGCGTGGTATTCGTGACCAGCCACCAGGCGCATTTCATCAACTCGGTCCCCACCATGCCGGAGTACGAGCCCGTGGCCCGCAGCAAGCGTGCCGGCGAGGACGCGCTGCGTGAGCTCCTGCCGAACCTGGCCGACAAGGGCATCTCCCTGGTGGTCGTGTCCGGCGACATGATCGAGGGTACCGTGACTGCCACGCTGCTGGACCGCTCCAACCCGGGTGCCATCGAGGCCCGCCGCGCCGAGGCCGGAAAGCTTTACTCCGTGGAGGAGTTCGCCGCAGTGGTTGCCAGCATGGCCACCGCCGACGTCGAGTCCGGTCACACGGAATACGCCGGCGGCGCGGACTACTTCGGCAAGAACGCCCAGTAGTCTCTGCTGGCGCGGGTTTCCCGCGGCGGACCCCTGTACGAAGGCCCGGCGCATCAGCGCCGGGTCTTCGCTGTCTCCTCACTGGCGCCTAAATCACGCCGCACAGGCGTTGTCCGGGCGGCCTGTGACGCCTAGGGTCATAGCCATGGCACAGGACGCAGCAGAACCGAAGCGGAGCTATCCGGCCGGCGTGCCGTGCTGGGTGGACTGCCAGCAGCCCGACGTGGAAGCAGCCATGAAGTTCTACGGGGGACTGTTGGGTTGGGAGTTCGACGCCGGTGCGGCGCCGGCCGGTGACACCGGAAGTTATGCAGTGGCCCGGCTCGAGGGCCAAGAGACGGGCGCCATCACCGGCTTGGGGCCCGGTCCCCACGGTGTCCCGGCCTGGAACACATACATTGCAGTCGACGATGCGGATGCTGCGGTGCGGCACCTGCTGTCAGCCGGGGCTACCCTGAAATCAGCTCCGGCCGATACAGGCGTTGGAGGCGTACGGGCCGCGCTGGCCGACCCCGAGGGGGCGGAGTTCCGTATCTGGCAGGCAGGGGAGCGGCCGGGCGCCCAAGCCGTCAACCTCCCGGGCGGCTGGAACTTCAGCGACCTCCACACGGCGGACACGGATGCCGCCGCGGATTTCTACGCCAGGGCGTTCGGCTGGGAGTTCGACCGCCTCGACTTCGGCATCATGATCCGCCGCCCCGGGTACGGCGACCATCTGGAGGCCACCATCGACCCCGATATCCGGGCCCGGCAATCGGGAGACGCCGTGCCGGCCGGCTTCGAGGACGCCGTGGGTTGGGTGGCACCGGCTGCCCCGGGCGAGCGACCGCACTGGCATGTGACCTTCACGGTGGCGGACCGGGACCGGGCCGTGAAGGAGGCGGAGCGCCTTGGCGGCCAGGTCCTGGGGCAGGACGACACCGAGTGGACACGGACCGCATTGGTCAGGGACCCCGGCGGGGCTGTCTTCACGGCAAGCCAGTTCACGCCGCCGTCGGGCTTCTAGTTCCGGCCGTTCAGACGCCGGCGATGTGCCGCACCGCGTCGAGGTAGGGCATGTTGATGGCTGCGTCGGCCACGGCGCGGACGGCGGGCTTGGCATTGAAGGCCACCCCGATGCCCGCGGCGCCGAGCATGTCCAGGTCATTGGCGCCGTCACCCACCGCGATGGTGTGCTCCAGCGCGATGCCCTCGGCGGCCGCCCATTCGCGGAGGTATTTTTCCTTGGCGGCGCGGTCGATCACGGCGCCGAGGACCTTGCCGGTCAGGAAGCCGTCCACAATCTCCAGTTCGTTGGCGATCCAGTAGTCCATGCCGAGGTCCTCGGCGATGGGGCGCAGGATCTGGTTGAAGCCGCCGGACACTACCGCCACGGCATGGCCTGCGGCCTTGAACGCGGCCACCAACTCTGCGGCTCCCTCACTCAGCTGCACTTCCGCCCGGACGTAGTCGACGACGGCGGCCGGCAGCCCTGCGAGGACGGCCACCCGGGCGTGAAGGCTTTCCGCGAAGTCGAGTTCTCCGCGCATGGCTGCTTCGGTGACGGCGGTGACTTCGTCGCGCTTACCGGCATAGGCGGCGAGGAGCTCGATGACCTCCTGCTGGATGAGGGTGGAGTCGACGTCCATGATGAGGAGCTTGCGCTCCGCCTTCCGCAGTTCAGCGGGCACGATGGCGGTGCCCACTCCGGTCCGCTCGGCGCGCGCCTTGCCGGCGGCAATCGCATGCCGCAGGCCGGCGATGTCGGCGGCGGATCCGGAGGGCACGGAAAAGTCCAGGGTGCAGACCTCAAAGCGTCCGTCGCCTGAGCTGGAGGCAGCCGCAAAAGTGGCACCAGAGTCCGCCAGCAGGGACCGCAGGTTTTCCGGTTCCGAGGGGGACAGTTTCAGGCCATAGCTGACCGCAGTCACGTTCGAAGTCATGGCTGTAATCTTATCCAGCGTGGCGCCGCCGCCCGAATCCATTGCGCGGCAGCGGTCCTCAGCCGGCTCCCAGCAAACGTCCGGCCAACCCGGAGGCCGGTCCGGCAAAATAGTCGGATGATCTCTGCCCTGATTGCCCGTCTGCGCCCGGCACCAACGCCGAGCGCGTCGCAGCACGCGCTTTTCGGGTGGGCCGGGGCTCTCCTGGTGGCTGGTGACGCAGTTTTCTGGCTCATGTTCGCTGCCATCCAGTCGGACTCCGGGCTGGCCGCCATGGACGGACCTGTACACAGCGTGATGGTAGATTCCCGGAGTCCCGCCGCCACCGCACTATTGGCCGGCCTGACTATAGTGACAGCGCCGGAAGTCCTGACCGTGATTGGCGCCGTGTTTGCCCTCGTATGGGCCGTCTGGAAGCGCGAATTGTGGCGCCCGGCGGTGCTCACAGGTGCCATGGTGCTGGCCGTGGTGGTGACCACCCTCATCAAGCAACTTGTCAGCCGGTCCCGCCCGCCGTCGTCGGACTTCCTGCTCGGCCCGGACGACGCGCTCTCGTTCCCCTCGGGCCACACCGTGGGAATCGGGGTGTTCACGGTAGTGCTCGCCTACCTCGTCCTGTCACGGTCCGGAACGCGTACGACGGCGGTTCTTGGGTTCTCTGCGGCCCTGGCACTCACCGCGCTGGTTGGCTTGAGCCGGCTGTATCTGGGCTATCACTGGCTCACCGATGTCGTGGCTTCCCTCGGGGTCGCGCTGGCTGTTGCAGCGGTGGCCATGTTTACCGACGCAGCCCGGCACGGTCCTGCGGAAAGTCGCCCCGGAGCGCTCAACGGCCGGGCGCCGAACAGTTTGCCCGCTGCTGATTCGTCAGCTCCGGACGCGCAGCCGTAGCAGTGCCACGGCCGCGGCCGCGACGACTGCCGCCGCCAAGGCGCTGACGCCGGAGTAGCCGGCCAGGCCCATTATGGGCCCCGCCGCCGCGCTTCCCACCGCCCCGGCCAGGGACATGGTGGCGTCCGAGAACCCCTGGACGGGAATGCGCTCCGCAGGCGTCAGGGAGGCGACAAGCAGGGTGGAGCCGGCGACGGTGGTCGCCGACCAGCCCAACCCCAGGAGGATCAGGCCGACGGTCACCGAGCCCACGCTCTGGGCCGCCAGTCCGGTCAGTGCCACAGCCGCGAGCAAAGTCAGCAGGCCTGCCAGCGCGGTGGTGCGCGGTCCGAGCCGGTCGGTGAGGGCGCCCATCAGCGGTGACAGAGCATACATGCCCGCGATGTGGAGCGAGATGGTGAGGCCGATCAGCGCGATGGTGTCGGGGGCGCCGGCGGAGTGCCCGGCGTGGTGCTGCATATGCAGCGGCGTCATGGACATGACGGCCACCATCACCGCGTGGGCGGCAATGACCGCTGTGACCGCCCCGCGGGCGGTGGGGTGTTCCCTAACGATCCGCCAGCCCTCCCGCCAGGCACCCGAGCGTTGTGCCACGGGAAGCAGGTCTTCCCCGTCGAGGCCGCGCCGGGTCAGGAGCGGGTCCGGGTGGAGGGCCAGCGCCACGATGGCAGCGCCCACCACCATCCCCAGCGCGGAAATCAGGAAGGGTCCGGCAGCGGGCGGGATGTCCAGCCAGCCTGCCAGGACGGCCCCGGGAGCCACCATGTTGGGCCCGGCGACAGCCCCGATGGTGATTGCCCACACCACCAGGGAGAGGTCCCGTCCCCGATGGGCGGGCTCGGCCAGGTCAGTGGCGGCGAAGCGGGCCTGCAGGTTCACCGCGGAAGCCAGTCCCACCAGGAAGGCCCCGCCAAGCAGGAGCACAAACAGTTCCGTGGTGACGGCGGCGACCATCAGGAAGGTGCCAGCGATCGCCGCGGCCAGGCCGGTGGTGAGGGCCACCCGGCGTCCTCGCTGAAGGGCCAGGCGGGAGAGCGGAATCGCCGTGACTGCGGTGCCGAGGGTGAGGGCGGTGTTGACGGACCCGGCCCACGCCTCGGATCCCGACAGGTCAACAGCAAGGATGGAGCCCAGGGCCAGGGTTGAGCCGTTGCCCAGGCCGGAGAAGATCTGGGCGACCGACAAGGTCCGCACAATGCGGCGCTGGGTGGAACGGGTTGCTTCGGCGGTGTTGGTCAACTCGGATGGTCCCCTCGGACAGATGCTCGTTGCGGAAAACTCCACAGGACAACTGTGTTGTCATGGGTTTATGCAGTTCAACCATGACAACATGCACGGTGTGCGGCTGGCGGAGTCCCTCGTCAACATGCTCGCGGACGGCCTGTGGGACAGCGGTGCGCTGCAGGATCTCCTGACAAGCCACCTGTTCCGCTCGCCCAGGGTCACAGCCGCCAACCAGGACGAACTGCGGGAGCGGGCAATCCGGCTGCAGACGGTTTTCGCCGCCGAGGACCAGGGGGCCCGCTGCTCTGCAGTCAATGACCTGCTGGCCGGGGGCGTGCGGCGCGTGTTTCTGACTACGCACGACGGCATGCTCCCGCATCTTCATTTTGCCGACGCCAGCGAAACCGTGGTCGAAAGAGTGCGTGCGGTGACCGCCGGCGGGCTGGCCATCTTCATGACGGAGGCGGCCGGTGAACGGCTTGGCGTCTGCGCCCTGCGGGACTGCGGCCGCGTATTCGCCGACACCAGCCGTGGCGGCAACCGTGGGTACTGCTCAGCCCGGTGCGGCAACGCCGATGCCGTGCAGCGCTATCGCGGCCGATTGCGGGCCGGTTATCAGTCGCAAGGTGTTTTGTCCTAGTGTCTACTTCTATGAGTGATGTTCTTGAAATGGCCGCCGTCAGCGTTGTGCGCGGAGCCAAAACGCTCCTGAGCAAGGTGGACTGGCAGGTCAGTGAAGGCGAGCGGTGGGTCATCCTCGGCCCCAACGGCGCCGGCAAGACCACTCTGCTGCAGATCGCGGCCGCGAGGCTGCACCCCACCAGCGGCATCGCCGGCATCCTGGACGAAAGCCTCGGCAAGGTGGACGTCTTCGAGCTGCGGCCGCGGATCGGCCTCTCCTCGGCCGCCCTGGCGAACCAAATTCCCGAATACGAGACGGTACTCAATGTCGTCGTCACTGCCGCCTACGGCGTGACCGGCCGCTGGCGCGAGGGCTACGAGAAGGACGACGAACGCCGTGCGTTCGCCCTCCTGAACGACTGGGGCATGGGCCCGCTCCTGAACCGCAAGTTCTCCACGCTGTCCGAGGGGGAACGCAAGCGCGTCCAGATTGCCCGGGCCCTCATGACCGACCCCGAACTGCTGCTGCTCGACGAGCCTGCCGCCGGCCTGGATCTCGGTGGCCGCGAGGACCTCGTGCACCGCCTTAGCCAGTTGGCCATGGACGAGGACGCCCCGGCGATAGTGCTGGTCACCCACCACCTTGAAGAAGTTCCCCCGGGCTTCACCCACGCCATGCTCATGCGCGACGGCGAAGTGGTGGCTGCCGGCCCGGTCGAAGAGGTCCTCACCTCGGGCAACCTGAGCGAGACCTTCGGCCTGCCCCTCGACGTCACGGTGAACGCCGGCCGTTACGCAGCAACCGCCCGCCGCTAGCGGCGCGGGCGGCAGAGCGTGGAGTTTTTCAGCGGCATCCTTGTGTTCTTCGCCGGCCTCTGGGCCGGCACCATCAACAGCGTTGTCGGGTCCGGAACCCTTGTCACCTTCCCGGTGCTGATCGCCCTGGGCCTCGCACCGGTGACGGCCTCCATGAGCAACGCCATGGGCCTCGTCGCCGGTGGCGCCGCGGGCGCGTGGGGTTACCGCCGCGAGCTCAAGGGCCGCGGCCGGCAACTCCTGCGGCTGCTCCCGGCTTCCCTGCTGGGCGGCATCACCGGCGCCTGGCTCCTGCTTCATCTGCCGGAGAAGGTCTTCCACTACGCGGCGCCGGTGCTCATTGTCGTGGCCCTGCTGATGGTGGTGTTCCAGCCCAGGCTTCAACGGTGGGTGCGGAACCGCGAGGAAAACCCCGAGCATGCCCTCCGCGACAAGCACCACGGCATTTTGCTGGTGGTGCTTGTTTTCCTCGCCGGAGTGTACGGCGGCTACTTCGTCGCGGCCCAGGGAATCCTGCTGGTGGGCATCCTCGGCGTGTTCATGACGGGCACCATCCAGAACGCCAACGCCATGAAGAACGTCCTGGTGCTGGGCGTGAACCTGATCGCGGCCGCCTCCTATCTGCTGTTTGCCTTCGACCGGATCAACTGGGCAGTGGTGGCCATCATCGCCGTCAGCTCCCTCATCGGCGGCCTCGTCGGCGCCAAGGTGGGCCGCCGGCTCTCCCCGCCTGTCCTGCGCGGCGTCATCTTTGCACTCGGCCTGGTGGCACTCGGCTTCCTAATTGCGAACCTGCTCAAATGATTGATGAAATACACGTGATTCCCGAAATGACCGCCCGGTGACTTTCCACTATCTCGAGTCTGCCGCGGATCCACGCGTCGCCGACTACACGCAGCTGACGGATGTCCACCTGCGGAAGCTCCGCGAACCCGCCGAGGGCATGTACATCGCCGAATCCTCCCGTGTCCTCCGGCGCGCCCTCGCCGCCGGGCACCGGCCGCGGTCCTTTTTCCTGGCCGAAAAGTGGATGCCGGACCTCGCCGACATCTTCGAGCAATACCCCGATGTTCCCGCCTATATCGGCAGCGCCGGCCTCCTGGAGGAAATCACCGGATTCCACCTGCACCGCGGAGCCATGGCGGCCATGCACCGCCCGGCGCCGGTCCCGCTGCCGGAACTGCTGGCAGGCGCCCGGCGCGTGGCAGTGCTCGAGGACATCGTGGACCACACCAACGTGGGGGCCATCTTCCGGTCGGCAGCGGCGCTGGACGTCGACGCCGTCCTGGTCTCGCCCCGCTGCGGCGACCCGCTGTACCGCCGCAGCGTCCGCGTCAGCATGGGCACTGTCTTCCAGGTGCCCTGGGCCCGGCTGGACAGCTGGCCGCAGGACCTGACCCTCCTCAAGGAACAGGGCTTCACCGTGGCGGCCATGGAACTCACTGACGACGCCGTGGACCTGGACGAACTGGCGGCAGGCAACCCGGAGCGGCTCGCCCTGGTGCTGGGCACGGAAGGTGCCGGCATGAGCGCCGAGACGCTGGCCGCCGTCGACCTCGCCGTGAAGATCCCGATGCGCGCGGGCGTGGACTCGCTCAACGTGGCAGCGGCGTCCGCCGTCGCATTCTGGGAACTGCGGCCGCGGGCCTGAACCCGCCGGAACGATGGTTCGTTAGTTCCTCCGCCATCCGCTATGATTGATAGCTGGTTCCCCTGTGCTTTTTGCTGGCCTCGCGGCTGGCCGAATCACGAATGGAAGCCATCCCATTCATACCTGGCAACTGGCAAAATCCAGTTGCGTGAACAAAAGGTCCCATTATGAAGTCTGATATCCACCCGAAGTACGAAGCTGTTGTTTTCAACGACCTGGCCTCCGGCACGAAGTTCCTGACCCGCTCCACCGTGTCTTCCTCGAAGACCATCGAGTGGGAAGACGGCAACACCTACCCGGTCATCGACGTCGAAATCTCCTCCGAGTCCCACCCGTTCTACACGGGCAAGCAGCGCATCATGGACTCCGCTGGCCGCGTCGAGCGCTTCAACGCTCGCTTCAAGGGCTTCGGCGGCAAGAAGTAGTTCACTTCTCCCCAAGGTTCTTTGGAAAGCCCGCACCGGCAACGGTGTGGGCTTTTCGCGTTTGTGGGGCAGGATGGAAGGCATGACTGCCACGCCAACATCTGCAGGGAGAGAGGCGGCCCGAGGGCTGCACGGTGAGTACAAGGTCCCGGGCGGCAAGCTCGTGGTGGTGGATCTCGACGTCGAGGACGGCGCCTTCACGGACGTTTCCCTCAGCGGCGACTTCTTCCTCGAACCGGACGAGGCCCTCCTGGCCATTAACGGCGCCCTCGTGGGACTGCCGGAAAGTTCGACGGCGGCCGACATCGCCGCCGCCGTGGAGGCCGCCCTCCCGGAGGACGCCGTACTGTTCGGGTTCTCGGCCGACGCCGTGGCCATCGCCGTCCGCAGGGCGCTGGCCGAGGCTACCGCATGGACGGACCACCACTGGAACATCATCGCCCCCGGCGTGCTGCCGACGCACCTGAACGTGGCGCTGGACGAGGTGCTCACTGAGGAGGTCGGCGCCGGCCGCCGCAACCCCACCATCCGCTTCTGGGACTGGGAGGAACCGTCGGTGGTGATCGGCAGCTTCCAGTCCTACCGCAATGAGGTGCATCCCGACGGCGTGGCCCGGCACGGCATCACCGTGGTCCGCCGTATCAGCGGCGGGGGAGCGATGTTCATGGAGGCCGGCAACTGCATCACCTATTCGCTTTACCTGCCGCAGACGCTCGTGGACGGAATAAGCTTCGCCGACTCCTACGCGTTCCTCGACGCCTGGGTGATGGCCGCCCTGAAGAAGCTCGGCATCGACGCCTTCTACGTCCCGCTCAACGACATCGCCACCGGCCAGGGAAAGATCGGCGGGGCAGCGCAGAAGCGGCTCGCCAACGGCGGCATGCTGCACCACGTGACCATGAGTTACGACATTGACGCCGACAAGATGGTGGACGTGCTCCGGATCGGCAAGGAAAAGCTCTCGGACAAGGGAACCACCAGCGCCAAGAAACGCGTGGACCCGCTGCGCCGCCAGACCGGCCTGGCCCGGGCGGAGATCGTAGCGGCCATGACGGAGGTGTTCGCCGAGCGCTACGGGGCCACGCCGTCGGAGATCACGGCCCAGGAGCTGGAAACCGCCCGCGAGCGTGTCGCATCAAAGTTCAGCACGGACGCCTGGCTGCACCGGGTGCCCTAACGCCCTTGGACAAACCCGCCGACTGCTCCGTAGGCGCCCTTTTGAGGGGTGATAAGGGCACCTACGGAGCAGTCGATGAGGTTTTCACCGACAGTGCCTGGGCGGCCAGGGAGCGGTGCAGGTGGCTCCGCTGCTCGATGATGATCCGGCGCAGGGCACGCGGGGCGTCCGCGTGTTCTGCCAGCCAGCGGTCGGTGCGTGCCACCACCGCATGGTCCTCCGGGGTCCCGGCCGGGCCCATGTCCCGGACGGCCGGGTAGAGGCCGCGGACGATCCGGCTTGCGATTTCGATGCTCCGCTCCGCCCACACCGTTTCCAGGCACTCGAAGTAGGGCTCCACAAACGGGTCCAGGAGTTCTTCGGAAGCGGTGTTGAATCCGGCAATGGTAGCGCTCAGCAGCTGGTTGGAGAGCGCCGTCCCGCGGACCGCTGCTTCCCAGGCCGCGGCCTTCACGGCCGCCTCGGGCCGGGCCGCCAGCGCCGTGGCGTGGCCTGCCCGCCCGGAGGCCGTGGTGTCCCTGGCCAGCTCGGCGCCGAGCTCCTGCTCCGTGGCCAGGCTCCGGGCCGCCAGGGCGTGCCACAGGCTCCAGCGGAGCTCGGCGTCCACGGACAGTCCGGGCACCCGCTCGCTGCCGTCCAGCAGCCCGCGCAGGAGTCCGGACTGGCTGCCGTCCGCGCGGCTGACCGCGGCGAGTGTCCTGGCCCAGGCAAGCTGCTGGTCGGAGCCGGGCTCCGCCGCGCGCAGCTCCCGTGCCGCGCCCTCGGCAAAGGACTTCCGCAGTGCTTCACGGCCAGTGGCCGGAACGTACTGTTCAAGGGCCATGGTGGCGTTGCCCAGGATGTTCAGCAGGACGCCGATTCCGGACTCGGCGGCAGCGAAGCGGAGGACAGCGTCCACATACTGCGAAGCCGGTGTAATGCCGTCCCGGGCAGAATTCCACAGCGCGGACCAGCACAGGGCACGGGCCATGGGGTCGCTGATCCGGTCCAGGGAGGAACGGACGGTCACCTCGGAGGCCGGATCCAGCCGCACCTTGGCATAACTCAGGTCCTCATCGTTGACGAGGAGCAGGGCAGGCCGGGCCTTCCCGGACAGGGCCGTGACTTCCTCGGCCGCGCCGGCCAGATCAATCTCTACCGCATCAGTCCGGACCAGCATGCCGGCGTCGTCGAAGTTGTAGAGCCCGATGCGCAGCCGGTGCGGGCGCGGCTCCTGCCGGCCGGTCACGGGATCGGGCGCGTCCTGCCGGAGCGTGACACGCCCGAGGGCCGCAGTTCCGTCCGGCGCTTCGGCCGTCTCCAGCTCGGCGCTCAACGTGGAGATCCCCGAGGTCTGGAGCCACTGCCGGGCCCAGGTGGTGAGGTCCCGGCCGGAGGCGCTCTCCAGTGCGCCGAGCAGGTCAGCCAGCGTGGTGTTGCCGTACTCGTGCTCCCTGAAGTACTGCCGGGAGCCGGCAATGAAGGCGTCGAAGCCAACGTAGGCCACGAGCTGCTTCAGGACGGAGGCGCCCTTCGCGTAGGTGATGCCGTCGAAGTTCTGCTTGGCCGCCTCGAGATCGGGGATGTCGGCCACAATGGGGTGGGTGGTGGGCAGCTGGTCCTGGACGTACGCCCAGCCCTTGCGGTTGTTCGCGAAGTTGACCCAGGCCGTGTCCCAGTCCGTGGCGCGGTCCACGCCGAGGGTGCCCATGTAGTCCGCGAAGGATTCCTTCAGCCACAGGTCGTCCCACCACTGCATGGTCACGAGGTCACCGAACCACATGTGCGCCATCTCGTGCAGCAGGGTGTTGGCACGGCCCTGGTACTGCGAGTCGGCGGCCCGGGAAGTGAACACGTAGTTTTCCGTGAAGGTGACCAGCCCGGGATTTTCCATGGCCCCGAGGTTGTATTCCGGGACGAAGGCCTGGTCGTACTTGCCCCACGGATAGGGGTAATCAAAGAGCTGGTTGAAGAAGTCCAGGCCCTGCTTGGTGAGCCTGAACAGCTCGGCGGCGTCGAACGAGGGCGCCATGGAGGCCCGGCAGTAAAGTGCCAGCGGCACGTCCAGGCGGGTCCCGCCGTCGTCCGTCCTGCTCCAGTGGTCCTCGGCCCTAAAGTAGGGCCCGGCCAACACTGAGGTGATGTAGGTGGACATGGGCAGGGTGGGGGCGAAGTTCCAGCGGGCCGCGGCGTCGTCCTCCGTCAGGGGCAAGCGCACCGCCTCGGCACCGTTGGAGGCCACCTCCCAGCCGGCCGGGGCGGTGACGGAGAAGGTGAACCGGGCCTTGAGGTCGGGCTGTTCGAAGTTCGCGAAGACCCGGCGGGCATCGGCCGGCTCGTACTGGGTGTAGAGGTAGCACTGGCCGTCGGCGGGGTCGAAGAACCGGTGCATGCCCTCGCCCGAACTGCTGTAGAGGGCAGTTCCGGTGACCGTCACCCTGTTCTCGGCCTGCAGGTTGTCCAGCCGGATCCGCGCCCCGTCCACCACGTCCGGCACTGGCAGTTCCACGCCGTTCAGGACCACGCTGTGCACGTCCCCGGCGATGAAGTCCAGGAAGGTGGATGCGCCCGGCTTCGCTGCCGAGAAGGCGATGGTGCTGCGGCTGGTGTAGCCGGCCGTGTCCGGATCCGCTGCGCTGCGGACGTCGAGCGAGACGTCGTAGCTGTGGGTGGTGACCAGGGCGGACCGCTCTGCCGCTTCGTTGCGCTGGAGGTTCTGATTCGACACCACGCTATTGAATCACGCGGGCTACTGCACCACGGGCAGCTACTGCACCATGAGCAGCGCAGCGGCCAGCCCCAGGACGGCAATCAGCAGCCACGCCGCAAAGGCGGCCAGCACGGCGCGGGCACCGGTGTGCAGCAGGGTGCGGATCCGCACCGCTGATCCCAGGCCAAACAGGGCAGCACCCAGCAGCACGTCCTGCAGGCAGGCCGCTGCTTCCAGCCAGCCGCCGGAGAGCCAGCCGCTGGAGCGGAGCGCCACCATCACGATGAAGCCAACGACGAACAGTGGGACAAGCGGAGGCTTGCCCGCCGCGGGGCCGCCGGCCCGGGCGCCTGCCTCACGTCGGTGCCGGATCCGCTGCTCTGCCCCGGCCAAGGCCACCATCGGCGCCAGGAGGATCACACGGGTGAGTTTGACGACGACGGCGAGGGCCAGTGCCGCCGGACCCGCGGTTTGCGCCGTGGCCACCACCTGCCCGACGTCGTGGACTGAGGCGCCGGTCCACGCACCAAAGGCCCCGGCGCTCAGCTGCAGCGGATGGACCAGCAGCGGGAGCACGCCGATGGCCAGCGTCCCGCACAGCGTTACGAGCGCGACCGGGAGGACTGTGTCACGGTGGCTAATCCGCCGCACCGCCGCCATCGCGCCGATCGCCGAGGCGCCGCAGATGGAAAATCCGGTGGCGATCAGCAGGGCTGTGTCGGCCGGAAGCCGGAACAGCCGGGAAATCCCATAGGTGCCGGCAAAGCTGACCACCACGACCGCCGCGATGAGCAGGAGGGCCAGCCAGCCGAGGCCCAGCACGTCCGAGAGGCTCACCTTCAGCCCCAGGAGCACGATGCCGCCGCGCATCAGGTGCTTGCCGGCGAAGTCCAGCCCGGGCCGCGCCCGGCCGGCCGTCCACACCCCCGTGCAGGGCAGGTTGGCCGCCAGCAGGCCCAGGACCACGGCCAGGGTCATGGCCGGCAGCGCGGGCACGGCGGCGTGTATTGCGAAGGCGAAGGCCAGGGCGACGACGGCGGTCAGCAGGCCGGGCAGAATCCGGGTAAAGTTCTGATGCGTCATCCCGCGCAACTGCAGCAGCAGCGGTGGCGGAAGTCGGAAGTCTGGCACCTCCCAACCTTGCCGGACGCCGCCGCCAAAGACCAACCGGAAGCCCGCCAACACGCCAGGGCGGGACGGGAAATGAATTCGCAACAAAAAGGTGGTTGGCTAATGACCATGTCTGACCTATTCCAGGATTACTCCGAGGCTGCCGGCCGCACCGGCGCCTACGACGAGATGTTTGCCCCCGGGCAAAAGGCACGCCAGTCGTATGGCCAGGTTGCGGGCGCCTTGCGGGAGCTGTCCCTGGCAGACGTCAGCGCGCGGGCGGACTCGATGGCGAGGACGTTCCTGGACCGCGGTGTGACCTTCGACTTCGCGGGGGAGGAGCGCCCGTTTCCGCTGGACATCGTGCCGCGCGTCATCCCCGCCGACGAATGGGATGTGCTGGAAGGCGGTGTGGCCCAGCGGGTCCGGGCCCTCGAGGCGTTCCTGAACGACGTCTACGACAAAATGACCGTGGTGTCCGACGGCGTGATCCCGCGTCAGCTGATCACCACCAGCGCGCACTTCCACCGCGCCGTGCACGGCTTCGAACCGGCCGGCGGCGTGCGGGTGCACATCTCCGGCATCGACGTGGTCCGCGACGCCGCCGGAACGTTCCGGGTCCTGGAGGACAACGTCCGCGTGCCCTCCGGCGTGAGCTACGTGCTGGAGAACCGGAGGGCCATGGCAAAGGGCCTGCCGGAAGCCTTCGGCCAGCAGCTCATCCGCCCGGTGGAGGAATACCCGCGCCGGCTGCTTTCGGCGCTGCGCAAGACGGCGCCGTCGGGCGTGGACGACCCCACAGTGGTGGTGCTGACCCCCGGCGTCTTCAACAGCGCGTACTTCGAACACACCCTCCTGGCCGGCCTGATGGGCGTGGAACTCGTGGAGGGCCGCGACCTCATCTGCCGCGGCAACCGGGTGTACATGCGCACCACCGCCGGCGAACAGCGCGTGGACGTCATCTACAAGCGTATCGACGACGACTTCCTCGACCCCCTGCAGTTCCGCTCTGACTCCATGCTCGGCTGCCCCGGCCTGGTCAACGCCGCCCGTGCCGGCGGCGTCACGATCGCCAACGCGGTGGGCAACGGCGTGGCTGACGACAAACTCGTCTACAGCTACGTCCCGGACCTGATCCGCTACTACCTCGGCGAGGAACCGGTGATCGCCAACGTCGACACTTTCCGGCTCGAGGAGAAGGAAGCCCGCGAGCACGTCCTGGACCGCCTGGACGAACTCGTGGTCAAGCCGGTTGACGGCTCCGGCGGCAAAGGCCTGGTCATCGGCCCGGACGCGTCCAAAGAAGAGCTTGAGGCGCTGCGCAAGCGCGTCATCGCCGACCCGCGCGGCTGGATCGCGCAGCCGGTGCTGCAGCTGTCCACCGTGCCCACCCTCAGCGGCGACAAGTTCGGCCCACGGCACGTGGACCTCCGGCCGTTCGCGGTCAACGACGGCGACGACGTCTGGGTGCTGCCCGGCGGTCTGACCCGCGTGGCCCTCAAGGAAGGGTCGCTGATCGTGAATTCGAGCCAGGGCGGCGGGTCGAAGGACACCTGGGTCCTGGCTGGTTCCCCGCAGGTGCCGGTGGAACGGCTGCCGCAGCAGTCGATCACCGTCCGTGAGCGGGTCTCCGTCTGGCCGGTCGAGAGCAACTGGCGGGACCGGCAGTCGGAACAGCAGCAACAGCAGATTTCTGACGCGCAGGAGGTAACCGCAAATGCTTAGCCGAATTGCCGAGTCCCTGTTCTGGATCGGCCGCTACGTTGAACGGGCCGATGGCACGGCACGCATCCTCGACGTGCACCTGGAGCGCCTGAACCACCTGCCCACCGAAGAGCGGCGCAGCGTTGCCCGCGAGCTCCTCGGCGTCATGGGGGCGCGCCCCCAGAGCGAGGATTTTGGGCTGGAGGAACTGCTTCACGCCCTCGCCTACGACAAGCACAGCGCAACCTCGATTGCGGGGTCCCTCGGCGCCGCCCGTGAGAACGCCAGGCGCGCCCGCGAGACGGTCTCCTCCGGCCTCTGGGAAAGCCTGAACACCACCTACTACGGGCTGAACCAGCACCGCAAGGACGTGGTGGGCACGTACCGCTTCTGCCACTGGGTGCTCGAGCGCACCGCCATGGTCAGCGGCTTGGCCGACACCACCGTCAGCCACGACGACAGCTGGCTCTTCCTGGCGCTGGGCCGCTCCCTGGAGCGGGCCGACATGACCGCCCGGATGCTCTCCACCCGCGACGTCCTCTCCGCAGGCATGTCCTGGGTGAACATGCTCCGCTGTGCCGGCGCCTACGAATCCTTCCTGCGGACCCGCCGCGCGGCTTTCGGCGACCAGCACGCGGCCGAGTTCCTCCTGCTGGACCGACTGTTTCCGCGGTCCATCGTCTACGCCCTGAGTGACGCCGACGAGTGCCTGGCCAAGCTGGACCCCTCGGCCCAGCGCGTCGGCTTCATCAACGACGCCCGGCGGATTGTGGGCCAGGCCCGCACGTTCCTGGAGTTCCACCGCACGGATGACCTCATGTCCGAGCTTCCGGAGCACATGGAGCGCGTCCAGAAGGCAGTCGCGCAGGCGTCGGACGCCATTTCCCGTAAGTACTTCAATCAGGCGGATGAACTGGCCTGGGTGGGAGAAGTTTCATGACCCGGCTGAGCATCGTCCACAGGACAGGCTACAAGTACAAGCGACGCGTCACCTTGTCCTACAACGAGGCCCGCATGACCCCGCTGACGGACCCGCAGCAGGTGGTGCTGGAGTCCTCCATGAAGGTCACGCCGTCGCAGGCTGCTGTCAGCAGCTACCGCGACTACTGGGGTACCAGGGTCACCGCGTTCGACATGCAGATGCCGCACGAGCATCTGGAAGTCCTGGCCACCACCACCGTTGAGGTCCACCGCGCGGTGCGTGTGCCGTCGGAGGCCGACATCGTGGGCTGGGACGACCTCGCCTCCCCGGAGACGCTCAACCAGTTCAGCGACTGGGCCCCGCAGTCCCAGCTGACTGGACCGGGGGAGGAAGTCCTGGCCATCATCCCGGGCGTAGTCGAGGGCAAGAACCCGCATGAGGCAGCCCTTGCCATCTTCGCCTGGATGCGCGGCGAGATGACCTATATGAAAGGCACTACCGGCGTCACCACTAACGCCGAGGAAGCCTGGACCCAGCGCCAGGGGGTGTGCCAGGACCTGGCGCACCTCGCCATCGGCGCCCTGCGCAGCTGCGGTATCCCGGCCCGGTACGTCTCGGGTTACCTGCACCCGCGGTCGACGGCGGACATCGGCGAGACGGTGGCCGGCCAGTCCCACGCCTGGCTGGAATGGTGGGACGGCGAATGGCGCAGCTGGGACCCCACCAACCACAAGCCGGCGGGAAACTTCCACGTGACGGTGGCCCGCGGCCGTGACTACCGGGACGTGCCTCCGCTGAAGGGCATCCTGTCCGGCGGCGGCGGCTCGAAGCTGAGCGTGAGCGTGGAGATCACCCGCCTGGCCTAGGCGCACTGTCTGAGGTGCGCTCTACTCGAGAGTCACTCCGGTGAGGACTTCACCGCGCCGCTGAGCTGGGTCCACCAGGTGAGCGGCGCGGTGACCTTGAACCGCCTCCCGGTGATCGAGTCCGGCGTGATGCGGATGAAGTGGTCCTTCTGTCCCGCCTGCCACGGGAAGAGGAAGAGCGAGGCGGAATCGAGCACTTCCTCGATGCCGGTGACCGGTGCGGCCTTGCCCTTGACCACCACGCTCCAGGCCAGCCCCGAAACGGCGTCCACGCCGTCGGCCTCCAGCGCCACCGGGGCTTCGCCCAGCGCGCCGCCAAGCTTGGTTCCCGTGCCTGTCCGGAACACCAGCGTTCCGTGGTCCACCGTGTAGTTGAGCGGGAAAATGTCCGGGTGGTCGTCCACCCAGACGGCGAGGCGGCCCACCGAAACCTGCCTCAGCAGGTCCCAGCACTGCCGGGATTCGAGATGTTCCACGGACTCCGGAGGGGGGCCGGGCGACGCGTCAGCTGCCATGCACCAGAGCCTACGCCCGAGCCCCCTGTCCTGCCAGAGTCGGGGCAGCCTGCCGCCGCGGGCCGCCTTCCGGGGCGGCTGACTACTCGAACGACTCCCTGCGCTGGTCCTCGAGCCGGGTTGACCAGATGTGCGGAGCAGTAACCTTGAAGCGCCGCCCGGTCAGTACCTGCAGTGACAGGCGGACGTAATGGGATTTGACGCCGGGCTCCCATGGCTCCAGGCCCAGTGCGTCCGCCGCGGCCTGCTCGGTACTGCTGTCCACCAGGGCGGTGGTGCCGCGTGCCACGACACTCCAGGCCTCCTGGCTGTCCGCATCGTAGCCGTCGATCTCAAACGCAGCGGGCATCTCCTTGCTGGATTGCCAGAGCTTGGTGCCGCCCGCGGTGCGGAAGACGATGCTGCGGTGCTCGATGACGAAATTGACAGGAAATATTTCCGGGTGGCCGTCCACGATGAGGGCGAGCCTCCCCACCACCGAAGCAGCAAGCAGGTCCCAGCACTGGTCGAAGGTGAGCTTTCCGTCCTGTGATGCCCTGTCCTGCAGTGCGCTGTCGTCTGATGGCCTGTTCATGGACCCATGCTACGAAACGACGGCAGCAGTCGCGAGCATTTACCAGGGGCTGGACTTGTAGTCCTTCAGGAACACTCCGTACTGGTCTTCGCCCTTCTCGCCCATGACGATCGGATCGTAGACGCGGGCTGCGCCGTCCACCAGGTCCAGCGGCGCGTGGAAGCCTTCCTCCATTAGCCGGACCTTGGTGAAGTGGGGGCGTTCGTCGGTGATCCAGCCGGTATCGACGGCGGTCATGAGGATCCCGTCCGAGTCCAGCATCTCTTGGGCGCTGGTCCGGGTCATCATGTTCAGGGCCGCCTTCGCCATGTTGGTGTGCGGGTGGCCCGGTCCCTTGTAGGCCCGGGAGAACTGGCCCTCCATGGCGGACACGTTGACGATGTACTTGCGGTGCGCAGTGGACCGCTTCATGGCCTCCCGCAGCCGGCTGACCAGCAGGAAGGGCGCGGTGACGTTGCACAGCTGCACCTCGAGCATCTCCAGCGGGTCCACCTCGTCCACCACCTGCGTCCAGCTGTTGATGGTGGCGAGGTCCGGGACCAGGCCGCCGGCGTCGATGGCTGTTCCGGCGGCGATCCGCTCCAGTGACGCCGAACCGGTGGACAGGGCAAGGGACGTGACGGCGTCGCCTGCCAGGACCGGGTGTTCGGTGACGCTGGTGGCAATCGCGAGCGGGTGCTTGTCGTGTGCGTGGCCGAAGGTGACCAGTTCCGGGCCCCCGTTGGCTGCCTCCAGGGCTGCTGGGAGCGGCTCGTCCTCGGCGTCGACCAAAGGCTTGTAGGCATTGCCGGAGCGGCGCACCGTCTGGGCGGCGTTGTTGATAATTATGTCCAGCGGCCCGGCGGCATTGAGGTTGTCGGTGAGGGCCATGACCTGCGAGGGGTCGCGGAGGTCGATGCCCACGATCTTCAGCCGGTGCAGCCATTCACCGCTGTCCTCCATGGCCGCGAAGCGCCGCGCGGCATCCTTGGGGAACCGCGTGGTGATGGTGGTCTGCGCGCCGTCGCGCAGCAGCCGCAAGGCAATGTACATGCCGATCTTGGCGCGGCCGCCGGTCAGGAGGGCGCGCCGGCCGGTGAGATCGGTGCGGGCATCGCGCTTGGAATGGCTGAACGCCGCGCACTCGGGGCACAGCTGGTGGTAGAAGGCGTCCACCTGGGTGTAATGCTGCTTGCAGATGTAGCAGGGCCGGGACCTGATGAGGTGGCCTGCGACGTTCCCCGTGGCGGACGTGGCGAGTTTGTTGCCGCGCGTCTCGTCGTCGATCCGGTCCGGCGCAGCGGTGGCGGTCTGGGCCAACACGGCGCGGTCCGCTTCGGCGATCAGGTCTCGCTTGGTGACGCGGCGGTGCCGCTTGACGGCCTTGAACATTTTGCCGGTGGCGCGGCGCACCGAGACGTAGTCAGGGTGCTCCTCGTCATAGACGTGGATGGTGTTCAAAACCTTGAGGCAGGCCTGAATCTCTTCAGGCGTCAGATCGGCGGAGCTCATTGATCTGATTTTACAGCCTGTGGAGGGTCAGACCTGCCTCAAGGGCGTTGCTTGAACAGGGGATCAGGAACGGACGGCCTGCTGCGGGGAGTTAACACCAGCGGCGGCGGCCTGAACCTTGCCCACGTGTTCGACCGAGCTGCGGATCTCGGGCCAGTTCTCCGTTGCAGCCTTCACGGCGTCCGGAACCAGGTGCAGGTTCGCCGCGGACAGCGCACGCTCGGCGTCGTCGGGTTCCGGCACGATCTGGTGCTTGGAGAGGACCGTGATGCCAGAATCCGTCACCTTGAAGCCGCGGGCGCGGTCGAGGTCCGGGTCCAGGCCGATGGCCGCTCCCGCGGGGACCTTGACGTTCTTGTCGATGATGGCCCGGCGCACCACGGCGCCCTTGCCGATCTGAACCTTGTCCATGAGCACTGAGTCGATGACACGGCTGGCAGAGCCGATGTAGACGTCGTTGGACAGCACAGACCCTTCCACGATTCCGCCGGAGATGACCACGCCGCTGGCCACGATTGAATCAAGGGCCGTTCCCACGGTGTTGTTGTCACCGCGGACGAACTTGGCGGGCGGGGAAATGCTCTGGCGGGTGTAGATGGGCCACTCGGAGTTGTACAGATTGAACACCGGCAGCGGCGAGATCAGGTCCATGTGGGCGTCGTAGAAGGAGTCGATGGTCCCTACGTCACGCCAATAGGTCCGGTCCCGTTCTGTGGAGCCCGGAATGTCGTTGAGGGTGAAGTCGTAGACGCCGGCCTGACCCTGGTTGACGAAGTAGGGGATGATGTCCCCGCCCATGTCGTGCTTGGTGTCCAGCCGTTCGGCGTCGACGTGGAGGGCGTCCACCAGGGCGTCGGCGTCGAAGACGTAGTTGCCCATGGAGGCCAGGAACTGGGTGGGATCAGCGGCCAGCCCGGGCGTGGATGCGGGCTTCTCCACGAATGCGGCGATCTTCTGGGGATCTTCCGGATCGACTTCGATAACGCCGAACTGGTCGGCCATGTTGAGGGGCTGGCGGACGGCCGCCACGGTGGCCTTGGCGCCGCTCTTGACATGCTGTTCGACCATCTGGAAGAAGTCCATGCGGTAAACGTGGTCCGCGCCCACCACGACGACGATGTCGGGGTTGGCGTCGTGGATCAGGTTCAGGGACTGGTAGATCGCATTGGCGCTGCCGAGGAACCAGCTCTTGCCCACGCGCTGCTGGGCCGGAACGGACGCGACATAGTTGCCGAGCTGCGTGGACATTCGCCACGTCTCGGAGATGTGGCGGTCAAGGCTGTGCGACTTGTACTGCGTCAGGACCACGATCTGGAGGTACCGGGAGTTGACGAGGTTGGACAGCGCGAAATCGATGAGCCGGTAACTGCCGGCAAACGGCACAGCAGGTTTGGCCCTATCTGCCGTCAGCGGCATGAGTCGGTTTCCCTCGCCCCCGGCGAGGACTATGGCCAGGACTTTCTTAGTTGACGGCATGGTCGCTCCTGTACGCCTTCGTATCTCCCCAAAAAATCCGGTTTGTCCGGACTTTCTTCACACTAGAACAGTTCAACCGTAACGACTACCTTGGGTAACGTGCGAATAGACATTGTGACTAAAGAGTTTCCGCCGGAAATCTATGGGGGCGCGGGCGTCCACGTGGCCGAGCTGAGCCGGGTCCTGGCCCAGCATGTCGACCTTCAGGTGCGCGCTTTTGGCGCGCCCCGGGATGCCGACTACCATGGCGCCGCCGTGACGTCCTACTCGGTGCCCGAGGATCTGGGTGCGGCGAACGCCGCCGTGCAGACACTCGGCGTGGACCTGCGAATTGTTCCGGACGTTGCCGGCGCGGACCTGGTGCACTCGCACACGTGGTACGCCAACATGGCCGGCCACCTGGCGTCGCTGCTGCACGGCATCCCGCATGTGCTCAGCGCTCACAGCCTGGAACCGCTGCGGCCCTGGAAGGCTGAGCAGTTGGGCGGCGGTTACGCGCTGTCCTCGTGGGTGGAGAAGACCGCCTATGAGGCGGCTGCCGCAATCATCGCCGTGTCCGAGGGCATGCGCCAGGACATCCTGCGCAGCTACCCGGAGGTTGACCCGGAGAAGGTCAAGGTGGTGCACAACGGCATCGACGTCAGCCTGTGGAACCGTGACGAAAACGATGACGTCATCCGAACCCTGGGCATCGACCCCGCCCGCCCCAGCGTGGTGTTCGTTGGGCGCAACACCCGGCAGAAGGGTGTCCCGTACCTGTTGCGGGCCGCCGCGAAGCTCCCCGCGGACGTCCAGCTGGTCCTCTGCCTCGGCGCGGCGGATACGCCGGAACTCGCAGCGGAGACCGCCCGCCTGATCGAGGAGCTGCAGAGCCAGCGCAGCGGCGTGGTGCTGATCGAGCGCATGCTTCCCCGCAATGAGCTGATCCAGGTGCTGAGCCACGCCACCGCTTTCGCCTGCCCCTCCATCTACGAACCGCTCGGCATCGTGAACCTGGAAGCGATGGCCTGCGGTGCTGCCGTGGTGGCCAGTGCAACCGGCGGCATCCCCGAGGTGGTCAACCACGGCGAGACCGGCCTGCTGGTGGAGCTCGAGCAGGTGACCGACGGTACGGGCACGCCGCTGGATCCGGAGAAGTTCGTCACTGAATTCGCCGCGGCCCTGACCGAGGTTGTGTCCGACCCGTCGCGTGCACGCGAAATGGGCCGGGCCGGCCGCAAGCGCGCCGAGGAGCACTTCTCCTGGGAGTCCATCACCCAGACCACGCTGGACGTCTACCGGTCAGTCCTCAGCTAGCCTCACGCAAAGGCAAACAACGACGGCGACGGTCTCCGGAAAGGGGAGCGTCGCCGTCGGGCATTGGACTTATTGGCGGTTTGGGCCCACGACCGCAGGGTCCCCTGGCCGAGCTTGCGAGGTTAGGGAGCGGTTGGGGAGCGCAGCGACTTCTCCGGCACGGGGGCTGTTCCGCTGGCACGCTGGACGCGGTAGTAATCCCGTGCCTCGTCCTGGCGGACCTTTTCGGCGCCGGTGGCGATGGCGGCGCGGAGGTGCGCCGGGCCGTAGCCGAAGGCATCCACAAGGTCCAGCGCATGCGGGCGCAGCTTGACCAGGAGCCGGTTTATGTAACCGCCTACCGTCCGTGCGCGCTGCATCGAGAGCCTGCCGTTCATCAGGTACCAGGAGAGGTTGTCCTCGATGAGGGATAGCCCAAAAAGATCCCGTAGCCAGGTCAGCACAGTCCTGGTTCCGGGATCCGTGACTTTGTCCAGCGCCTCGGTGAAGGCTTCCCACTGCAGGAGTTCGGCGTGTGCCCGGGCGGCGTCGATGAGCTCGTCCTGGTGCTGGTTGAACACCGCTGACGCCTCGCGCTGCGGAAGCCGGTTGGCCCCCCTGAGGGCAGCGGCCGCTTCGGCAACCATCGTCTGGACGCGGTCGGTGAGCAGGGCACGTTGGCTTTCCTCGTCGCGGAGGGCAATGGCGGCCTTCTGGACGGAGCCGGTGTCAGCCACAAACTGTGCCACCTGGCGCAGGCCCGTGCGGTGGACGGCGGTACCGGCTGCTTGGTTCACCACATAGCGTGCCAGCACGCCGAAGGTGGCGCTGCGGAATTCCTTGGCATAGTCGGCCAGCAGCCGCTTGGCCACGAGCTGCAGCAGGACGGTGTTGTCGCCTTCGAACGTGACGTAAACGTCCAGGTCAGCGCGGAGCGAGGCGAAGCGGTTCTCGATCAGGAACCCGGCTCCGCCGCAGGCTTCCCGGCATTCCTGCAGCGTATCCAGTGCGTGCCAGGTGCTTAGCGGCTTCAGCGCCGCAGCGAGGGTTTCCAAGTCCTGGCGGTCCTCGTCGGAATCATGGGCGCCGGAAAAGACGTCGTCCAGCTTTTCGAGCAGCTGATCATGAGCGAAGCCCGCGGCGTACGTGGTGGCCAGCCGGGTGAAGAGCCGGCGCTGGTGCCGCTGGTAGTCCAGCAGCACCTCTTCCTCGACGGGGGATGAGGCGTTGAACTGCCGCCGTTCGGTTGCGTAGGTGATGGCGGTCTTCAGGGCGAGCTTGGACGCGGCGACGGCGGCACCGTCCAGGCTCACGCGGCCCTGCACCAGCGTGCCGAGCATGGTGAAGAACCGGCGTCCGGGGCTCGCGATGGGCGAGCTGTAGTTGCCTTCGGCATCCACATCGCCGTAGCGGTTGAGCAGGTTGGTGCGGGGCACACGGACATGGTTGAAGTGCAGCCGGCCGTTGTCGATGCCGTTGAGCCCGCCCTTGACGCCGTCGTCCTCGCCGCCGATCCCCGGCAGGAACGCCTTGCTGACGGGGTCGCGCAGGTCCACGTAGAACGCGTGCACGCCGTGGTTGACCCCGCGTGTCACGAGCTGGGCGAACACCACGGCACCGAGCCCGTCGACGGCCGCGTTGCCGATGTAGTCCTTCCAGGCGGCACGGAACGGGGTGTGGATCACGAACTCCTGCGCGTCCGGATCGTAGGTTGCCGTGGTGGCGATGCTGGCGACGTCCGAACCGTGTCCGGTCTCGGTCATGGCGAAGCAGCCCGGGATGTCCAGGTTCATGATGCCGGGCAGCCACTTCCGGTGGTGCTCCGCCGTGCCCAAATGCATCACGGCCGAGCCGAACAGGCCCCACTGCACACCGGCTTTGATCTGCAGGGACGGGTCAGCGGTGACCAGTTCCTCGAATCCGGCGATGTTGCCGCCGTGGTCGTCGGATCCGCCGAAGCTAGCAGGGAAGGCGCGGTGCACGGCGCCGCAGTCCACCAGGTGCTTCAGCTGGCCGAAGGTGCGCTGACGGTGCTCCGTGTGCGTAAGCCCTTCCGCCTTGTGCAGCTCCTCGCGGGCCGCCAGCTCACGCGCCTGCCGGCGGACGTCGGCCCACCGGCCCAGCAACAGCTCACCCAGGGCAGCGACGTCGACGGCGGGCGATGGGCCTGCCATCCCGGCTGCTGCTGCATGGGTGGTGCCCGCCGGGCGGTCCGCTACTTCAGTCATGTCGATCCCTTCGTTGGTACTGGTCCCTCGTTGCTTCTGGCAGGTTTCGGTGCTACTGAATGTCCCTGAGTTCCGGCGCGATGCCGACACACAGCCAGTCGGTGATCTGCCGCGCCATGGTTTCCTGGTCCGGCTTGGCGGGGGAGTCCGGGCTGGCCAGCCACTGCTCGCCGGCGTTGCGGACCAAGCCGATAGCGGCGTTGGGCCAGTAGCCGATCACGGACTCCCTGCCTTCGCCGAGATGAGTGCGCATGGGCGTGGCAATCATGTCTGCAATGGCCTCAAAGAAGTGGCCCAGGGCACCGGCCGTCGTAATGGTGGTGGGACCGCCGTCGGACTCCGCAGCGGAGTATCGCGTCACAAAGATGTAGACGTTGGGGCTGGTTTCAGCCATCTGGAGGTAGGCCGAGACCATGGCGAACAAGCCCTCGCGGGGTGTCTGCGCGCTTTGCGCCGCCTCCCTGATGCGCTGCTGCATCTGTCCCAGCACCACTTCGCCCACCGCCTGCTGCAGCCCGGCCTTGTCTCCGAAGTACCGGTAGAACACGGACTTCGACGTGCCGGCCGCCGCGGCAATGTCCTCCATGGAGGCGTCGCTGCCGAGCATGTGCACCGCCCGCCGGGCAGCCTTGATGAGTTCCCGCCGGCGTTCTTCGCGGTGCCCCTGCCAGCGCGAGGCGCGGCCGTCCACAGGTTCTGAGGAGGAGTCCGGAGCCGCGGGCGGAGAAGTCATGTTCACGATACCCAGCGTATCAGGTACGCTGGGTATCGATAATCAGCCGGATCAAAGGAGATAGCACATGCCCGTGGATGGACAGCCTCAAACCGTGCGGAAGGCCGTGGTGGTCGGCGGCAACAGGATCCCGTTCGCCCGGACGGGCGGTGCGTACACCAAGTCATCCAACCAGGACATGCTCACCGCAGCCCTGGACGGCCTGATCGCCCGCTTCGGCCTGCAGGAGGAGCGCATCGGCGAGGTGGCCGCGGGCGCCGTCCTCAAGCATTCCCGGGACTTCAACCTGACGCGTGAAGCAGTCCTCGGCTCGGCGCTGTCACCGGAAACTCCCGCCTACGATCTCCAGCAGGCCTGCGCCACCGGCCTGGAAACAGTATTGGGCCTGGCCAACAAGATCAGGCTCGGCCAGCTGGACTCGGCCATCGCGGGCGGCGTGGACTCCGCCTCCGATGCCCCCATTGCCGTCAGCGAAGGCCTGCGCGAGGTGCTGCTGGACCTCAGCCGCGCCAAGACACTCCCGCAGCGGCTTCAGATCCTGGCCCGGCTCCGCCCCAAGGACCTCGCCCCGGACGCGCCGAATACCGGCGAGCCCAGGACCGGACTGTCGATGGGTGAGCACCAGGCCCTGACCACGGCCCAGTGGAACATCTCCCGTGAGGCGCAGGACGAGCTCGCCCTCAATAGCCACCGGAACCTCGCGGCCGCCTACGATGCCGGGTTCTTCGATGATCTCCTCACGCCCTACCGCGGTCTCACCCGGGACTCCAACCTCAGGCCGGACACGAGCCCCGAGAAGCTGGCGTCGCTGAAGCCCGTATTCGGCCGGAACCTGGGCTCCGAAGCCACCATGACGGCCGGCAACTCCACGCCGCTGACGGACGGCGCCTCCACGGTGCTGCTCGCTTCGGAGGACTGGGCGGACGCGCACGACCTGCCCAAGCTCGCCACCGTCCTGGACGGCGAGGCAGCCGCCGTCGATTTCGTCCACGGCAAGGACGGGCTGCTCATGGCGCCGGTGTTCGCAGTCCCGCGCCTGCTGGCACGCAACGGCCTCACCCTGGATGACATCGACTTCTTCGAGATCCACGAAGCCTTTGCCGGGACGGTGCTGAGCACCCTCGCCGCCTGGGAGGACGACAAGTTCGGCCGCGAGCGCCTCGGGCTCGATGGTGCCTTCGGCAAGGTTGACCGCTCCAGGCTGAACGTCAACGGCTCGTCGCTGGCCGCCGGGCACCCGTTTGCTGCCACCGGCGGCCGCATCGTGGCCACGCTGGCTAAAATTCTGCATGAAAAGGGCACTTCCGGCGGGCGCCCCGCACTGGGGCTCGTGTCCGTCTGTGCCGCCGGCGGCCAGGGCGTCGTCGCGCTGCTTGAGGCGTACACGGAAGGCAACACCCTGGGGGACATCCATGACTGACACCTACGCAAAGCTGGTCAGCCACGGCCTCGGAAGGGACCTGGCCCGGAAGCTCGGCTTGCCGCAGCCGACTGAGCTTCGGCGCTACCAGCCGGGCCAGCCGCTGATCGACGGACCAGTCCTGGTGGGCGGCTCCGGACCAGGCGCAGACGGGATCGCGGCGGCGCTGCTTTCTTGGGGCCTCGACGTCCGCCGCCACACTGTTCCCAAGGAAAAGCTTGGCGGAATCGTGCTGGTCCTTGATGACGTCGAAGCGCCTGCCGACCTGGAGCAGCCGGTCCTGGCGGCAGCGCCGTCACTTCGTGATCTTGCCCCCGGCGGACGCGTGGTGACTGTCTCGCGCGTCCCCGGCGGAACGCCGGCCATCGCCGCCGCCAGGCAAGGCGTGGACGGGCTGCTGCGTTCCCTGGCCAAGGAACTGCGCGCGGGCGCCACCGGCAACGGCATCCTCCTGGAAGAAGACATCAGTCCCACCGCCCCGTCAGCCCTGGGCGCCCTGCGCTTCTTCCTGTCCGGCCGGTCAGCGTTCGTGGACGGCCAGTTCGTCCGCGTCAGTTCCGCGGAGGGCAGGGTGCCCGACGACGCCGACGCACCGCTTGCGGGAAAGGTCGCCGTGGTGACCGGCGCGGCCCGGGGGATCGGGGCCGCCATCGCCCGGACACTGCACCGCGACGGCGCCACCGTGGTGGCGGTGGACGTTCCCGCGGCCGGGGACCACCTGGCGGAGGTCGCTAACAGCATCCGCGGGACCGCGCTGCAGCTGGACATCACCCGCGACGATGCCGGGCAACGAATCATTGACCATGCCGTGCAGCGCCACGGCCGGCTCGACGTCGTGGTCCACAATGCCGGCATCACCCGGGACAAGCTGCTGGTCAACATGGACCAGCCCCGCTGGGGTTCGGTCATCAATGTGAACATCGCCGCCCAGCTGCGCATCAACGACGCGCTCCTGGCCTCCGAGCACTTCCGTTCCGCGCCGCGCATCGTTTCGGTTGCCTCCACGAGCGGCATTGCCGGCAACCGCGGACAGACCAACTATGCGGCATCCAAGGGCGGGGTGATGGGCATGGTCAGGGCCACCGCGCCGCTGCTTGCGGAATACGGAGGTTCGATCAATGCCGTGGCGCCTGGCTTCATCGAAACAGAGATGACCGCCCGGATTCCCTTCGCCACCCGGGAGATTGCCCGGCGGCTGAATTCCCTGCAGCAGGGCGGGCGGCCGGAGGACGTCGCCGAGGCTATTTCCTTCCTCGCCGGCGATTCCGCAGGAGGCGTTTCCGGACAGGTACTGAGGGTGTGCGGACAAAACCTGGTGGGGGCATGACCGGCGCCCAGCCCCGCATCCTGGGAGAAATGCCGTCCCTCTCCAAGCTGTATGTGAACGCGGCGGCCACGGCGGCGCGCCGCCGGATCCTGGGCTCACATGCCGCCGTCGTGCTGCCCGCCGTGAGCCACGAAGTCCGGGACGTCCGTCCCGACGTCGAAAACCTCACGGCGTACCAGCACCTGCTGGGTGAGACTGCCAGTGACGTGCTGCCGGCAGGGTTCATCCATGCCCTGGCGTTCCCCGTGGCCATGAGCGTCATGAACCGCGAGGACTTCCCGCTGCCACTGCTGGGGATGATCCATCTGCGGAACGTGATTGAGTACCGCAGGCCGGTCAGGTTCACGGAACCGCTGGACATTGTGGCCAGGGCGGAAAGGCTTCGCGCACACCGCGCCGGAACACAGCTGGACATCGTGGCGGAGGTACGCGCTTCCGGTGGCGGCGACATCTGCTGGAGCGGAGTGTCCACCTACCTGGCCAAGGGCGTGTTCCTGCCCGGCATCGACAAGGCCTCGGCGGCAGTCGCGCCAAAGGATTTTTCGGCTCCGGACCCTACGGCCCTCTGGCAGCTCGGCGTGGACACCGGCCGTGCCTACGCTGCCGTGTCCGGGGACTTCAACCCGATCCACCTGAGTGTGCTTTCCGCCAAGGCACTGGGCCTGCGCCGGTCCATCGCCCACGGCATGTACCTGGCGTCGCGGGCGCTGGCGGACGTGGGCGCGGCCAAAGGCGACGCGTTCCGCTGGGAGGTGGCGTTCGAGGCCCCGGTTTTCCTTCCCGCACGGGTGGCGCTGGACATTTCGACGGCGGAGGCCGGGGACGGCGGCTGGCTGCGGTCCGGCTACGTGGCCTGGAGTCCGCGGTCCGGCCGCAAGCACTTCAGCGGGTCGGTGGCGGCGCTCTAGCACGGGAATGCCTCAGCCCGCGCGGGTGCAGCCGGGGCTACGTGCCGTTGGGGTTGGCGACCCGAAGGATGCGGTGCAGGCTAAGCAGGATTGATCCTGCCGCGCTCGGGGTGCCGGCCCCGTTGCCTTCGGCGGCGGTGCGGTCTTCGAGCGAGGCGACCGCCGCATGGGCTGCCTGGAACAGCTCCACCTGTCGTTCGGCGTCGTCCTCCTCTGCCGAACGGAGCACCTCACCCACGGCAGTAAGGGCCTCCGCAAGCGGTTCGCTGTAGGGCAGGGGGATAGTGAAGGGCATGTCCTCGCTCCAGATGACGTCGGCAAGCACCTCGGTCATGTCCTGGATGTGGAAGGTGATCTGCTCAAGGTCGCGGACGCTCTGGTAGTCCTTGTCCACGTCGCGCGGATGGAAGCGGCGCCGCGGATTGGCCTCCCGGCTGGCGTCCGCCTTCTGCACCGCTGCCCGTACGGAGCGGGCTGACTGCGCCAGGTCCTCGGACCGGCGCGACCAGTCCTCATGTTCCGGAGGCCATTGTTCGTGCATGGCCGTCCCCATATCGTGCAGCTGGCGTGCGAGCGACAACCGGAGCTCCGCGAGGCTCAGGGCGGCGGCGTTGAAATGCAGCGGTGGAAAGACCAGCAGGTTGACGGCGACGCCGACCACCACGCCCACGCCCATCTGCAGCAGGTAGCCGTAGGAGAAGTCGTCCGGGTTCTGCCTGCCCACCAGCAGCACCAGCAGGGCCGCCGTCGGAATCCAGTCCCGGCCCGCGCCCAGGCGCGGAAGCCCCGCGAGCAGCACGCCGAATGCCATGACCACTGCCACGCTGAGTGGCGTGGCGCCGAAACTGAGCAGGAGAAATGCCAGGGCGATGCCCGCACCCAGTCCCACCAGGGTCTGGAGACCCTGACGCATCGAACCGGACACGTTCTCGTACATCACCACCAGGGCGCCGAGCGGGGCGTAATACGCGTAGTGGGCGGCGGCCCCGGGCATGAAGGGTGCCACCCAGAACGCGATACCCGCCGCAAGACCCGCCTTGGCGGCAAGTTGAAGGCGCGGCGCGGCGAGGGCGCGGGCAACCCTGGTGGACACTGACCGCCAGACCCTGCGCGGCAGGGGATCACGGGCAGCTGCCTGGTGCTGTTTCGAGGTGCTCATCGGGCCCCGCGCGCGGCGCTATCCGGCTCCGTGGCCGGCGGCCACTTCCTCGCCCGCCTTCACCGGGCCGGGAGGTGTGCCGTCGCCGAAGGGGCTCCCGCCCAGGGACTCCCTGCCATGGGGGGTCAGCCAGCCGGACAGCTCCGGGCCCGCGGGAACGATCTGCGTGGGGTTAATGTCCTCGTGCACTATGTAGTAGTGCTGCTTGATCTGCACGAAGTCGATGGTGTCCCCGAAGCCGGGCGTTTGGAACAGGTCCCGGGCGTAACCCCACAGCGCCGGCATTTCGCTGAGCTTGTTCCGGTTGCACTTGAAGTGGCCGTGGTACACGGCATCGAAGCGCGCGAGGGTGGTGAAGAGCCGGACGTCCGCCTCGGTAATGGACTCGCCCACCAGGTATCTCTGGCCGCTGAGCCGTTCCTCGAGCCAGTCCATCACGTTCCACAGACGGGTGTAGGCGGCATCATAAGCCTCCTGGGACCCAGCGAAGCCACACCTGTAAACACCGTTGTTGACCTCGGTGAAAACCCGCTTGTTAACACTGTCGATTTCCCCGCGCAGGTGTTCCGGGTACAGCTGCGGCGCGCCCGTCCGGTGGAACGCGGTCCATTCCGTGGAGAAGTCCAGCGTGATCTGGGGGTAGTTGTTGGTCACCACCGCGCCGCTGGCGATGTCCACCACAGCAGGAACTGTGATGCCGCGGGGGTAGTCCGGGAAGCGCCGGAAGTATGCCTGCTGCAGCCGCTCGATGCCCAGCACGGGGTCCTTGCCACCGGCGTCCAGGTCAAAGGTCCAGGACCGGGAATCGTGGGTGGGGCCGGGCTGGCCGAGGCTGATGACGTCCTCGAGCCCCAGGAGCCTGCGGACGATGACGGTGCGGTTGGCCCACGGGCATGCCCGCGCGGCAATCAGCCGGTAGCGCCCCGGTTCCACGGGCCAGCCTGGTTCACCGTTTTGGCCGGGTGTGCCGTCCCGGGTGATGCGGTCCTCGATGTAGTTGGTGTCCCGGTTGAACTCGCCGCCGGTGACGTACGCGCCCTTGGTGCTGTGTGGTTCTTTGCTGTGTGGTTCTTTGCTGCGGGGCTCGGCGCTGTGAAATTCGGTGCGTTGGGGTTCCCCCGCGTGGCGTCCCCCGCCGTGTGCTTCGACTGTGCTGGTCTTCTCACTCATGGTTCCAGACTATGTTGCCGCTCCAAAGACCCGCGACATCGGCTGCCAGGCAACCAGCCAGCAGGCCGCCACCACCAGGGAGAAGAGGACGATCCAGACGCCGGAGGGCACTGCGGTGGCGCGGTAGAGGATGTAGGCGTCGGAGGACCGCAGCTGGTCGCGGCGGCGGAGGTGGACATTCGTCAGCTTGAGCAGGTCCCGGACGGCAGCAACGAGAAGTGCGACGCCAAGAATGATAGCCACGTGGCCGGTGAACGCGGCGGGCACATTGATGATCATGGCCGCCACCGCCACCACCGCCCCAAGGAGGATGAGCACGCCGGCGGCGTTGCGGATGAAGAGCAGTGACGCCAGCAGGATCAGCAGTCCGGCAGACATGGCGGCCGGGCCCCAACCACTGAAGCCCGCCCACACCAGGGCGGCGCCGGTCACTCCGGGAACTGGATAGCCCCAGAATCCTGACCACACGGCGGCGGCGCGCCCGCGGGTATAGGACGTGGTGGTCCCGCCGTGATTCAGCTGCAGCCGGATGCCGCCCAGCCGCTGGCCGCTGGTCAGTGCGGCAAAGGCGTGCCCCAGTTCATGGGTCACCGTGGCGAGCAGGCCGAAATATCGCCATGTGGCATTGGGAACGGACAGCGCCGCCGCGATGAGCACGACCGCCAGGAGCTCGGTGACGGAGACCGCTGGAATAGCGGTCTGGGTGAATCCGGCAGCCACCCGGTCCCACCATTGTTCGGGCAGGGATGGGCCGGGGAGTTGCACATAAACCATAGGAATCAAGGCTACAGGGGAATGCCTTTCGGGTCCGGGTCACAGCCCGGGCAGGGTTGGCGGATCCTCCATCAGCGATGAGGCGTCGTCAGGGACCACCAAATGCAGCATGCTTTCCACGGGGGCTTCGCCCATCGCGATCAGGAGCTCATTGATCGACATCTGCCCGGCAAGCTCCCCGGGATGTTCCTCTTCCATACATAGAACATATGTGCGAAGACCGTGGCAGCGGGGAAGGACACGCGGCAACACCTGATCCTGGGCGGTACCGGTCCCTTGCAGCGCGGGTTTCTGCGCGATGCGGGGTCCTGGGCATTGCTGTGTCCTAGTCGCTGCAGGCCAGCGGGTCCACGATTGAGGTACACACCCTGTCGAGAGAAGGAAGTCATGGCCACGCTGAAAGAACGCCTGCACGGGGACGTCGTAGCACACCTGAAGGAGCACAATAAGGTGGCCCTGGGCACCGTGCGTAGTGTCCTGGGCGAGATCGAGACCCGGGAGAAGTCGGGCAAGACGCCGGTGGCGCTCGACGACACGCAGGTGACGGCATTGCTGCAGAAGGAGGCGGCGAAACGGCGCGACACCGCCCGCATATACACCGAAGCGGGGGAAACGGAGCGGGCCGCCGCGGAAGTCGCCGAGGCAGAGGTTATTGAGGCCTACCTGCCGAAGGCCCTCACCGCACCCGAGGTGGAGGGCATCGTGGACGAGGTCATCGAAGGTTTGCGGGCGGACGGCACGGAGCTGTCCGTGCGGCACATGGGCGCCGTGATGAAGCCGGTGACGGCCCGGGTGGCAGGCCGTTTCGACGGCAAGGCGGTGAGCGATATCGTCCGGCAGAGGCTGACCTGAGCAGGGTGGGACGGGGCGACCTCAAGCCATCCACACTGCCTGCCAACCGGCACTGGCCGGTGATCGACACTGAACGGCAATCGACACTGCCCGGCAATGGGAGGACGATAAAAGTACACCAACTGTTAGGAGGTCGGTGATGTGCTATTCATCGTGTGAAGGATGGCGGAACTACAGGAAGGAAGCGGCCAAGGAGGCCGAGGGACGCCCGGAAGCAAGGCCGGCCGAGACCCCCGAACCCCAGGTGCAGGCAGAGGAAAGCAGGATGTGGGCCTACCTCGCCCGGCTGGAGGAAACCGCTGACCGTGGGCGTGACCGCATCCGCGAGAATGCATAGGCACAGCAAAGAAAGGCCCCGCAGCGGCGGGGCCTTTCTTTCTGCTTGCGGCCATCCGTCAGGAGGCCGGATGGCCAGTGCTTCGCTGCCGAAGTCCCGCTGCTATGTCCTGTCCGATCCGGTGCAGCAGTGCGGCGGACAGTTCGGGGTCTTTGGAGGAGTCCTGGTCCGTGTAGTCGGCCAGGGTGTAGACCCGGTCCAAGGACATCTCGGACCAGCGCTCCTGCGGGAGCAGCGACCGTCCGGCCACCGCGATGATCGGGCGGCCGCCCGACCGGCGGGCGACGGCGGCGGGAAGCTTGCCGGCCAGGGTCTGTTCGTCGATGCTGCCTTCGCCGGTGATGACGACGTCGCAGCTGTCCTTGCGGGCGTTGAAGTTCAGCAGGTCAAGGAAGTAATCGGCACCTGACACCTGCCTTGCCCCGAGCAGCAGGCAGGCGTAGCCGAGTCCTCCGGCGCTTCCGGCCCCTTCGTGCCCTGCCAGGGCCCCGGCCTGGGGAACGCCTGCCTCTGACAGTTTGGCCACGAGGTGCGCCAGGCCGGCGTCGAGGGCCGCGATCTCCGTGGACCCGGCGCCTTTCTGCGGTCCGAAGACGGCGGGGGCACCGGTGGGACCGAGCAGCGGATTGTGCACATCGCTGGCCACGATGAGGTCTGTATCCGCGAGTTCCGGCAGAACCGCGGGGTGGATGGAGCGGATCCGGCCCAGGGTCCTGCCGTTGCCGTCCAGCCGCCGCCCGTTGGCATCGAGGAAGCGGTAGCCCAGGGCGGTGAGCATTCCCATGCCGCCGTCGGTGCTGGCGCTTCCGCCCAGAGCCAGGACGATCCTCGCAGGACGAAGGCTGAGGGCAAACAGGACGGCTTCGCCGAAACCTCGGCTGGAGGCGTTCAGCGCCGCCAGCTTGCCTTCCGGCAGGAGTGCCAGTCCACAGGTGTTGGCGACCTCGACCACTGCGGTGGAGCCGTCGAACGCGATGCTGGCCTGGACGGGCTGGCCGGTGGGGCCGGCCACCGTGTAGCTGCGGCGGGTGAAGCCTGCGGCGACGGCGGCGTCGACGCTGCCGTCGCCGCCGTCGGCCAGGGGAAGCAGTTCGCACCGGACCGCTCCGGCCGTACCGGGCACATAAGCTGCCGAGCGGAGCCCGGCGGCCAGCGCCTGCGCGACTTCGGCCGCGGTGAGGCTGCCTTTGAACTTGTCGGGGGCGATGAGGGTCCGCACGGTCTGCGGGGCGGGGGTGCTGGTCATGTCAGACGTTTTCCGAGTAGGCGGGGCGGCGATCAGCGAACGGTGAGCGTTCGGCGTCGGCTACGTGCCGGGGTGTCGAATTTTCGCCGTCAGGGTGCTGCCTGGGTGAGTGGTGGCCGTATTCGGTCAGGTCGTCGTCGATGTCGGTGACGTCGTCGACGTGCACGGGATCCTCAGCGGGCATCGGCTCGACGGTTTCTCCGGCGAAGACGCGGCGGGCGCGGTCGGCGTCGAGGGTCCGGTCCCACCAGGCAATGAAGAGGGTGGCGACGGCGTTGCCGGTGAAGTTCACGATGGCCCGGCATTCAGACATGAACTTGTCGATGCCGAAGATGAGCATGATGCCGGCGGCCGGGATGGTGCCGATGGTGGTCAGGGTTGCGGTGAGGGCGATGAAGCCGCCGCCGGCGACGCCTGCTGCGCCCTTGGAGGTGAGCAGCATGACGGCGAGCAGGCCCAGCTGCTGCCCGATGGTCAGGTCGGTGTTGGTTGCCTGGGCGATGTAGAGGGCTGCCAGGGAGAGGTAGATGGCGGCGCCGTCGAGGTTGAAGCTGTAGCCGGTGGGAACGACGAGGCCGACGGTTTCCTTCTTCACGCCGGCGTGCTCGAGCTTGCGCATCAGGCCGGGCAGGGCCGGTTCGGCGGTGGAGGTGCCCAGGATGAGCATGTATTCCTCTTTGAGGTGCCGGATCATCGTGAAGATGTTCAGCTTCAGGAACGCCATGACCGAGCCGAGAACCACCACGATGAACAGGATGGAGGTGACGTAGAACAGGGCGATGAGTCCGCCCATGCTGGTCAGCGAGGACACGCCGTACTTGCCGACAGCGAACGCCATCGCGCCGAATGCGCCGAGCGGGGCGGCCTTCATGATGAAGCTCAGGATCTTGAACATGACACCGGTGAGGCGCTGCACGCCGTCCAGGACGGGGGCGCCGACCTTGCCCATGGCGTTCAGGGCGATGCCGAAGACGACGGCGATGAAGATGATCTGCAGGATGTCGCCCTCAACGAACGGGCCAACGATGCTGTTGGGAATGATGTGGGTGAGGAACTGCCACCATTCCTGGTGCGCGCCGGCGTCGATGAGCTTCGCGGCGGACTCGGAGGTCTTGATGGTGGACGCGTCGGCGTTGACCCCGTCACCGAGGCGGAAGACGTTGATGGCGACCAGGCCAAAGACCATGGCGCAGATCGTGCCGATCTGGAAGTAGGTCAGGGCCTTCAGGCCTGTCATGCCGACCTTCTTCAGGTCGGCGACGCTGGCGATGCCGCCCACGATCGTGAGGAACACGATGGGGCCGATGAGCATCTTCATCGAGTTCACGAACGTGGTGCCGATGGGTTCCATGGCGATGCCCGTGGACGGCGCGAGCCAGCCGACCAGGATGCCGATGAGAATGGCGGTCAGTACCCAGAAGTACAGCTGCCTGTACCAGCGGGTTTTGCGGGCAGGGGCTGCCTGGCCGGCGGTGGTGATGTGGTCCATGATTCCTACCTCATTGTGGAATGTCGCTGGAGATGTCTTGAAGAATGAATGTGCGGGACGGGCGGGAGTTAGTTACCTCGCCGCCCGTCCCGGTGCTGGTTTGTGCGCTCGGCGGGCCGGGCGCGGGAGGTGTTGTGGCTAGACGGTTGCCAGCGTGCTGGTCAGGGCCTTGATGATCGCCTCGGTGACGTCCTCGGTGTTGGCGTCGCCGCCGATGTCGCGGGTCAGGTATCCGGCGCCGGTGGTCTGCTCGATGGCGGCCTCCACCTTGCGGGCTTCCTCGTGCAGGCCGAAATGGTCCAGCATCAGCGCGGCGCTGGCGATCGCGCCGATCGGGTTGCTGATGCCCTTGCCGGCGATGTCCGGGGCGGAGCCGTGGACCGGTTCGAACATGGACGGGAAGCGGCGCTCGGGGTTCAGGTTGGCGCTGGCGGCCAGGCCCAGGCTGCCGGCCAGTGCCGAGCCCAGGTCGGACAGGATGTCCGCGTTCAGGTTCGAGGCCACGACGACGGAGAGGTCCTCGGGCTTGAGGATGAACTTCGCGCTCATGGCGTCCACCAGGACGCTTTCGGTCTGTACGTCGGGGTAGTCCAGGGCCACGCGGTTGAAGACTTCATCCCAAAGGACCATGCCGTACTGCTGGGCGTTGGACTTGGTGACCGAGGAAACCTTCTTTACCGTCCGGGTCCGGGCCAGGTCGAAGGCGAAGCGCATGATGCGCTCGCAGCCCTTCTCGGTGAACAGCGCGGTCTGCAGGGCCACTTCGTTGCCGGGGCCGCGGCCGCTGAGGTTCCGGCCGCCGAGGCCCGCGTACTCGCCTTCGCTGTTCTCGCGGACCACGATCCAGTCGAGTTCGGTGTTGTCCGCCTTGCGGAGCGGGGACTCGACACCCGGGAGGAACTTGACCGGGCGGATGTTGGCCCACTGGTCGAAGTTCTGGGTGATGTTCAGGCGCAGGCCCCACAGGCTGATGTGGTCCGGGACGTTTTCCCAGCCGACGGCGCCGAAGTAGATGGCGTCGAAGTCCTTCAGGGCGTCCAGGCCGTTGGGGTCCATCATCTGGCCGGTCTTTTCGTAGTAGCCGCAGCCCCAGGGGAACTCGGTCCAGTCGAAGGCGAACTTGCCCCCGGAGTTCTCTGCCAGGGCGTCCAGGACGCGGCGGCCGGCGGAGACAACTTCCTTGCCGACGCCGTCTGCGGGGATTGAAGCGATGCTGAATTTCTGGGTGGCGCTCATGTGCCGACCTCCTCGTTGAGTTTGTTGGCAGCGTGGCCCTGTTAGCGGGGTCACACTGTTTTCTTCCTCTTCAAGTAGACGGTCCGGCGGCTGTTCGCGTCCAAGACTTAGTTTCGATACGGCAGATAGGTTCTGCCTATCGTTCCAGCGTCCGGTCGGCGTCCGGTTCCTTGACCACGTGCAGCTCAGCAACTTTCAGGAAGGCATGGGCAGCGGGCGTCAGGCCGTCCTTCCGGCTCAGGATGGCCACGTCCAGATGGGAAACGGGTTCGATCTGAACGGTCCGCAGTCCGGCCTTGTGTGCCGTCGGCGCCCAGGACGATGGCATGACGGCATGTCCGACGCCCGCCAGCACCAGGGGAAGGATCGAGGTCCGGTGCGCCACTTCGACGACGATTTCTGCTTTGACGCCATGGGCAAGGGCGTCGTCCACGAGCCACCGCATCAGTGATCCGCGCTGGCTGGCGATCAGCCGGTGCCCGTCGAGGTCCTCCCGCTGGATGGTGCTCCCGGCGGTGAACGTGTCGGCGTGGGGGTTGACGATGAGGATGAGCGGCTGGCGTTCCAGGTCCAGGACGTTGACTCCGGGGACGCGGATGGGACTCGAGGATCCGGCCAGGCCGATTTCGGTGCTGCCGCTGCGGACCGACTCGACCACCTCCTCCGGAGTGAAGGCGGCGCTGACGTTGAGGCGGACCTCCGGGTGCAGCCTGGTGAACTCGGCGGTCATGGATGTCAGCGGCTCGATGCCGGGGGAGGGCATGGTGATGATGTCCAGGCGGCCGCTCCGCAGGCCGCGAAGCGACTGAACGGCGGACTGGGCCGCGTCCAGATCCCGCATCACCAGCCGGGCGGGGCCTACCAATTCCTTTCCGGCCTCGCTGAGGACAGCCCTTCGCCCGATGCGGTGGAACAGCGGCACGCCCAGGTCCTTTTCCAGGCTGGCGATGGTCTGGGACAGGGACGGCTGGGCGATGAGCAGGTGTTCTGCCGCGCGGTTGAATCCGTCGTGGTCAACCACCGCCAGGAAATACTTCAGCTTCCGGGTGTCCACGCCAGCTCCTTCTCCGGTCCGTTCGTTTGGCCCGGTCCGTTCGTTTGGCCCGGACCTGGCCCTTCCCTTCGTGGCGGAGGCCCGGCGGGGCTCTGATAGCTTACGCCTATCAGCGGCCGCGGGACGTGATCCGAAAGCCCGCCACGGCGCCGGAGGGGTGACCGGACTCGAGCCGCAGCAAACGCGCCTGGATTGGGCCGCGCTCCAGTTTGGCCGCGTGCTCTGAGACCTCGCCGCAGTCGAACGCAGTCTCCACGATCTCAGGGTCCCCCTGATTCGCCTGGCTGACCGACAGCTGCGCGTCCGGGGCGCCAACGCACGCGAAGGTGACTGTGTACTGCCCGGCCGCCGGTACCTGTCCGGTCTTGGAAGAGCCCATGGACTGCCCGCCGCCGACAAGTACGGAGTCGGCCAGGACGAGCCCGGTGGCCGGTGCGCTGCCAAGGAGTTGGTCCAGTTTGGTTCGGTTGCTGGCGATGCGGGCAGCGAGCGCGGGATCGTCTGCCGGCTGCGGCGGGCGGCGGGTAGCTGGTGACACGGCGTCCGTCGGTGTGTCTCGTTCGGTTGCGTACTCGCAGCCGGCCATGCTGCCGGATACGAGCAGGCCTGCCAAAAGTATCCGTGCCTGCCGTGTTCCCCCAAGTCCTGACATGCCCCGAGCCTACGTGAGGCGGTGCCGAGGGCAAGCGTTCAAAGGCTGTCAACGCGCCGGTGAAACGGCTGGCATACTCTGAGCATGGCCGTCACCTTCGAATGCACCTCGCGGACAACCATCGGGATGACCGAGCTGTTCGACCTCTCCCGGAGCATCGACGCCCACAAGGACTCGATGGCCCGTTCCCGGGAGGAAGCCGTTGGAGGCGTCACGTCCGGGCTTATCGCTTTGGGGCAGGAGGTCACCTGGCGCGCCTGGCACTTCGGGCTGCTTATACGGATGACGAGCCGGATCACGGAGATGCAGGCACCGCACTACTTCGTCGATGAACAGGTCCGGGGGCCGTTCCTCCGCTTTCGCCACCTCCACGAATTCAGTGAGGTCCCGGCCGGAACTGTCATGGTGGACCGGATCGACTTCGCGGCGCCGTTCGGGCTTCTGGGACGCGTCGCGGAGAGACTCTTCCTGGCGCGCTACCTCCGCAAGCTCATTGAGACGCGCAACCAGCACCTGACCGCCGGAGCACGGGCTGAGTGATGCTCCGGCGGCCAAGCCCAAGCAACCGCCTACTGAACTGCTAGCTCCTGCACGGCAAGTTCGTGTTCTGCCGCCTTCCGGGACTTCCGCGACTGGGCGCAGTGGCTGCCTGCCTTTCCGTGCCTTCGCCCAACAGCGCTGCTCCATTGCTACGGACGCATTGCTCATCTCACCGGCCCGCAATGAGCTCTGCGACCCGAACCAGCTCTTCCTCAAGATTATAGAAATGGGTCGCCAGGCGGATCCTGCCGGCCCGGAGTGACACAACCACGTTTGCACCGCGCAGCCGGGCCATGACCTCGTCCGGGGCGCTCACCGGAACGGAGATGATGGTGGAGCGGTGTTCTGCGGGGAAGGACCGGAAGCTGACGCCAGCCGCTTCCAGCGCGTTCTGCAGGTGGAGCGCCAGCCGGGCATTACGCTCCAAGACCGCACCCATACCGAACCGGCGAAGGACAGAGAGCCCCGCCTGGTCGGCCAGCGCCGGAAACCACGCCAACGAAGCGTCCAACTTCGACGCCGTCGGCGACAGGTCCATGTCCGGGCCAAGGAAGCTCTCGAACGGCAGGCGGGCGGCCTTCCAGCCCGGCACGATGGGTTGAAGGCGGTCGAGCAGCCCGGGGCGGACGTAGAGGTAACCCATGCCCCGCGACCCGAGAAGGAATTTGTGGCTGGCGGCTGCCAGGAAATCCACTCCGTCGCGCGCCACGTCAAGGGGAACGGCACCGGCCGCCTGGCAGGCGTCAACGAAAAACCAGGCTCCTGAGCCGGCGGCGATGCGGCTGACCGACGCCAGGTCCGCCCGGAATCCGGTAACGGGATGAACGGCGCTGACAGCGATCAGGCGGGTTCCGCCGTCGGCAGCCCGGCCGAGGGCTTCGGCCGGCACCACCTCCCCGTCCGCAGCGACGGCCCGCACGTCGTAGCCGCGTTCCCGGAGCAAGAGCCAGGGGTAGTAGTTCGAGGTGAATTCGTTCTCGCCCACCACGATGTTCTCCCCGCGCCTGGCGGGCGGCAGATTGGCGGCAACAATCCCCGCCGCAGTGCTGACGGCGGGGACGATGGCGATGTCCGCCGCTGTGGCTCCAATGATCTCCGCGAACATGCCGCGGGCGTGCTCACCCGCCTGCTCGGCCTCCATCCAGTCGAACCGCCCGGCCGCCCAGCGCTCCGCAGCCAGTTCGTATGCTTCCCTGGCAGGTGCGCAGCCGACGCACATGGTGGCAGTGTTCAGGTAGATGGTGTCTTTGAGCCCGGGGAAAAGCCCCCGGATGTCGCTGACGTTCATGGCATGGGCCGTCCTTCATCTAGGCCACGGGTGCATCTAAGCCACGGGTGACGGTCCTCCCGGTTCGACGAAACGCTGGGTCCGTTCGATCTCGGCAACCTTCGGGTCCGTTTCATCAGCGCCGTAGTCAGACCGGCGTGTCTTGTCCTCTCCCTGGGGCACCTTCAGTGCCCTCAGCACCAGGGTCAGCACGACGGCGACCAGCAGGTTGAGCACGAACGCCGCCACGGCGATATACACAGTGAAGTCGGTCCCCGGGAGGGGAGCAATGGAACCGCCGAAGTGTGCGTGCGTGACAGGATTGATGACGTTGTAGGCCGAGGCGGTGCCGAAGGCTATTCCTACCGCCCATCCCACCAGCAGTGCCCAGCGGTCGAACCACCGCGTATAGAGGCCGGCCACGACAGCGGGGAACGTCTGCAGAATCCAGATGCCGCCCAGCAGCTGCATGTTGATGGCCGCGGACTGGTCCATGGCGATGACGAAAATCAGCGCACCGACCTTCACCACGAGCGAGACAATCTTGGACACCTTCGCCTCAGTCTTCGGATCCACGTCGGGCCGGAGGAAGTCCCGGTAGATGTTGCGAGTAAACATGTTGGCCGCGGCAATGGACATGATGGCTGCCGGTACCAGCGCCCCGATGGCGATGGCAGCCAGGGCCACCCCCGCAAACCAAGCCGGGAAGTGGTCCAGGAACAGCTGCGGCACCACTAGCTGGGGATTGACCGCCCCGTTCAGGTCGATCGGCTTGGTGCCGGCCTTAATGGCCACGAAGCCTAGCAGCGCGAGGAATCCGAGCATAAGGGAGTACAGCGGCAGAATCGCGGCGTTGCGCCGGATGGTGTTGCGTCCCTTGGACGCGAGCACGCCGGTGATGGAGTGCGGGTACATAAACAGCGCCATGGCCGATCCGAGTGCCAGCGTCCAGTAGGCCGAGTAGTTGGCGCCCGATGGGATGAATACCCCGGTGGGCTTGCCGGTCGCCTCGTTGACGGTGTCCAGCTTCGTTTTCGCCGCCCCGAAGATCGCGTCCCACCCGCCGAACTTGATCGGCAGGTAGATGACCGCGACGATCACTGCGAGGTAGATGAGCAGGTCCTTCACGACGGCGATCATCGCCGGTGCCCGCAACCCAGAGGTGTAGGTGTACGCGGCCAGCACGACGAACGCCAGAATCAGCGGCAGGTCCGTCAGCAGCACATTCTCGGAGCTGCCCAGGCCGAGCACGGTGAGGACAGCCTTGATGCCCACGAGCTGGAGGGCGATGTACGGCATGGTTGCCACAATGCCGGTGACGGCGACGGCAAGGGACAGCCAGCGGCTCCCGTAGCGGCCTCCCACGAAGTCCGCCGAGGTGACGTAGCCGTGCCGGTGGGACACCGACCAGAGCCGGCTCATAATGATGAAGATGATCGGGTAGAGGACGATCGTGTAGGGCACCGCGAAGAAGCCGCTGACGGCCCCAGTGGCCCACATCGCGGCAGGAACGGCAACGAACGTATAGGCGGTGTAGAGGTCGCCGCCCAGCAGGAACCACGTGATCCATGTCCCGAAGCCTCGTCCGCCCAGCCCCCACTCGTCGAGGCTGTGCAGCCCCTCGCTCTCCGCCGTCCTGCGCCACCGGGCGGCCAGGAAGCCCATGACGGCGACGACGACGAAGAGCAGCACCACGATGATGAGGGCGACCCAGTTGATCTGGCGCCCGTTCACGGCCCTTCATCTCCGTCCGCTGCTTCACCGTCTGGCCCGGATGATCCAGCTCGGGCCGCTGCCCGCCGTCGTCGGTCTTCCGTGTTCACGAGCCAGTACGCCACGCCGCTTAAGGCAGCGGAAAGTGGAACCCAGAGCAGCTGGTACCAGTAGAAGAACGGCATGCCGCCCAAGGTCGGCGCGTTGAAGGAGTAAGTCTGCGGCATGAGCGGTAGCAGGATCGCGACGGAAAGCAGTACGCCGGCGATGACATACCGCCCGCGCCGCGCCGGGCCTCGGGTTGCGGTGTTACGGGTTGGCTGTCCGCTGCCGGGGGGAACCCCTGGGATGGGGCGCTGCCTCGGGCCAGGACGATCTTGATGGGACACCCCACGACCTCCTTGTCAGCCCGTCTCCCGGACTCCGGATCCCCGGAGGGCGGTGGGGCGGAGGTTACAAACGTTGCCCTCCAGTTCCTTTGTACGCCGCTCCAGCCCGCTCTGGAAGAGAGCGGTTCCGGCCGAGGCAGGGGGTGCGGGGACCGGCACCGGTAGCGCTCCCGACGCCGGCGTTGGCTCGGAAACTGCCGGTATGTCCGCGTATATTAGCTTCGGGCTAATCACGAGACTGGGGGACGGATGCCGCTTCGTTTATTGACGCGTGCAAAACAACGCGCACTGGCGTCGGCAACGACGTTTTCGGCCATTGGACTGCTTGTGGCGGTGGCAGTCATCCACCCGGGATTCCGGACCACGCAGATCGACCTGAACGACGGCGGCGTGTGGGTAACAAACTCCGACATGAACCTCGTGGGCCACCTGAACTTTCAGTCCAAAACGTTGGACGGCGGCCTCATGGCAGCGAGCTCCGACTTTGACGTCCTCCAACACAGCAGCACTGTGCTCGTGTCTGACCGCGGCAACGCCTCCCTGGGCAGGGTCAAGGTTTCCGAGGTCACCCTTGAACCGCCCCAGCAGCTTCCGGGATCGGCGGTCCCGGCTTTCGGGGAAAAAGCGGTGGCGCTGGCTGACCCGAACTCGGGCCGGCTCTGGGTGACGCAGAGCAGTATGCTCGGCTCTGTCGACTTCGATTCACAGGAGCCCGTCCTGAGCGATGCCAAAGGCATCGTCGCGACGGTAGGAGCCGATGACGTCGTTTATGCCGCGGACCCTGGGCGCGGGGAAGTAACTTCCCTTCGTGTGAATGCGACCGGCGGAGTGGATTCCCGCAACACCGTGGAGTACCAGTCGATCCGGAATAAGGAAAATGTCCAGGTCGCCGCCGTCGGGGATCAGCCCGTCATATTCGACGCCGACGCCGGGACCCTTCACCTGCCTTCCGGCCGGCTGGCGCAGGTGCCGGATGCGGCGGACGCCAAGCTGCAGCAAAGCGGCCCCGCCGCGGACTTTGTCGCCGTCGCCACAAAGAAGGGCCTGATCAAGCAACCCCTGGACGGTTCTGCGGCGACGGTTGTAAAGCTCGGAACGTCGGGGACACCTGCCACTCCGGTCCATGTGAACGGCTGCGTCTACGCGGCGTGGTCCGGGGCAGGCAAATATCTGCGGGATTGTGCAAACGCGGCTGACAGCCGGAGGGCTGACATTCCCGGTGCAGGCGCCCGCTCCAACCTGGTCTTTCGCGTCAACCGGGACATCGTGGTCCTTAACGACGTCACGTCCGGCAACGTCTGGTTAGTCACCGAGAACATGAGGCTCGTAGCCAACTGGGACGAGATCATTCCTCCGCCGAGCAAGACCGAGGCACAGGACGAACCCGCCGCGGAAGACAACCTGGTGGACACTCTCCCGGATCGCACCAAAGAGAACCGGCCGCCCTCCGCCAGGGACGACCAGTTCGGAGTGCGGCCCGGCCGGACAACGCTACTGCCAGTTCTGGACAACGACTCGGACCCGGACGGAGACGTCCTCACCGTCCAGCTCCAGGGCGACAACCCCGGCGCCGGCAGTGTGCAGGCCGTCTACAACGGAACCGGCCTGCAGGTGAAGGTGCCAGCCAATGCAACCGGAACGTCACAGTTCCGGTACCTGGCCAGTGACGGCCGCGGCGGCACCGCCGGAGCCACGGTTACCCTGACCGTAAAGGACCCAGCCAGCAACGGGGCGCCGGCACAGAAACGTGCGCCCACCATCATCCTGGAGCAGGGCAAAAGTATCTCCCAGAACGTCCTCACGGACTGGGCCGATCCCGACGGCGACGACCTGCTGCTTCTGGGAGCACGCACTTCCAGCGAAGGCGACCAGGTGCGTACCCGGGCGGACGGTCTTTTGACCTTCAAGGACGTGGGATCAACGCTGGGCAAAAAGGACGTCGTGATCACTGTCTCCGACGGCCGGGACCAGGTCGAGGGCACGGTGGTGGTGGATGTCCGCGCCAAAGGCGACCTTCCGCCGAAGGCCAACGCGGACCACGTTTCGGGTACCGCCGGGCAGGACATTCTGGTCTCTCCGCTGAAGAATGACAGCGACCCCACCGGCGAAGGACTGCGGCTGACACGCGTGGCAGGCGCGAAGGAGCAGGCAATTACCCCCGACTACCAGGCGGGGACCTTCACCTTCCGTGCAGCCAACGCCGGAACGTATTACGTGACGTATCTGGTGACCAATGGACCTGACAGCTCTGAGGGACTCGTGCGGATCGATGTCCGTGCCGCCGGGGCTGGGCGGGGTGAGCCGGTCGCCGTCGCCGATACAGCACTGCTGCCGGTGGGAGGCGAAGTGCTGCTGGACGCGCTCGCCAACGACTCGGACCCGGCCGGTGGCGTTCTTGTCATCCAGTCCGTGGGGCTTCCCCGGAACTCGGCTGTAGCCGTCGCCGTGGTCAATCACCAGATCCTGCGCATTACCGACGTCCGTGGCCTGACTGCGCCCACGAGCCTGACGTACACGGTGTCCAACGGCGTGGCCAGCGCAACCGGGCAGGTAACCATCCTGCCCGTTCCGGCTCCTGCCAAACTGCTCCCGCCTGTCGCGGCCCCGGATGAAATCACAGTGCGGGCGAACGACGTCGCCACCATCGCCGTGCTTGCCAATGACGCCCACCCGAACGGCGCCAAGCTGAAGCTGAAGCCGGTCCTCGTGCAGGGAATCAGCCCAGCCCAAGGCCTCCTCGCTGTGTCGGGGGACGTGCTTCGGTTCAAGGCAGGCAGGGCAGGAGGAACGGTGCACGCGATCTACGCCGTTACCGGCCCCGACGGGCAGGAAGACTCGGCGCAAGTGACCATTCACATTCGCGGCGAGGGCACGAACTCCAGGCCGCTTCCCCACAATGTCACCGGTCGGGTCGTAGCCGGCAACACCACAAGGATCGCAATTCCGCTGGACGGTATTGATCCCGACGGCGACTCTGTCACCTTGGTGGGGCTGGAGCAGGCACCGCGCAAGGGAACAGCTGTGGTAGGTGCCCACTATGTCGAATACACTGCGCCCACCAACGCCGCCGGACAGGACACCTTCACCTACGTGGTGGAGGACCGGTTCGGGGCACGGTCCACCGCCCGCGTGGCCGTGGGCATCGCACCCGCGCCCGGATCCAACCAGCGTCCCGTGGCCGTTGAGGACAGCATCACCGTCCTCCCGGGGCGGCACGTGGCAGTGGACGTGCTGGCCAACGATTCCGACCCCGACGGCGACAATGTCACCCTTACATCCAACCGGCTGGAAGCTGCCCCGGAGTTGGAGGCCGAGGTCATCGACGGACGGGTGCAACTCACCGCACCGTCGCCTTCCGAAGCCTCCACCACAGCGATCGTCCGGTACGAGATCAGCGATGGCCGCGGCGGCACCGCCGTCGGAACCCTCAAAGTCCAGGCGCGCAAGGACGCCGCCACGTTGGCGCCAGTCGCCCGGGACGACCGGGTGGCGTTCGCGGAAACCCTGGGCAAGGCCGTCGTCGAAGTCCCCGTCCTGAAGAACGACGAAGACCCGGACGGAGTCGCCGCGGAACTGAAGATAACCTTCCCGGAAGCGGCACCCACTGCCAGCATCTCGGCTCCCGGTAAGGTTTCGGTGCGGCTGGAGAGCCAGCCGCAGATCATCGCATACACCGTCACCGACGTGGACAAGCTCAGCTCAACGGCGTTCATCGTGGTACCCGGCTTGCAAGGCCAGGCACCCGCTCTACGGAGCACCGCACCGTTGGACGTGGTCAGCGGCCAACAGCTGACCATGAACCTGCGGGACCTGGTGGTGGTCCGTGCCGGCAAGAGCCCCCGCATCACCCAGGACACCAAGGTCCAGGCGGTCGCTTCCAATGGAGCGCCGCTGGTGAAGGACGCGACCACCATCGTGTTCACTTCCGCCGACGACTACGCAGGCCCGGCAGCGGTTTCCCTCGAGGTCACCGACGGCGTGAGCGTTGATGACCCTGACGGACGTACTGCGGTCCTGACCATTGGCATCAGGGTCCTTCCCGACCCGGGGCGCAACCATCCGCCGGCTTTCCCGTCCAGCACCGTAGACGCTGCGGTGGGCGAGGAAGCCACCCTGGACCTGCGCCAGGTGGCTACCGACGTCGACAAGGCAGATAGGGACAAGCTCACCTTTGCCCTCCAAGGGACACCGCCGGCCGGCATCAAGGCCTCATTGGACGGCAGCCTTTTCAAGGCCACCGTCGGCAGTGCAGCCAAGGGGAGCACGCTGACCGTGCGCGTCACCGTCTCGGACGGCCGCAGCGCACCGGTTGCAGGTGCCGTGGACGTCCGGGTGGTCGCGTCCAAGCGTCCCCTTGCCGCAGCGAACGACGACGTCATCGCCAGCGCCCGGGCCGGGCAATCACAGCAGGTACCGGTGCTGGACAACGACATTAACCCGTTCCCGGAATCACCGCTGAAAATACTCAGCGCCGCCGTCGAAACCGGAGCGGGTACGGCAGCCGTGGAGGGCGGCATCGTCGTCGTGACGCCCGCCGAGGAGTTCGTTGGCACAATGGTGGTCCGCTACCGCGTCCAGGACAAAACGCAGGACGCGGAACGCGAAGTTGACGGCCGCGTTCGGCTCACCGTCAAGGACAAGCCGGACGCTCCGTCCACGCCAACTGTCGGGGAAGTGCGCGACCGTACCGTGGTCCTCAACTGGTCGCCTCCCGCCAACAACGGAGCCGCAATCACCGGGTACAAGGTCAGTGGCAGCGGAGGGTTCTCGCAGCAGTGCCCTGCGACCACGTGCACGCTGACGGGCCTGACCAACAACGTGGAGTACACCTTCACTGTGGTAGCCACGAACGAGCTGGGCGACTCGGCACCGTCTCCGGCTTCGGCACCTGCCCGTCCTGACGCGAAGCCGGATACCCCGGCAGCGCCGGCGCTGGTTTTTGGCGACAAATCCCTCACGGTGAACTGGGTACCTCCCAAGAGCAACGGCTCACCGGTGGAGAGCTACAACCTGGAGATCTCACCCGCACCTCCGGCAGGAAACATTAGGGCAAGCAAGGTTACGGGGACGTCCTACCGGTGGACGGGCCTCCAGAACGGGACGCCGTACCAGGTCAGGATCCAGGCTTCCAACAAGGCGCCGGATCCATCGGAGTGGAGCGCCTATTCAGCCAGTGTCATTCCGGCCGGCGCGCCGGGAGCTCCCGGCAAGCCCAGCACCACCCGGACCACCTCCGGCGGGACGGAATCGATCATGGTGGTGTCGTGGACGCCGGCAGCGGACAACGGCGCCTCCATCGACACCTACACCGTCAACGCAATGCAGGGTGGGTCCACGGTAGCGAGCAGCACCGTGTCCGGCAGTCAGCTGAGCGTGCCTGTGACCGTCGGCAACTCCGCCACCGATTACACCTTCACGGTTGTGGCCAAAAATAAGGCAGGTACGTCAGCGGCGAGTGCTCCGTCGGACCCCCGCCGTGCTTTCGGCGCGCCCGGTGCCGTCCCGGGCGTCCGGGCCGATCCATTGGACAACGCGGTGCAGCTTTCCTTCGGTGCGGCCGCGGGCAACGGTGCCACACCGAGCTACCAGTACCAGGTCAACGGAGGCAGCTTCTTGGCAGTGCCGTCGGACAAGGTCATCCGGTCCGGTGTGCCCAACAACGGCAACTACACCATCGGGGTGCGCGCCGTGAACAGCGCGGACGGCGCCACCTACGAAGGGCCGGTCACCAACTCCAACCCAGTGGCGCCGTACGGCAAACCGCATGCGGCGAGCGTCAACCCCGTTACTGTGACCACGACGGTGAGGTTCGACGTCGGTGCCGTGGTCAATAACGGACGCCGGGTCGTGGCGCTGGAGTACCAGTCATCGGACGGGAAGTCAGGCACGTTGGGTGCCGGGGGAGGATCCGTCACCACCGGTAACGGGTACGACCAATCCATCTCCTTCACCGTGACAGTCGTGGATGACCTCGGCCAGCGCACAGCGGTCTCGGCGTCCGGAAGGACGGCCCCGGCGAAGTACCTCATGGTGGACAACGGCACCGCGAGTCCCGGCACCTGCGAATGGCCCACCAACGGCACCTCTTCTCCGGACACAGCGGCCAACTGTGCCGCCGGCGGCGGAACCTTCGTGGCGCAGGGCACGCGGGTGCAGGTGCAGTGCGTGACCACCGGTGCCGCGTACACCATTTACGACGGAGCCACCGGCCGCCCCACCGGGTCCACGAGCAACGTTTGGTACAAGGTGATCAACAACCTCTGGATCCGTCCGACCGACGGGCCGGTGGATTCGGGGGTTCCGGCCTGCTGACGTGGCCTTGGGGCCCCGGACTATCCAGCTGAACTCCCCGGCCGCTTGCGCGGCCGGGGAGTTCGCCGTTCAGGGCAGCGCGAAAATCACGGAGCGGTGCAGGTCAACGTGCCGTGGTCATACCTGACCTTTTCGATTGCGGAGAGGAAGCGGCCATCATAGGAGTGCCGGGCGGCGGCGGTGCACTCAGATCGGAGAAGGTCATGATTAAGGCCCTGCTGTGCAAGCTGAACATTCTCAACGAATGGCACGTCGAACATACCGACGACGGGAGTCTGTATAAGCGCTGTTTGCGGTGCGGCAAGGATGACGACCGTGGCGGCGGCGGAACCGGCACTTTCGGCGCGTGGGCTGGACCGGCAGGAGGGTGAGGTCACGAGCGAAGCTTCAGCGTGGGGAGTTGTATCCGGATCGGTCCGTAGGACCTAGTACGTAATGGACGCGGAATTTCGTCGATCCTCCGGGCCGGCGCATAGCTGGCGAATAATCAGGAAGAATGGGCATCGTGAACTCCCCGGACACCGCTGTAGCCCGCAAAGCCCAGACCTTCTGGTCACAACTTGGAGGCATCGCGTTCGTCGCGCTGTTGCTCCTGACTGGTCCGGTGATGATCGGGATCGGTTCCTCCATGACCCACGCCGATGAGGAGCTCGCGCGCACGGGTGTTCACACCGCCGGAACGATCGTCGACTTCTCCGACGCCAGAAGGGCCTCACAGCGGAACATCTCGGTGAAGTACATGTCGGCGGACGGCTCACCATATTCGACGTATGCCTCTGTGGATCACGACCAGCACCCGACCGTCGGGGACGACGTCACGGTGATCTACCGCGAATCGAACCCCAACGAGTCAGTCGTGGTGGGCTACGAAAGCGGCGGCATGTCCGTCGGCGGGATCGGCGCCCTCTTCACACTGATCTTCACCATCCCGCTGGGCCTGGTCCTCATCATCAAGAACTTCCGGAGGCGACGGAAACAGCGCACCGCCTGACAGCACAGAGAAACCCCGGCACGAGGAAATGAACTGGTCCCCGGAAGTTGGACGGTTTAGTTAGAGCCTAGGCCACGGGCCTGAGCACGGTATTGCACCGGGCTCAGGCCCTTTAGCCTTGTGGAGATTCTCTCGGTGTTGTACCAGCGGATGTATTCGTGCAGTGCCGTAGCCAGTGCATCCGTGTTGAGGAATCGGACGTGGTGGAAGAGCTCTTCCTTGAGGTGTCCAAAGAAGTTCTCGATCACGGCGTTGTCGTAGCAGTTGCCTTTGCGGGACCCTGATTGGACGGCGCCGGCGCTCCCCAGGAGCGTCCGCCACGAGGTGTGCCGGTACTGGAATCCCTGGTCTGAATGCACGAGCGGTTTCTGCCCGCTGTTCGCCTTGGTAGGAGTTGTAGCGCTTCCGCTGCCGGACCTTGCAGACAGCCCGAGTGCGCGCATTATCTTCAGCACGGTTTTCTTCGCGACCGTCCAGCCTTGGTTGAGCAGTTCCCCATGCACGCGGCGGTGCCCGTAACGGTCATAGTTCTTCTTGAAGATGTCCATGATGGAGGACTTGAGTTCCTCCTGCGGGTCAGGGGCCAGGAGCCGGGCCTGGTGATAGAAGAACGTGTATCGGGCAAGACCTGAGACCTGCAGCAGAACCGGAAGAGAGAAGTCCGCCTTGAGGGCGATGAGAGCCTGAACCTTCACCGTTGTTTCTGAGCCCTCAAGGCCCGCAATTTTCCCAGGTCCGGGGTCGGCCTTTGGGCTTGGGGCGCAAGGCATCCACGCCTTCGCGACAATAGGCACGAGCCCACGTCTTCACCAAGCCCAGTGAAGACAACTCAGCCTCGGCTGCCAGATCCGGGGCAGTCTCACCCGTGAGGATCCGTTCCACCAACGCGAGCTTGGAGTCGAACGAATACGACTGTTTCGGCTTGGCCACCAGCGCTCCTTGACCATGGATCCTCCACCGCCGATACAGAAGCTTGACCGGCCAGCGCGACACGCCCAGCAAGGTGGCTGTCGCCGTATCTGCATGGCCTTTCTCAAACCACGCTGCCGCGGCCTCGCGCTGAGCCTCGGATAACGAACTACTTGCATGCATAAAACTGCTCCCCGGAAGTCGGAACTGAATTTCTCAGTCCAACTTCCGGGGAGCAGTACAAAACGTGCAGGGGCGTCGTCGTCTGCGGAACGGTCAACTGTGGAATGCTGCCAGGGCCTTTGACGCGGCCAAGATACTGTCCCAGCCGCGCTGGCCGGCGGCTGCTGTGCGCGAATCAAGGCCGGCGCCCTTGTTCTGCGGGATGGCCACCAGGGTCGCGTCGACCACGTCCTCCGGAAGCTCTGCAAGCCATGGCCCGCGGATGTTCGGCATGACCGGGACCCGGGCGCGGATGGTCAGGAAGTGCCCGCCGATCAGGGCTGCCACGAGGCAAAGGATGCCGGTGATCAGGAGCTTCAAGTAGCCGTCCTGATCGGTGGCCACAATGTACGCCGGCGGCGCGATAGCCGCGGCCATGAGACCTAGGCGCATCGCCAGGCGCGCGGGCGCTGCCGGAGGCCCGGCGGCGGGCCACGGTGTCGGCCAGTTGCCTGTCCCGGACGGACTGTGCCTTCAGCCGCCACTGGCGCTGGGACCCCGGGTGCAGCTGGACGAGGGCGAGCGGCGGCCACCATGGCGTCGAGGCCCAGACGGGCAGCGGTTTCGGCGCAGGTGGTTATTGGCTGATCTAGGGGTGGTCTCGTCCGAACCGGGCGGTGTCCGCGGTGATTTCAACCACAAGTGGCTCCACCAGTGTGAGGGGCAGGGGTGCTTTCTCGCGGTTGAATCTGACCCAAGTGGTGCCCTTTACAGTGGTGGGCCAGGGGTGAATGCCGTGGGGTGGTTTCAACCACCGGACGAGCCCCCTCGCGGTTGTGGCCTAAAGCGGGTGGTTGTGCCGACGATCCGTAGCTCCTCGTCCAAGACCAGCCCCGCGACGAGCTCCGACGGTTGCGTGATTGGACCGGTAAGTGCGCCGCAAACGACTTCCAAGCTTTGTAATGCTTTAGCTTAGGCCAGCGGACCACGCTCACGGCGGCCGACGTGGCCCAGGTCGGCCGCCGTGAGCGATCACTGCTGCCGGGGCCAGCGCCCGGCGCTCTGGCAAGATAGGTTTGACCACCCGACGAACGAGGAATATTGAAGACCACCGCCGCCGAAGCCACCGCCGACAACTACGCTCTCGCCTACGCCCAGCAACGCTCCTGGGTGATGTGGTCCTGGGCGTACGGGGCACTGATCGCAGCTGCCGGCACCGCCTACGTCCTCGCCTCCTGGCTCACCGGCAACAACCCGGAAACCGGCGCCTTCATGATCGTCCTCGGTGCGGCGCTGGCGGCTCTGGGCTGGCTCGCGTCAGCACCGAAGCGATTTTCCCGGAAGCTGCCGAAACCGGCCATGGATGTGCGGCGGGCTGAGCAGGCAATACGCATCAACCCAGGCGTCGTCGTCTTCTCCAACGCCCTCATGGCAGCCATCCTCCTGGCGATGACGTTCCTGACCCCCAGGGGTACAGCCCCCGACGTCATCCCGATCTCCGCCATGCTGTCGGTCTGGGCGCCGCTGGTAGGGGTCGGCATACGGCGGACCACGACGCTCTTGAAAGACCGAGGAGCACTCTATGACCGTTGGATGGAGCGCTGCCGGCCGACCCCCGGAGACGGCTAACGCAGCCTCCGCACACATGAAATAAGTGCTCCGAGGCTTGCCGATCCGGCTTCCTGCACCAAGTCAGCAGCACGAACGCTCCCCTGACATCGCAAGGAATCCCTGAAGCCCGATCAATCCGCCATGCCTCCATTTCCCTTGGAGAGCTCATGTCGCTCACAGCGGCCCTGCTACCTGTTGCGGTCAGTTCAGCGAAGCGCACGCGCATTTCCCTTCTGACAGTCCTTGCCCGATGTGGCGCCGTCTACGTCAGTCGGCGGCGGTGGGCCAACGGTCCACCCTCCGGGACCTGGCTTCCTAACCCAGTCCGCCGCCGACGTCCACACTCACCTGGGGAGCGGCCTCAAGGACGACCAGGGCGGCGTTGCGGCCCACGGTGCCCAGCATCGCATGGCCGGTGCGGTTGCCGGAACCTGGGCTCGACAGTCATGGACGACAGAACGAGCAGGTCACCGCCGTGCTTCACGCCGGAACGCACAAGATTGGGTCGCTCGTGGGCGAGCATCTCTGCCACGCCATCATCTCCGAGTCGACGGCATCCATGGTGTAGAGCAGGTCATGGCGCCGGCGTCGGGGACGATCCTGTCGAATGCCCCGCCGACATGAACCCCCTCGCCGTTGCCATCCTCGCCATCGGACCAGTCGGTCCCGGTGACCGACGCAGACCAGCCGATGGGAAAGTCGCCCGGGTCATGGTCCGGGACGCCGCGGGACTCGCAGTTGTAATGGAAGCTCAGATACTAGGGGTCAAGGGCGGGCATAGCTGTCTCTGCGGTCGGGGTCGGGAATCCTCGAGGAGTCTATGTGACCGGCAAGTCAGACTGCCGGTCCGATCATCACTTGAGGCTTGAGAATGGAGGCATATATTGACGCCGTACGTGGTACACGTGCAACATCAGCAACACCACGAGGGGGGAAATTGCGATGAAAAAACTTGCCGCCACACTTCTGATGACCGGCATTCTCGCCGTAGCAGGGTTCGCTGCTCCGGCCAACGCCGCACCAAAGGACAAGGACACCACCACGGCTAACCACGCAACCGTCGGCTGGTGGCCGCATTAAGTCCAACCGTATTAGCGTCACCCAAAGGGCCGCCCTCACCGTTCTTGGTCGGGGCGGCCTTTTGACACCAAAATCGCTGTCCCGGGTGGCAACGGTGCGAGCGACCCGTTCGATGAAGCGGGGAGGATAGTCACGTATCCAACGGTGAGTGGCCGGACTGTTCGAGGTCGATCTCCCGCGCGGCTTACCTAGTCCGCACTCGGTTTGTCTCGGGAGTCAGTGTCCTGGTCCGGGTTGCTCGGCTGCGGAGCGCCGCCTGCCTGGTTATGCCGGCTCAGCAGGAAGCCCTTAACTTCGTCCCGGTAAATGATCCACGTCGTGTCGATGAGGACGCCGGGAACCTCGCCCTTATTCAGCCACCGGTAGACAGTGGTCCTGTCTTTGCCAAGGATCCGCGTCAGGGGCGGTGACACTCAGAACATGGGCAGGTTCTCAAACAGTTCGTCAATTCTGACCGGCATTCGGTGGGTTCCTTCAAGGGCAGTATCTGGCTCGGCCGAGGACTGTGGTCCGGCCATCGAGGCTACCCAGCAGGGGCCATGCCGGGATTTACGTCCGATAGTCCGCGGACGCCGCTGCGGGTAACGGAAGCACATTAACTTTTCTTGCTTCGGCTGTGCCACAAACGGCCGGCTTTGCGGCGATAGCGTTTGCAGGTGTCGCATTGTGACACTCGCGCGGATTATGAGGGATCCGTGTTTTGGCAAACGAAAAAACCCCGGGAATCCATTGGATTCCCGGGGTTTTCCCTTTGTGCGCGGAGGGGGACTTGAACCCCCACCCCCTTTCGAGGACTAGCACCTCAAGCTAGCGCGTCTGCCATTCCGCCACCCGCGCAGGTGGTATTTCGAAGGACTTTCTCCGCCTTCAAGCGGTTCGCATCTCTCCGAAGCAGCGAGAAAAACTCTAACACGAACTTTCCGGAAAGATGGAATCGAGTCGACTGGGTAGGCTGAACCTGGGTGTTCCGGCGGCCAAAATCCGCCACAACCCGCATGAATCCGCGTTTTTCCCGCTATTAGGAGTGATCAATGACACAGATCCGGCCAGAGGATGAAGTCGTCAGCATCTGCCAGGAGCTCATCCGCATCGATTCATCCAACTACGGGGATGGTTCGGGTCCCGGCGAACGTGCCGCGGCCGAATACACCGCCGGCCTGATCAGCGAGGTGGGGCTGGACGCGGAAATCTTCGAGTCGGAACCAGGCCGGGCCAGCGTGGTTACCCGCATGGCGGGGGAGGACCCCTCCGCAAGCGCCCTCGTGGTCCACGGCCACCTGGACGTGGTGCCCGCCCTCCGTGAGCAGTGGTCTGTGGACCCGTTTGGTGCCGAGCTCAAGGACGGGCTCATCTGGGGCCGCGGCGCGGTGGACATGAAGGACATGGACGCCATGATCCTGTCCGTCCTGAGGGACTTTGCCCGCACTGGCCGCAAGCCGAAGCGAGACATCATCTTCGCGTTCTTCGCGGACGAGGAAGCCGGCGGCGTTCACGGTTCCCAGTTTGCGGTGAAGCACCGGCCCGAGCTGTTCGAGGGAGCCAGGGAGGCCATCTCCGAAGTGGGCGGATTCTCCGCCACCATCGGCGGCCAGCGCACATACCTCCTCCAGACGGCGGAGAAGGGCATCTCGTGGCTGCGCCTCGTGGCCCACGGCCGCGCCGGCCACGGGTCCCAGATCAGCACGGACAACGCCATTACGCGGCTCGCGGCAGCCGTGACCCGCATCGGCGAGTACGAGTGGCCCATCGAGCTGACGGCCACTACACGCCAGTTCCTCGACGGAGTCACGGAACTAACCGGCGTCGAGTTTGATCCCGACAACCCCGACAGGCTGCTGAAGGAACTGGGCACTGTGGCGCGCTTCGTGGGCGCCACGCTGCAGAACACCTCCAACCCGACGCTCCTGAGGGGCGGCTACAAGCACAACGTCATTCCCGAATCGGCCGAGGCGCTGGTGGACTGCCGGACCCTGCCGGGCCAGCAGGAGCACGTCCTGGAGGTCGTCCGTGAACTGGCGGGCAGCGGCGTCGACGTCAGCTACGTCCATCAGGATGTCTCCCTGGAAGTTCCGTTCTCCGGCAACCTCGTCGACTCGATGATCGACGCGCTGCACTCCGAGGACCCCGGCGCGAAGGTCCTGCCCTACACGCTGTCCGGCGGAACCGACAACAAGGCGCTCAGCAAGCTCGGCATCACAGGCTATGGCTTCGCGCCCCTGCAGCTGCCGGACGACCTCGACTTCACCGGCATGTTCCACGGCGTTGACGAGCGCGTCCCGGCGGATTCGTTGAAGTTCGGCGCACGCGTCCTGAACACGCTGCTCACGAACTACTGAGGGACGCGAGTGGACCCCCAAACACCCCTGGACGCCGAACGGCTGCTGCCTGATGACCTGCTCGAACGGATCCGGGGGAGAGCGGCGGGATACGACGAGCGGAACAGCTTCTTCACGGAGGACCTCGAGGAACTGGCCGCCGCCGGGTACCTGTTGCTTTTCGTGCCGGAGGCCGACGGCGGGGCCGGCCTTGGACTGGAGGCTGCGGTCCGCTGCCAACGGCGATTGGCGACGGCGGCCCCGGCCACCGCGCTGGCCGTCAACATGCACCTGGTCTGGACCGGGGTGGCGCGCGTCCTGGCCGAACGCGGCGACTCTTCCCTGGACTTCGTGCTGCAGGAAGCGGCGGCGGGGGAGATCTTCGCCTTCGGCAACTCCGAGGCCGGCAACGACTCCGTTCTTTTCGATTCGCTGACGGAGGCCAAGCCCCTGGGGGACGGCAGCTACTCGTTCACGGGCACCAAGATCTTCACGAGCCTTTCGCCGGCCTGGACGCGCTTGGGCATCTTCGGGAAGGACCCGGCCGCGCGGGAGGGTGAAGGTGAACTGGTGCACGGCTTCATCCGGCGGGACACAGCCGGCTACCGGATCCGGGAGGACTGGAACACGCTGGGCATGCGCGCCAGCCAGTCCAACACCACCATTCTGGACGGCGCAGTTGTCCCGCCCGGCCGCATCTTCCGAAAGCTTCCGGTGGGGCCCAACGCGGATCCCCTTATTTTCGCCATCTTCGCGTGCTTTGAAACACTGCTTGCCGGCGTCTACGCGGGCATCGGGGAACGGGCCCTGGTGCTGGCCGTGGACGCCGCCAAGCGCAGGACATCATTCAAGAATGGGGGCCGGAGCCTGGCCCAGGACCCCGATATCCGCTGGAAGGTGGCCGAGGCAGCCCTCGCCATGGACGCCCTGTACCCCCAGCTTTCCGTGGTGGCCGGCGATGTGGACCGGCTGGCGGACCACGGCAGCCAGTGGTTTCCGAAGCTCGTGGGCGTCAAGATCCGAGCGACGGAAACGGCGCGGACGGTGGTGGACCTTGCCGTCCGGGTCTCCGGGGGATCCAGCTACTTCAGGGGGTCGGAACTGGAACGCCTGTACCGTGACGTCCTGGCCGGGATGTTCCACCCCTCGGACGACGAGTCGGCGCACAACACCGTTGCCAACGCCTGGCTGGGCCCGCTCGAAGAATGACCGCAGCGTTCACCGGCTCGGACACCTGAAGCAGGCAGCACGAAAGTGGGCGCACGCCATCCAAGGCGCGCGCCCACCCGCCCAAGCGGCCTAGGCCGTGCGCTGCACCTGGGTGACCCGGCGGCGAAGCCAGAAGCGCCTGCCCCCGCCCACATAGAGCCTGCTGCGCTCGAGTTCCCACTTGCCGTACTCCGAATGTTCCACGAGCCGGCGCCGGGCTTCGGGCAGGGAATCCTCAGGACCGACGGTCAATACGAGGTACTCGTATTGCCGGGCATAGTCCCGTTCCCGCAGGACCGAGCTGGTCAGAAAATGTTCCTTCATTGCTCTCCATTTTCGTCCTTTTCCCGCTAACGTGAAGGCATGAGCATCGATCCGCGTGTCGCGCTTCAGTCCCTGACTGCCGCCTTGGAAGAACATCTTGCAGCCGCCTCAGCCCGCCGCGGGGATGGTGACCCTTCGGTGGAGGCGGCATTCTTTGCAGTTGCCGATGCCTTCGAAGTCTACGAGGACGCCCTCTATGAGGCCTACAACGAAGTGACGCCGCTCCAGGTGTTCGATGACGAGGAAGACGAAGAAGAAGACAGCGAAGTGGATGACGAGGATCTGGAAATCGTCGAGGAGAGACCCGGCTCGGTTTAGATCCCGGCGGGATCCGGGCCCGGCTAAGCCAGGCTGCTGGAGACATCCTCCAGGGCACGTGCTATTTCCGCCGGCAGCGGCGTGAGCTGGGCATCCAGGATTTCCTTGAGCTGGACCGGCGTGCGCGCGCCCACGATGGCCGTCGCCACCCCGTGCCGGGACAGCAGCCAGCTCAGCGCAACGTCCAGGGAGGACCGACCCAGGCCGCGGGCGGCCATGGCAACAGCTTCGACCACCTGCGACGCGGGCTGCTCGAGGTAGGGCTCCACGTAGGTGGCCAGCCGTGTACCCGCTGCCCTGGAATCGGAAGGCACATGCCCGCGATACTTGCCGGTGAGCACGCCACGGCCCAGCGGCGCCCACGCCATCAGTCCCAGGCCCGCATCCTCGACGGCGGGAACCAGTTCCGCCTCGGGCTTGCGGCGCAGCAGTGAATACTCGGACTGGTTGGCGACGAGCGGGAACCCGGCGACCGCGGCCGCCTTGGCGGTCTGCCAGCCGTTGTAGTTGGCGATTCCCGCATAGCGTGCCCGTCCGCTGCGGACGGCGAAGTCAAGGGCGGACAACGTCTCCTCAAGCGGGACATTGGGGTCCCACGCCTGGGCGAACCAGAGGTCGACGTAGTCGGTGCCGAGGCGCGCCAGGCTGGCTTCCAGCCCGGACAGCATCGCGTTGCGTGATGCGTCCACCCGCTGCCGCCCGTCCGACGGCGACACACCGGCTTTGGTGGAGATGACCACTTCCGTGCGGGACACGACGTCGCCGAGCATCGACCCAAGCATGGCTTCGGCCTGGCCGTCGGCGTAGGAGGCCGCGGTATCCACGAGGGTTCCGCCGGCGTCCACGAACGTGCGCAGCAGCTCCGAGGCATCCTGCTCGTCCGTTTCACGGGACCAGGACATTGTGCCCAGGGAGAGGGATGACGCGCGGAGCCCACTGTTGCCTATGTAACGCTGCTGCATAGCAGTTAGCTTACGGGGAAACCACCCGCATCATGACGTAGGGTCTTAGCGTGAACTGGATTGAAGCGGCCCTGCTGGGTCTTGTGCAGGGACTGACCGAATTCCTACCTATTTCATCGAGCGCCCACCTCCGGATCGTGGGCTCTTTCCTGCCGAACGCGGCTGACCCCGGCGCGGCCTTCACCGCCATCACGCAGCTCGGCACCGAGACCGCCGTGATCGTCTACTTCTGGCGGGACATCGTCCGGATCGTGAAAGCCTGGTTCGGCTCCCTGTCCGGACGGGTCTCCCGCCAGGACCCCGACGCACGGATGGGCTGGCTGGTGATCCTGGGCAGCCTGCCCATCATCGTCCTGGGCCTCCTGTTCCAGGACCAGATCGAATCCGTCCTGCGAAGCCTCTGGATCGTAGCCACCATGCTCATCGTCTTCGGCCTCATCCTGGCCGTGGCCGACGCCATCGGCAAGCAGGACCGCGACCTCTCCGGGCTCACCTACAAGCATGGCATCCTCTACGGCTTCGCCCAGGCCATGGCCTTGATTCCCGGGGTTTCGCGCTCCGGCGGCACCATCACCGCGGGTCTCCTCATGGGGTACACCCGTGAAGCGGCCGCCCGGTACTCCTTCCTCCTCGCCATCCCGGCCGTCTTCGGCAGCGGCCTCTACCAGCTGTTCAAGGTGGTCGCCAAGGACGGAGCGAGCGGCCCGTTCGGACTGGGGGAGACGGCCCTGGCAACAGTGATCGCCTTCGTCGTCGGCTACGTCATCATCGGGTGGTTCCTGAAGTTCATCTCAACGCGCAGCTACCGGCTGTTTGTCTGGTACCGCATCTTCCTTGGCCTCGCCCTGTACCTCCTGCTCGGTTTCAATGTCATCAGCGCCTAGCACTAGGCTTGGTCTGTGAAGTCCTGGATCTCCCGCCCCGTGCCTGTCCTGCCGGGGGAAATGCCCGCGCTCCGACTGTTCGACACAACCGCACAGCGCGCCGTAACCCTGAATGCCGATGGCGAAAAATCGATGTATGTCTGCGGGATCACCCCGTATGACGCCACCCATATGGGGCACGCCGCCAGCTACGTCGCGTTCGACCTGCTGAACCGTGCCTGGCGCGACGCCGGCCAGCAGGTTGCGTACGTCCAGAACGTCACGGACATCGACGACCCGCTGCTGGAACGTGCCGAGGCCACCGGCGTTGACTGGCGCGAGCTGGCGGAGAGCCAAATCGAGCTTTTCCGCACTGATATGGAAGCCCTCAACGTCATCGCCCCCGATCACTACGTGGGCGCCGTCGAAGCCATGCCGCTGATCGTCCCCGCGATTGAACGGCTCCTGCGCCAGGGGCTGGCCTACCGGGTTAACGGCACCCCGGGTGAGCCCGACGGCGATGTCTACTACGACGTCGAGGCAGCCAGCAAGCATGCCGTCGGCGTGGACGCCTGGACCCTCGGAGCCGTCTCCGGACTTCCGGAAGCAGAAATGCTGGAACTGTTTGCCGAGCGCGGCGGCGACCCTGGCCGGGCCGGCAAGCGCCAGGCCCTCGACCCGCTGCTGTGGCGCGTGGCCCGCGACGGCGAACCCAGCTGGCCCGGCGGCGAGCTGGGGGAGGGCCGGCCCGGCTGGCACATCGAATGCACCGTCATCGCCCAGAAGTACCTGCCCGCGCCCTTCACCGTGCAGGGCGGCGGCTCGGACCTGGTTTTCCCGCACCACGAGATGGGCGCGGGCCATGCGTACTCGCTCTCCGGCGTGCCGCTGGCCGAGCACTTCGCCCACGCAGGCATGGTGGGACTGGACGGCGAAAAGATGTCCAAGTCCAAGGGCAACCTGGTCCTGGTCTCCAAGCTGCGCGCTGCGGGTGAAGATCCCGCGGCCATCCGGCTTGCCATCCTGGCGCACCACTACCGGTCCGACTGGTCCTGGACGGCGGAAGGCTTCAACGAGGCCAAGGCACGCCTGGAACGGTGGCGTTCAGCCCTGGCGGCGGCGCCGGCCGTGACCGCCGCGGAACTGATCGGGCAGATGCGCGAGGCCCTGGCCAACGACCTGGACGCGCCCGCGGCCCTGGCCGCCGTCGACCGATGGGCAGAGCGCGCACTTAACAGCGCCGGCGACAACGACACGTCTGAAGCAGACCGAACTTTGGTGCGCGACGCCGTGAACGCCCTTCTCGGCGTCGAACTCTAAACGTCGGTTTAGACGGTTCCCTGCCCCCACGACGTTCCGCAACGTCTTGCGGGCAGGGAACCGTCGAAACGGCGCGGGCGCCGGTTCTGCTAACGCCTAGGGCTTGTCCTTGCCCCGCCGCTTCAGGTAGCGCTCAAACTCACGCGCAATCGATTCGCCGCTGGCCTCGGGCAGGTCGGCGGTGTCCTTCGCTTCCTCCAGCTGCCGCACATAGGCGGCAATTTCGGGGTCCTCGGTGGCCAGCTCGTTGACGCCGCGCTCCCATGCCTCGGCCTCCTCAGCCAGCTCGTGCGTGTCCAGCGGAACCTGGAGCAGTTCCTCGATGCGGTGCAGGAGCGCCAGCTGCGCCTTGGGTGACGGGGCCTGTGCAACGTAATGCGGCACCGCCGCCCACAGGGAGACGGTGGGAATGCCGGCCAGCAGGGATACCTCGGACAGCACGCCGACGATGCCCACGGGTCCCTCGTACTGCGAGGCCTCGAGGTTCAGCCGTTCCCGCAGCACGCTATCGTCCGTGGAGGTGCTGACCGGGATCGGGCGGCTATGCGGCACATCGGCCAGCAGCGCGCCGACGAGGACGACGTAATCCACATGAAGCGCCTCGGCGTGCACAAGCAGTTCCGCTGTATATGCACGCCACTTGTAGGACGGTTCGGTGCCCTGGATGAAAATCACGTCAACGTTGGTGCCGGGGGCGCTGGCCTTGTAGATCCGCGTGGACGGCCACTTGATCTTGCGTTCTCCGGAGGCCGTGCGGCGGACCGTAGGCCGGGTGAACTGGAAGTCGTAGTACTCATCGGCATCTATGGAGGCGACTTTCTTCCCGCCCCACAGTTTGTTGAGGTAACGGAGCGCATCACTGGCGGCTTCCCCCGCGTCATTCCAACCCTCGAACGCAGCCAGCATCACAGTAATACGCTGGCCCTCGGGAACAGGCTGCAGCAGCTGCTCCGTCTCAGGCGCTGTGCCCGGTTCGTTGGTGTCTCCGTCAAAGCTGTTCATCCCTTCACCCTACGTCCACAAGTGTTGCTGTTGCATAGAACGAACCGCCGCAGATCCGGACAAACTCCACGTCCGCGCAGGTCACCCCGCCGGTTACCCCTGCTGTTCATCCCTGCGCGTCATCCCTGGCGGGTCCTGCGCGGATATTCGCCGACGGCGTAGGGCCGGGGCCCGCGGCAGGGCGCCGCCGGGCGGCCCGGTACAGTGGAAAGCATGGAATCTGCCGCCACTCAGCCCTTGCTCAAAGCCGTTTTATGGGACATGGACGGCACCATCGTTGACACAGAACCGTACTGGATCGAAGCCGAACACAACCTTGTCGAGTCGTACGGGGGGACATGGTCGCACGAACAGGCCATGCAGCTCGTAGGGCAATCACTGGTCCACTCGGCCGGCATCCTCCAGCGGGCCGGCGTGCGCCTGGAGATCCGCGAGATCATCGACACCCTTACGGGCCAGGTCATCAGCCGCGTCCGGGAGAACGTGCCGTGGCGCCCGGGGGCCCGGGAACTGCTGGATGAACTTTTCACTGCCGGCGTGCGTTGTGCCCTTGTGACCATGTCAGAGGCACCGCTGGCGCGCGAGATCGTGGCGAGCCTTCCCCGGCCCTACTTCGAGTTCCTCGTTACCGGCGACACCGTAACCCAGGGCAAACCGCACCCGGAGGCCTATCTCAAGGCTGTGGACCTGCTGAAGCAGCAGGACCCTGAACTCACCGTCGATCACTGCGTGGCGCTGGAGGACTCGGAACCGGGTGCTGCCGCTGCCGTGGCATCGGGCGCCGTGACCGTGGCCATTCCGCACCTCGTGCCGCTGCCGGACGATGCCCGCAGAACCACATGGGATAGCCTCGCAGACCGCACCGTGGCCGAACTCGAGGAGCTGGTCAGGCTCCGTCTCGGCTCGCGCGAGCCGGCGGCAACCTTCGAGAACGTCAACTAAGGAGCCCGGAACGTGTCTGATCCCGCGGGATCCGGTCAGCAGCCCCCGAACGTGCAGACCAAGAACAGCCGCCGCGAGGGTATACCGCTCGGCAGGATCGCCGGCATTCCCATCGTCCTGGCCTACTCCTGGTTCATCATTGCCGCCTTCACCGTGATTGCGTACGGACCGGTGCTGCAGCATGGCACCCCTTCTTTGGGCATCGGCGCGTATTACGTGGCCTTCGCCTACGCGCTGCTGCTCCTGCTGTCAGTGCTCGTCCATGAGCTCGCTCACGCGCTGACCGCAAAGATCTACGGCTGGCCCAGCGAGAAGATCGTGCTCAATCTCTGGGGCGGCCACACCCAGTTTGAAAGCTTCACCGCCACCCCCGGCCGGTCCGTGCTGGTGGCCATGGCCGGCCCCGCCGCCAACTTCGTGCTGGCAGGGGCGGCTTGGCTGGTGATCTCCTCGGGCGGCCTGTCCGGCGTAGCGGACACCCTCCTGAACATCTTCTTCTGGGCGAACCTCGTGATCGGCATCTTCAACGTGCTGCCCGGGCTGCCGCTGGACGGCGGCCGCCTGGTGGAATCCGCTGTCTGGAAGGCCACCGGCAGCCACGCCAAAGGCACCGTCGCGGCCGGCTGGGGCGGGCGCATCATCGTCATCGCCCTGGGGCTATGGTTCATCGTCCTGCCGCTGCTCAGCGGAGGCGCCCCGGACACCAGCATGCTGCTCGTTACTATCCTGGTGGGCGGATTCCTGTGGATGGGCGCTTCCGCCTCGATCCAGCAGGGCCGCCTGCGCAGCCGGCTCCACCTGGTGAGCGCCGCCGCATTGGCCGAACCCGCCGTCGGGCTTCCCGATGCCGGGAGCGTCAGCGACGTCCTCCGGGTATCAGCAGGCGGGCGGACTGCCGTCGTGCTCTGCGGTCCCGACGGCAGGCCCAGCGGCGTGGTAGACCCGGCGGCCCTGGCCGCGGTACCCGCCGCCGTGGCCGGCACCACCCCCGCCGGAGCGGTGGCTTACCCGCTCGGCGCCGGCGCGTATGTGCCGGAATGGTCCAAAGGCCAGGAGCTGCTCCAGTACCTGGCACAGCTCGAGGGACACGACTACGCGGTTGTTGACCACAACGGCCGGGTCACCGGCCTGCTTCGGCAGTCCACCGTGGTGACCGCCATAACAGGCAAGGCCCCCCGCTAAAACACGCGCCGGCAGGGCCAGAACCGGTAGAGTTACGTGCCGGTCGTGAAATCGGCAGCGGGTGCACGGCGCCCTGCCGGACCGCCACGGTGCACGCCAACACAGCTTTCACAGGAGCGAGGACACAGTCATGAGCAGCGAATCTGCCGCCAACGGAACCAGCACGGGCCTTTCCTCCGGCACTGCAGCCGGCACGGCGGACCAGCCGGCCGGCGCTGCCCGGCGGCGCGGCCCCTTCCGGGAAGGCGAACGGGTCCAGCTGACGGATGAGCGCGGCCGCATGAATACCATCAGCCTCGAGGCCGGCGGAGCCTTCCACACCCACCGCGGCTTCCTCAACCACGATGACATCATCGGCAAGGTTGACGGCTCGGTGGTGGTCAACAACGTCGGGCAGCAGTACCAGACGCTGCGCCCGCTGCTGTCCGACTTCGTCCTCTCCATGCCCCGCGGCGCCGCCGTCGTCTACCCCAAGGACGCCGCACAGATCGTCACCATGGCTGACATCTTCCCCGGGGCCCGGGTGGTGGAGGCAGGCGTTGGCTCAGGCGCACTCTCCATCTCGCTGCTGCGCGCTGTGGGGGACCAGGGCTACCTGCACTCCTTCGAACGGCGCGAGGAATTCGCCGCCATTGCCCGTGGCAACGTGGAAACCATCTTCGGCGGCCCGCACCCGGCCTGGCAGATCTCCCTGGGCGACTTCCAGGATGAAGTGGTCCGCACCGAAGAGCCGGGCTCCATCGACCGCGTGGTCCTGGACATGCTGGCCCCCTGGGAATGCCTGGACGCAGTGGCGACCGTCCTGGCCCCCGGCGGCGTGTGGATCAACTACGTTGCCACCGTCACCCAGCTCTCCCGCACGGCCGAGGCCATCCGCGCTGACGGCCGGTTCACCGAACCGGACGCCTGGGAATCCATGGTCCGCGGCTGGCACCTCGAAGGACTCGCCGTGCGCCCCGACCACCGCATGGTCGCCCACACAGGCTTCTTGCTGGTGACCCGGCGGCTCGCCGACGGCGTCACCGGCATCTCCGTTAAGCGGCGTCCGTCCAAGACCGATTTCAACGAAGAGGACGTCAACGCCTGGACACCGGGCGCCGTGGGGGAACGCCTGGTCTCGGACAAAAAGCTGCGCCGTGCGGCCCGGGACGCGATCGCGGGGACAAACGTGAAGGACGAACCGGAGATCACAAACTAGTCCGTATTTCGGATGTCGTCGGCTCTACCAGCCAACTTGGGGCTATCGTCTTAAGAAGAGCGCAGGAAGGGGCTGATGCATCATGGAGACGCCAAACAAGGACTCCGTGCCTACGCCGGCTGAACAGGCTGGCGCCAACGAACTGTCTGTCGCGGACCGGCAGGTCAATATCCTCAGGGACAAACTGAGGCATATCGACCGCCAGCTGGCAGCTGCCACGCAGAACAACACCAAGCTCGTGGCAATGCTGGAAACTGCCAAGGCCGAAATACTCCGGCTGAAGAACGCCCTGGACCAGGAGGGGCAGCCGCCGTACAGCTTTGGCACCGTCCTCCAGCTGAACCCGCGCCGGCTGGCTGCCGGCAGCGGCCAGGCGGTCACCGAGGAATCGGTGGACATCTTCAACGCCGGACGCAAAATGCGGGTTGGCATCAGCCCCCTGGTCAACATCAACCAGCTGGCCGTGGGCCAGGAGGTCCTCCTCAACGAGGCGCTCCTGGTGGTGGCCGGCCTCGGCTACGAGCGCGCGGGCGAACTCGTCACGCTCAAGGAACTGCTCGGCCCGGACCGCGCCCTGGTGCTGGGCCGTGCGGACGAAGAGCGCGTCATTAGGCTCGCCGGCCCGCTCCTGGGCGAAAAGCTGCGGGTAGGAGATGCCCTCTCCATCGATTCGCGCACCGGATACGCCCTCGAGAAGGTCCCGCGGTCCGAAGTTGAGAACCTCGTCCTGGAGGAAGTCCCGGACATCACCTACGAGGACATCGGCGGACTCGGCCCGCAGATCGAACAGATCCGGGACGCCATCGAGCTGCCGTTCCTGCATCCGGACCTGTACCGCGAGCACGGTCTCAAGGCCCCCAAGGGCATCCTGCTCTACGGCCCGCCAGGATGCGGCAAGACCCTCATCGCCAAGGCGGTGGCCAACTCCCTGGCCGCGCGCGCCGCGGAACGCTCGGGAAATATCGACCTGAAGAGCTACTTCCTCAATATCAAGGGACCCGAACTCCTCGACAAGTACGTCGGCGAGACCGAACGCCACATCCGGCTGATCTTCTCCCGGGCCCGCGAAAAGGCCTCGGACGGCAGCCCCGTTGTGGTCTTCTTCGACGAGATGGATTCGCTCTTCCGCACCCGCGGCACGGGCATCTCCTCCGACGTCGAAACCACGATTGTGCCGCAGCTGCTGAGCGAGATCGACGGCGTGGAGCGGCTGGACAACGTGATTGTCATCGGCGCCTCCAACCGTGAAGACATGATCGACCCCGCCATCCTGCGCCCCGGCCGCCTGGATGTTAAGGTCAAGATCCAGCGTCCCGACGCCGAGGCCGCGGCGGATATCTTCAGGAAATACATCACCCCGGACCTGCCGTTCCACGAGGATGACCTGGTGGAGCACGACGGCGATGTCCAGGAGACCGTCGACGCCATGGTCCAGCGCACCGTGGAATCGATGTACTCGACGGAGAAGTCCAACGAGTTCCTGGAAGTCACCTACGCCAACGGCGACACCGAGATGCTGTACTTCAAGGACTTCAACTCCGGGGCCGTGGTCCAGAACGTCGTGGACCGCGCCAAGAAGTACGCCATCAAGGACCTCCTGACCACGCAGCAGAAGGGCCTGCGCATCGACCACCTGCTGCGCGCCGTCGTCGATGAGTTCCGCGAGCACGAGGACATGCCCAACACCACCAACCCGGATGACTGGGCACGCATCTCCGGCAAGAAGGGTGAGCGCATCACGTACATCCGCACCATCGTCCAGGGCAAAGCCGGCCAGGAGCCCGGCAAATCCATCGAAACCATGCCCAGCACGGGCCAGTACCTGTGACGGCCGGCTCCGAGTCGGTTCTGGGAGGTGGCCTGCCGGCTGGCGGCGCCATGCGGGTCATGGGTTCGGAAACCGAATACGGGATTCACGCGCCGGCTGCTCCAGGCGCCAATGCCACCATGATGTCCGCCCGGGTGGTCCAGGCTTACGCCCAGGTCACCCGGCTCCGGGCTGCGGGCGGCGCCGAGACCCGCTGGGACTACACGGACGAGGAGCCGCTGCACGACGCCCGCGGCTGGACGCTTGAGCGCGGACAGGCCCACCCGAGCCAGCTGACGGACCAGCCGCCTGTGCTGGACGCCGAGGCAGTGGCGCTTGCCTACGGGCGTGAGGAACTTGAGCTGGACGGCGAGGACGAATCGGGCTCGCTGCTGATGAACATGGTGCTCGGCAACGGGGCGAGGCTCTACGTGGACCACGCACACCCCGAGTACTCCAGCCCGGAGGTCACCAACCCCGCGGCCGCAGTGGCCTGGGACGCGGCCGGCGACCTCGTGGGCCTGGCCGCGGTCCGCAGGCTGGCCAGCGACACCGAGCTGCCCGCCGTCAACCTCTATAAGAACAACACCGACAATAAGTCCGTGTCCTACGGGTCCCACGAAAACTACCTGATGCCGCGGTCCGTCCCGTTCGGCGACATTGTCCGCGGGCTGACCCCCTTTTTCGTGTCGCGGCAGATCATCTGCGGCTCGGGGCGCGTGGGCATGGCCCAGGACGGCTCCCGGTCCGGTTACCAGATCAGCCAGCGGGCGGACTTCTTCGAGGCGGAGGTGGGGCTCGAAACCACTATCCGGCGCCCCATCATCAATACCCGCGACGAGCCGCATGCAACGGCGGACAAGTACCGGCGGCTGCACGTCATCATCGGCGACGCCAACCTCAGCCAGGTGTCCAACTACCTGAAGTTCGGCACTACCGCCATGGTGCTTAGCCTGATCGAGGCGGGCCTCGCGCCACGCATCGAGGTGCACGAGCCGGTGGCCGCGCTGCAGGCCATCAGCCACGACACCACCCTGACCACCACGGTCAGGCTGCAGGACGGCCGCCGGGTGACGGCCCTTGACCTGCAATGGATGTACCACGAGGCCGCCGCCAAGCTGGCGCAGGACACGGGAGTCTCGGACGCCGTCGACGGCGACGGCCATACCCACGCCGTGCTGGAGCGGTGGGCCACCACCCTGACGCAGCTGGACAGCGACCGCTCTGCCGCCGCCACGTCGGTGGAGTGGCTGGCCAAGCTGTCCATCCTGGAGGGCTACCGCCAGCGCGACGGGCTCCAGTGGGATGACGCCCGGCTGGGCCTGGTCGATCTTCAATGGTCCGACCTGCGGCCCGAAAAAGGGCTCTACTACCGTCTACTCTCCCGGAACAGGATGCAACGGATCGTGGACGACGCCGACATTGCCGCCGCGGTGACGGAACCGCCGTCGGACACCCGGGCATACTTCCGCGGACGCTGCGTCAGCAGCTTCAGCAAGGACGTGGTGGGGGCCAGCTGGGACTCGGTGATCTTCGACGTGCCGGGCTACGGAAGGCTGCAGCGCGTGCCCACCCGGGAGCCGCTGCGGGGCACGAAGGCGCTCACAGGAGGGCTGTTTGCCAGGCACCGCGAGGCGGGTTCGTTCCTTGCGGAACTGCTCGGAACGGCACCGGCTCCGCCACCGGCATAATGCACCCCGCAAGGGCCCTTTGCGTGGCAATATGGGCATACAGGATGTCCCTCCGGAGTGGGGGACTGGATGAAGGAGAAGGACATGGCAGGCCAGGAGCAGCAGCAGCCACAGCCACGCGACACCGAGGTCGAGGAAGAGGTCCCAGTACCGCCGGCGCCAGCAGAAGGACAGGCATCCGCTTCAACGCAGGGTGTTGACGATCTTCTCGACGAGATCGACGGCGTCCTGGAGTCCAACGCGGAGGAATTCGTCCGGGCGTTCGTGCAAAAGGGCGGCCAGTAGACCGGCAGCCACGCCACCCGCACCGGGCACGGAAGCCACAGCTACCGGACAGCCGCTGAATTATGACGTTGAAGGAGTGCACCAGTGCAGGAGACAACAGCCAACAAGGTAGCCGCCCACGCGACGTCGTCGTTCACTGAGCATCTCCAACGAGACCGTCCGGAACTGCTTCCCCAATACGCACCATTCGCTGCCGGCACAGCCGCCGGCACGCCGCCCGCCGTGCCCCACGCCACCACCATCGTGGCCATGACCTATGCCGGCGGCATCGTGATGGCCGGCGACCGCCGCGCCACCATGGGCAACATCATCGCCAGCCGGCACATCGAAAAGGTCTTTCCCGCCGACCAGTACTCTGTAGTCGGCATCGCCGGCACGGCAGGCATCGCGATCGACCTGACCCGCCTGTTCCAGGTGGAGCTGGAGCACTACGAAAAGATCGAAGGCACCCCACTGAGCCTGGAGGGCAAGGCGAACCGGCTGGGAGCCATGATCCGCGGCAACCTGCCAATGGCCCTGCAGGGCCTGGCCGTGGTCCCGCTGTTCGCTGGCTTTGACGCTGCCGCGGGAGCGGGGCGGCTCTTCTCCTACGACGTGACCGGCGGCCGTTACGAGGAACAGGAACACCACGCTGTTGGCTCTGGATCAATGTTCGCCCGCGGCGCACTCAAGAAGCTTTGGCGGCCCAACCTGCCCGAGGACGAAGCCATCGCCGTCGCGGTGGAGTCCCTCTACGACGCCGCCGACGACGACTCCGCCACCGGCGGCCCCGACCCCGTGCGGCAGCTGTGGCCCGTCGTGTATGCCGTCAACCGGGCCGGCGCCCGCCGGGTCTCGGAGCGGGAACTCGCCACCATGGCCGGAAACATCATCGAGTCACGGGCAGCAGCCCGGAGGGAGGCCTGATATGACACAGCAGTTCTATGTCTCTCCCGAACAGCTGATGAAGGACCGTGCGGATTTCGCACGGAAGGGCATCGCCCGCGGACGGTCCGTGATCGTGGTCAGCTGCGAGGACGGCATTGCCCTCGTGGCCGAGAACCCGTCACCGTCGCTGCACAAGATCGGCGAGATCTACGACAAGATCGCCTTCGCCGCGGTGGGGAAGTACAACGAGTTTGAGAGCCTCCGCCAGGCCGGGGTGCGCTATGCAGACGTCCGCGGCTATTCCTACGACCGCGAGGACGTCACGGCCAGGGGACTGGCCAGCGTCTACGCCCAGAGCCTGGGTGCCGTCTTCACCGCGGAGCAGAAGCCGTTCGAGGTGGAACTGGCCGTAGCAGAGGTGGGAGCCAGCCAGGACCTCGACCATCTCTACCGCCTCACCTTCGACGGCTCGATCGCGGACGAGCACAACTTCATAGTGATGGGCGGCCAGGCGGACAAGGTGTCCGGAGCGATCGAGGGCGGCTGGCAGCGGGACCTGTCCTTCGCGGCCGCGATCCGGCTCGCCGTCCGGGGACTCGTGACGGACAACGAGGCACCCGACCTGCCGGCCAAGGCCTTGGAAGTGGCGGTGCTGGACCGCAGTTCGGAAAGCAGCAGGGGGACGCGGAGGGCTTTCCGCAGGTTGTCCGACCAGGACGTTGTGGAACTGCTGGCTGAGGAGAGCTGACATGGACAAGAGGATTTTCGGCATCGAAACCGAATTCGGGATTTCCTACTCGAGCCCGGACTCCCGGCCCCTCGCACCCGAGGAAGTGGCCCGCTACCTGTTCCGCAAGGTGGTCAGCTGGGGCCGGTCCTCCAACGTGTTCCTCACCAACGGGTCCCGCCTGTACCTCGACGTGGGCTCCCACCCGGAATACGCCACCGCGGAATGCGATGACCTCGCCCAACTGATCGCCCATGACCGCGCCGGGGAGCTCATCCTGGACGACCTCGTGGACGAGGCCCAGTCCAGGCTTGCCGCCGAGGGCTTCAACGGGACGGTGTACCTGTTCAAGAACAACACCGATTCCGCAGGCAACTCGTACGGCAGCCACGAGAACTACCTCATTCCGCGCCGCGGCGAGTTCACCCGACTGGCCGAGATCCTCATCCCGTTCCTCGTCACCCGCCAGCTCATCGCCGGTGCGGGCAAGATCCTGAAGACGCCGCATGGGGCCACCTACGCGTTTTCGCAGCGGGCGGACCACATCTGGGAGGGCGTGTCCTCGGCCACCACCCGTTCCCGGCCCATCATCAACACCCGGGACGAGCCCCATGCCGACGCCGAGTTCTACCGCCGGCTCCATGTGATCGTGGGCGACTCCAACATGTCCGAGACCACGGCGCTGCTCAAGGTGGGCACCGTGGACCTCATCCTGCGCATGATTGAGGCCGGCGTGATCATGCGGGACATGCGGATGGAAAACCCCATCCGCAGCATCCGGGAGATCTCCCATGACCTGAGCGGCCGCGCGCTGGTCCGCCTCGCCAACGGCCGCCAGCTCACCGCTCTGGAGATCCAGCAGGAGTACCTCAGCAAGGTCACGGCGTTCGTCGAGGACAACGGCGCCCACAACCCGCATGTGCCGCTGATCCTGGACCTGTGGGGGCGGACGTTGCGCGCCATCGAAAGCGGCGACACCAGCACTATCGACACCGAAATCGACTGGGCCATCAAGAAGAAGCTGATGGACAGTTACCGCAGGCGCCACGGCCTGGGCCTGGACGCCCCCAGGATCGCGCAGCTGGACCTCACCTACCACGACATCTCCCGTTCCCGCGGCCTGTATTACCTGCTCCAGTCCCGAGGCGCCGTTCGCCGGGTGACCGAAGAGACCGCCATCAAGGACGCCGTGGACGCCCCGCCGCAGACCACCCGGGCCAAGCTGCGCGGCGATTTCGTCCGCAAGGCGCAGGAACTGGGCCGGGACTACACCGTGGACTGGGTCCACCTGAAGCTCAACGACCGCGCGCACCAGACCATATTGTGCAAGGACCCGTTCCGCAACGTTGACGAGCGGGTTGATGCCCTTCTGGACTCTATGGGCTGATACCCAGCTTTCCGCGTTACTCTGGAAGAGGCCGTTCTGCGGTCCTGACTGCCTTGCCGTGTGCGGCACCTCCACCGGCAGGGCATCCATCTTGCCCCGACGAAAGTTCTTACGTGCGCCGACTACTAGCAATCCTTCTTCCCGCGCTGCTTCTGCTGACCGCCTGCGGTGGCCAGGAGCCAGCAGCCCCGGAACCGACCAGCCAGTCCGCGGGTAACACCGCCAAGTTCGACTCGCTCAAGCTGACGGACAACGGTGACAAGAAAGCCCCCAAGGTCGAGTTCACCAAGCCGCTGGAGGTCACCGAACCCACCGTCAAGGTTGTCACGGAAGGCGGCGGGGACCGCGTCAAGGCTAACCAGATTGCCGAGATTTCCGTCCTTGCCCTCAACGCCAAGGACGGTTCCACGCTGGACGACAGCTTCCCCCGCGATCCCGAGCCCATTGAACTGAACGACAAACTCAAGACCGGCAGCGCGATCGTCTACAACGCGTTCGTGGGCGCCAAGGTGGGCTCACAGCTCGCCCTCGCCGTACCGGGCAAGGCAGCGGCTGAAGGCCAGGCTGCCCAGCCGACGCAGCTCCTCATCATCAAGGTGATCTCGGCCAAGGAGGCTCCGAAGGTCCTGGAGAAGCCTGAAGGCGATCCGGTCACCCCGCCGGCCGGCCTTCCGACCGTCACCGAGAAGGACGGCATCCCGGAGATCTCGGTCAAGGGAGTGGCGGCCCCCAAGAAGCTCATCGCCCAGGACCTGATCAAGGGCAAGGGCGCCGCCGTCAAGGCCACGGACACCCTGACGGTCAACTACGTCGGCGTGGCCCTGGCCAGCGGCAAGAAGTTCGACTCCAGCTTTGACCGCAAGGAGCCGGCCTCGTTCGCGCTGAACCAGGTCATCAAGGGCTGGACCCAGGGCCTCGCCGGCAAGACTGTCGGCTCGCGCGTCCTGCTCGTCATCCCCAAGGATCTCGCCTACGGCGACTCCGGCCAGGGTGACGCCAAGGGCGACCTCGTGTTCGTCGTCGACATCCTCGGTGTTAAATAAGCCAAGCGTCTAGTAAGCAACTCAAACACCACCAGCAGAAGGAGCAACCATGTCATTTGGTCAGCGCAAAATCGACCGTGAAAAGCCGGAAATCGAGTTCCCCGAAGGCCCCGTGCCTACGGAACTCGTCATCACGGACATCATTGAGGGCGACGGCCCCGAGGCCAAGGCCGGCGACACCGTGTCCACCCACTACGTCGGTGTGGCCTGGTCCACCGGCGAAGAGTTCGACGCATCCTGGGGCCGGGGAGCCCCGCTCGACTTCCGCGTCGGCGTCGGCCAGGTCATCCAGGGCTGGGACCAGGGGCTGCTCGGCATGAAGGTCGGCGGACGCCGCCGCCTTGAGATCCCCTCGGAGCTGGCTTACGGCTCACGCGGTGCCGGCGGAGCCATCGGCCCGAATGAGGCCCTGATCTTCGTCGTGGACCTGGTGGGCGTCCGCTAATCCCCACCGGCGTGGGTTTACCTGCCTCCTCATGCTTAAGCGCGGTAACAATCGGAAGGATTTTCCGGATTGTTGCCGCGCTTTCGCGTTTTTGCCGGAACGGCTTTAGTAACGTAACGAGGGTGTCCGCCCAACGTACTGAACGCCTGCTGAACCTCCTGATCGCCCTGCTGAACTCGCGGTACGGCCTCCGGCGCAGTGAGCTGCGGGAGAAAATCTATGCCGGCGGCGCGGCCAGCGACGCCGCCTTTGGCCGCATGTTCGAACGCGACAAGAACGACCTGCGCGACTTCGGCTTCGACGTCGAGACGGTCACGGACCTGGGCTGGAGTTCGGACGATCCCGGCACCACGCGGTACCGGATCGGCAAGGAATCCAACCGCCTCCCGGACGTGGAGCTGACCCCGGACGAATGGGCGGTCCTGCTGCTGGCTTCGCAGCTGTGGGAGCAGGCGGCGCTGGGCACGGCGGCGAGCAACGCGCTACGCAAACTTCAGGCAGCGGGCGGCCTGGCCGACGTCGAACTTCCGGCCGGCGTGCAGCCGCGCATCAAGCCGGCGGGCCAGGCGTTCGAGGACCTCGTGGCCGCCATGCACGCCCAGCACGCCGTCCGCTTCCTCTACCTGGCCGGCAGCACGGGGCGGGAAGAGGAGCGCGTCGTTGAACCCTGGGGCCTCGGCAGCCGCTTCGGCCAGTGGTACCTGGTGGGCTTTGACCGGGGCCGCGGCGCCAAGCGCTTCTACCGGTTGTCGCGCTTCACGTCCGCCGTGACAATTCTGGAGCGGGAGGCCTTCACCCCGCCCGCCGGTTTCAACGTGCGTGCCGAGCTGGACAGCCTTCCGGAGCTTCCGGTCCAGGCCGCCGTCGTGGACGTCCGCAGCAGCAAGTTGCTGGGCCTGCGCAAGCGCGCCGCCGAGGCCACTGCGTCCCGGGACGCGTACCGGGACGTCTCCCAGGACAAGGAGGCCGACGCCGGGTGGGACCGGCTGACCGTTCCCTACCGTGATGCTGAGGTGCTCGGGGAGGAGCTGGCCTCTTACGGGCCAAACGTCAGGGTGGTGGGCCCCGCGGAACTGTCCGCCGCCGTGCAGCGCCGCCTGCAGAATGCCGCCGCCTTCATGGACGCTCCGGTGCCGACTTATTCGTTCGCGCATGCCGGGTCGGGAAAACGGACCCGCAAGCGCACGTCGGAAGACCAGCTCAAGCGGATGCTGCAGCTGGTCCCCTTTCTGGTCCGCAACCAGGGCCTGCCCATCGAGGAGGTCGCCGACAGGTTCGGGGTGACCCGCCAGGAACTGGAGGGCGATCTGCTGATCCTGATCTGTTCCGGGCTGCCGCAGGGATACCCGGACGAGCTGCTGGACATCCAGTGGGAGGAGGGGCACGTTTTCATCAGCCAGTCCATGGAGCTGAATCGGCCGGTCCGCTTCACGGTGGACGAGGCCTGCGCGCTGCTCACGGGCCTCGAGACCCTGAACGGCCTGCCGGAGCTGGCCGAGGGCAGCGCCCTGGAATCGGTGACGCTTAAGCTGATGGCGGCCGCGGGGGAGGAGGGGCTCCGTGCCGCTGCCCTTTCCGGGCCGGAGGTGGGACCCGGCAACTCGGCCAACCTCGAGGTTATCCGGGACGCGATTGAATCAGGGTCCCAGCTGCACCTCGTCTACCTTTCCGCGCAGAAGGACACCCTGTCGGAGCGGGACGTGGATCCGCTGCGCCTCTACTCCATGGACAACACCTGGTACTTCGAGGCCTACTGCCATTCGGCGGCCGGGCTGCGGAATTTCCGGCTGGACCGGATCGAGGGCCTCACCCCCACCGGAAGGCCGGTCTCGTCCGGCATGAAGCCCGACGGCGGGTTCCCGGCAAAGCTGTTCACCCCCAATGACGACGACACCCTGGTCACCGTCCAGCTCACCGCGCGCGGTGCCGGGCTCGCGGACGATTACTATGCCGAGCGGACAGCGCCGTTGCCGGACGGGGGCCTGGTGGCCGAGATCCGGTTCGGCAACACGGCATGGCTCCCCATGTTTGTGGCCCAGCACGGCGGGACGGCACGGATCCTGGAACCTGAGCCACTTGCCCGCGCCTCGCGGGACTGGATCGCGGCGGCCCTGGCCCAGTACAAGGGCTAGCCGGCACAACGGCTGGCCCGTACAACGGTTAACCTGTCCGGCAGTTAGACTACTCAGCATGCCTTGGTGGTCCTGGATTCTTATTTGGGTGGCGCTTGTGTCACTGTCGCTGCTGTTCTTCGTGCTCATGGGCGTTCGCCTGTTCCGCCAGTTCATGGCAACGGTCAAGGAGCTCGGCGAAGCGGGCGACAAGCTCACCAGCCTTCCGGTTGCGGCGGCAGCGTCCGCGGGCGCGGACCCGTTGCCTGGCCCGTACGCCGTCGGGGTGGCGCCGGGCATGGCGCCTTTTGCCTCGCCGCACCAGGTGCAGCATGATTACCGCGCTTCCAAAGAGGCCCGCAGGGAGGCCCGGCGCCAGCGCCGGGTCCGCCGGAAGGCCGATCGGGGCCAGCCCCAGCGGCTGCGCGACATCGAATTCAGATAAACGTAGGATGTAGCTAAACGAAAGGAACACCCACCATGAGGCTTGAAGGCTGGCATCTCATCATCATCATCGTCCTGGCTTTGGTGCTCTTCGCTGCACCGAAACTTCCCGGCATGGCCCGGAGCCTCGGCCAGTCGATGCGCATTTTCAAGTCGGAAGTCCGCGAAATGAAAAAGGACGGAGCCCCTGAAGCCAAGGACGGCTCGGATCCCGTCGAAGGCACCGTGGTCAACCACCCGCGTTCCGCCGCCACGGACAACCGTCCCGCAGACGGGAACGACGTTCCGCCGCCCAACCGCGCCTAGGATTTCGTGGCACTGACCATGAGTCGTCAATCCAACCCTGAGGGACGGATGGCTCTGCTGGACCATCTGCGCGAACTCAGGAACCGGCTGTTCAAATCCGCCATTGCCGTTGTGCTTGCCACAGTTGCGGGTTTCCTGGTCTACCAGCCCATGCTCGCGGCCCTGATCAAACCGATCAAGGACCTCAACGAGAGCGAAGGCCGGCAGGCGTCACTCAACTTCGACGGCGTGGCGAGCTCCTTCGATCTGATGATCCAGGTGTCGGTGTTCCTGGGATTGATCCTGGCCAGCCCGGTTTGGCTGTACCAGCTCTGGGCGTTCATCGTCCCCGGACTGCACAAGAAGGAACGCCGGCTGGCGTTGTCCTTCGTGGCGGCCGCAGTGCCGCTCTTCATCGGCGGCGTGACGATGGCATGGCTTGTCCTGCCCAATGCAGTCCGGGTCCTCACCGACTTCACGCCCTCCGGTGGGTCCAACTTCATCAGCGCGCAGGTCTACCTGTCCTTTGTGCTGCGGTTGCTGCTGGCGTTCGGCATCGCCTTCCTGCTCCCTGTTGTCCTGGTCGGGCTGAACCTCGCCGGAATCCTCCGCGGGGAGCAGCTCATCAAGAGTTGGCGCATCACAGTGTTCCTTGTCTGCCTGTTCGCAGCCATGGCCGCCCCCGGCGGCGACGCGATGAGCATGTTCTACCTTGCCGGCCCCATGCTCCTGCTCTTCTTCCTGGCCATCGGCCTGTGCGTCCTGAACGACCGCCGGCGGGCACGCCGGGCAGTGAAGCGCGCCGCTGAGACAGAGGCCACAGCCGATATCGGAACTCCGAGCAGCGAGCTGAAGAATCTCTAGGCACGCCACCGCTAGGCTTGAGGAATGTCCACCACCACTCCGTCGCCCTCCGAACGGTACCGCGCCAGCGCCGAACGGGCCGCGGAAGCAAAGACCCACTTGGGCGCGTTTTCCCGCACACTGAGCTTTGAACTGGATGACTTCCAGCGGCAGGCCTGCAAATCCCTGCAGGAAGGCCGCGGGGTGCTGGTCGCCGCGCCCACTGGTGCCGGCAAGACCATCGTGGGCGAGTTCGCCGTCTACCTGGCACTCCAGCGCGGACTGAAGGCCTTCTACACCACGCCCATCAAGGCACTCAGCAACCAGAAATTCACCGAGCTGACGGAGAAATACGGCGAGGCGAACGTCGGCCTCCTGACAGGCGACACCAGCATCAACGGCGACGCACCCGTGGTGGTCATGACCACCGAGGTCCTCCGCAACATGCTCTACGCCGATTCCGACACTCTGTTCGACCTCGGTTTTGTGGTCATGGACGAGGTCCACTACCTTGCCGACCGTTTCCGGGGAGCAGTCTGGGAGGAAGTCATCATCCACCTGCCCAGCGAGGTGCAGGTGGCCTCCCTCAGCGCCACGGTGTCCAATGCCGAGGAGTTCGGCGCCTGGCTGGACACCGTCCGCGGCGACACCGACGTGATCGTCTCCGAGCACCGGCCCGTGCCGCTGTGGCAGCACGTCATGGTGGGCCGGGACATTCTGGACCTTTTCGCGGGCGAGACCACCTTCGACGAAATCGCCCCCGCCGGCAGCCCTGCGGCGGCGGATGCCCTGCCACTGGCGCCGTCACCCGAGGACGCCGGTCAGCGCGGTTTCGAGGTCAATCCTGAGCTGCTGACCCTCTCGCGGGCCGAAAGCCAGCTCAACTTCCAGGGTCGCTTCGGCCACGGCGGCCGGAGCCAGCGGCGCCAGCAGCGCCAGCGCTACGGCGACCGGCCCCAGCAGGAGACCCGTACCGCGGCACGGAGGGCCAGCCGCCCGCAGGTCATCGCAAGCCTTGACCGGCAGGACCTGCTGCCCGCCATAACCTTCATTTTTTCCCGGGCCGGGTGTGATGCTGCCGTCGCCCAGTGCGTGGCGTCCGGACTCTGGCTCACCACGGAGCGGGAGCAGCGCATCATCGCCCAGCGCGTGGACGAAGCGGGCCAGGATATCCCCACTGACGACCTTGAGGTGCTGGGCTTCTGGAACTGGCGCGACGGGCTACTCCGCGGCTTCGCGGCCCACCATGCCGGCATGCTTCCCACCTTCAAGGAAGTCGTCGAAAAACTCTTTGCCGACGGCCTCGTGAAGGCGGTTTTCGCCACCGAGACGCTGGCCCTCGGCATCAACATGCCCGCCCGCTCGGTGGTGCTGGAGAAGCTGGACAAGTTCAACGGCGAATCCCACGTGGACATCACGGCAGGGGAGTACACCCAGCTCACCGGCCGGGCGGGCCGGCGCGGCATCGACGTCGAAGGCCATGCCGTGGTCCTGTGGCAGCCGGGCACGGACCCGGCCGCCGTTGCCGGCCTTGCCTCCCGCCGGACGTATCCGCTGAATTCCAGCTTCCAGCCCACGTACAACATGAGCATCAACCTGCTGGCCCAGTTCGGGCGGCAGCGGGCCAGGGAAATCCTGGAGTCCTCCTTCGCCCAGTTCCAGGCTGACCGTTCGGTGGTCGGGCTGGCCCGTCAGGTGCGCAGCCGTGAGGAATCCCTGGCGGGCTACGCCAAGTCGATGACATGCCATCTGGGCGACTTCACCGAATACGCGCGGCTGCGGCGGGAACTTTCCGACGCTGAGAATTTCACGTCGCGGAGCAAGTCGCGGGCCCGCAAGTCGCTCAACGAGGATTCCCTGAGCCGGCTCCTGCCGGGCGATGTTGTGGATGTCCCGGCCGGGAGGGCCCCGGGTTTTGCCGTCGTGCTGAGCTCCGACCACAGCTCCCGGGAACCCAGGCCCGCGATCCTGACGCTGGAAAACCAGCTGCGCCGGATCGGCGTCGATGACCTCGAGGGGCCCATTGCCCCACTGACCCGGATCAGGATCCCCAAGTCCTTCAACGCCAAGGTTCCCAAGTCGCGGCGGGACCTGGCCTCGTCGGTCCGGAACGCGCTGCGGGAGAACCGGCCGCCGGCCCGGGGAAGCAGCCGCAACACCGACTTCGGGCTGGGCTCTGCCATGCAGAACCAGGAGAAGAAGATCGCCGACCTGCGGCGTGCCCTGCGCGCCCACCCGTGCCACGGCTGCAGCGAACGCGAGGACCACGCAAGGTGGTCCGAACGCTGGTGGAAGCTGCGCAAGGAAACCGACGGCCTGGTCCGCCAGATCCAGGGGCGCACCAACACCATCGCCAAGACGTTCGACCGGGTCTGCGATGTCCTGTCGGCCTACGGCTACCTCGAATCCACCGGGGACGGGCAGCACCGCATCAGTACTGACGGCCAGCGGCTGCGCCGGATCTACGGCGAGAAGGACCTGCTGATCTCCCAGGCACTGCGGCAGGGCGCGTTCGATGACCTCGACGCCGTGGAGGTGGCTGCCTTCGCCAGCGTGCTGGTGTACCAGGCCAAGCGTGAGGACCGCGGCCTGCGGCCCCGCATGCCCAGCGTTTCACTTGAGACGGCCGTGGATATCGCGGTTCACGAGTGGTCCGCGCTGGAGGACGTGGAGGAACAGAACAAGCTGCCGCTTACCGGCGAGCCAGAACTTGGACTGGTCTGGCCCATGTACAAGTGGGCCCGCGGCCGGCATCTGCAGGAGGTGCTCAGCGGAACCGACCTGGCCGCCGGTGACTTCGTCCGGTGGGTCAAGCAGGTGATCGACCTGCTGGACCAGCTTGCCAAGATTCCCGGCCTGGACCCCCGGCTGGCCCGGCTCTGCGCCGAGGCCATCAAACAGATCAGGCGGGGCGTCGTCGCCTACTCCACGGTGGGCTGACGGCCCGCACGGCCCGTCCCCGCACCAGTCAATTCCGTACCAGCACGCCGTTTGAACACCCCAAGGAGCGCCTCCATGGCCGATGCCCCCGCCCGCCCGCAGGAGGGAACCGGACCGTCAAAGGTCACGCTGTACCGCAACGGTTCCGTCTACACCGCGGCCGATCCCTTCGCCACGGCCATGCTCGTGGACGGTGACACCGTCGCGTGGGTCGGTTCGGAGCAGGCTGCTGCTTCCATCGCAGACAGCTCCATGGACATCATCGATCTGCGCGGCGCCCTCGTCGCCCCGGGATTTGTCGATTCCCATGCCCACCTGACGGAGACAGGCATCGCCCTGGACTCACTGCGGCTGGGCGGTGTCCGGTCCGCCCGCGAACTGCTGGACGCCGTCGCGGCCTCGGGCGGAAACGGCGCAGTGCTGGGACACGGCTGGGATGAGTCCCGCTGGGACAACCCCACGCTCCCGGATGCCGGAGAGCTGGAGCGGGCTGCCGCTGGCCGTCCGGTATACCTTTCCCGTGTTGACGTGCACTCGGCTCTCGTCTCGCCGTCACTCATGGCCAGTGCCGGGCTGGCGGAGCTGGACGGCTACGCGCCCGGCGGTCACGTCAAGCGCCAGGCCCACAGTGCCGCCAGGCAGGCCACCCGCCGCCTGTCATCGGCCGCGCTGCAGGAATACCAGCGTCGTGCGCTGGACGAGGCTGCGGCCAACGGGTATGTGGCGCTGGCCGAGATGGGTGCACCAAAAATCAGCAGCATGGAGGACCTGCGGCTGGCGGCCGGATGGAATGACGCGGCAGGCGCCCGCCCCGCGCCGGAGGTGCTCCCGTACTGGGGGCAATTGACACCGACGGCGGCCGACGCCGAGGCGCTGCTTGCCGAGCTCGGTGTCCGGGCCCGCGGATTTGCCGGGGACCTGAACATCGACGGATCCATCGGCTCCCGCACGGCGTCCCTGCGGGAACCCTACGCCGACGCACCGGAGGAGAGCGGCACTACCTACCTTTCCGTCGCTGACGCGGCCGCGCACCTGGCGGCCTGTTCCGTGCTGGGTATCCAGGGCGGATTCCACGTCATCGGCGACGCCGGCCTCGATGCAGCCCTGCAGGCCCTCGATGAGGCAGCCGCCGAGGTGGGGGAGCAGCGGGTCCGGGCCGCAGGGCACCGCTTCGAGCACGTCGAAATGGCCGACGCCGACGCCATTGCCCGCCTCGCGAAGTACTCCGTGACGGTCAGCGCGCAGCCCGCCTTCGACGCCGCGTGGGGCGGCCAGGGACGCCTCTATGAGCAGCGTCTGGGCACCCGCAGCCGGGGCATGAACCCGTTCGCCTCGTTCTACTCCGCCGGTGTCCCGATCTGCTTCGGGAGCGACAGCCCGGTGACGCCGCTCCGTCCATGGTCCAGCGTGCGGGCCTGCCTCGAACACCACGACGCCGAACAGCGGATCTCCGCCCGTGCAGCCTTCCTCGGCCACACGCGGGCGGGCTGGCGCGCCGCACGGTATGAAAACCCGATGGCCGGCCAGCTGGTACCTGGCGCACCCGCAAGTTTCGCCGTCTGGGAAGTGGATGAGCTCATGGTCCAGGTGGCTGACGGCAGGGTCCAGTCCTGGAGCACGGATCCCCGTGCCCGCACGCCCCTGCTGCCGGCACTTGACACAGGCTCGGACCCCCGGTGCCTGCAGACGGTGCGCAGCGGGCTGGAGCTGTTCTCCGCAGAGGCCCTGCGCGGCTGAACAGCCCGCGGGTCCGGCGGCGACTTATTGCGCCATCCAGCCGCCATCTGACGACACATCACCCGCCCAGAAGTGCCGCTGACCTGCGGCGATACATGAACTGGCAGGTCAGAGGGCTGTTGACAGCCCCCCGCCAGTCCGTAGCATTGAGCTTCCGGGGCGGGTCCAAAGCGCAGCAGAAAACAGTTCCTCCATCCGCTCATCGCGGCATCGGCAACTGGCCCGTGGCGCGTGGACCCGCCCGTGGCGTAGCCCGACCCCGGCCACACGTGCTGCTGCAAAACAAGCGCGAACGGGCACTTGCCGCCCCGATGCCGGCCAAACGGACGGAAGAGCCGTCCGGGGCACGTATAATGGGGAGTTGCGCTTTGCGAGCCGGCATTCCCGCCAGGCTCCGCGCGTGCTGACCGCTCCCATCCAGGAAAGGCCTCCCCTGTGCGTGTCCTCACCATCATCCCGACCTACAACGAGCTGGAGTCGCTTCCCAAGACTCTGGGACGCCTGCGCGCCGCCGTGCCGGCTTCCGACGTCCTCGTTGTGGACGACAACAGCCCGGACGGCACCGGACAGCTGGCGGACAGCATCGCTGCCGGGGACAACCAGGTCCACGTCCTGCACCGGAAGGGCAAGGAAGGCCTGGGGGCCGCTTACATCGCGGGCTTCAAGTGGGGACTGGACGCCGGCTACGACGTCCTTGTGGAGATGGACGCCGACGGTTCGCACCAGCCCGAACAGCTGCCCTCCCTGCTGGAGGCCGTGGACCAGGGCGCAGACCTCGCCATGGGTTCCCGCTGGGTGAAGGGCGGAAGCGTCGTGAACTGGCCGCTGTACCGCCAGGCGATTTCCCGGACCGGGAGCACATATGCGCGCATCATGCTCGGCCTCAAGATCAAGGACGTGACCGGCGGGTACCGGGCGTTCCGGCGCACCACGCTCGAGAAGCTGAACCTGAACCAGGTCGATTCCGTGGGTTACGGCTTCCAGGTGGACCTCGCGTGGCGCGTAGCGAAGATGGGGCTGAACATCGTGGAGCGGCCCATCACGTTCGTGGAGCGTGAACTGGGCGCTTCCAAGATGAGCGGCAATATCGTGGTTGAGGCCATGGTCAACGTGACCAAGTGGGGCCTCACCGCCCGCTGGCGGAAGCTGACCGGCAAGACCCCGCGCGACTAGCGGCACAAAGACCGGGCGGATACGCAAAAGGCCGGATCTGCTGCAACCATATGGTGCAGCGGATCCGGCCTTTTTGGCTGTAGCGCCTGCCTGCCGGCTAGGAGCGGTTAGGCTGAACGCCGTTCGCCGCGACGCTCGCGCAGAATGGTGAGGCGGTCTTCGAGGATCTGCTCAAGCTCGGGAAGCGAGCGGCGCTCCAACAGCATGTCCCAGTGGGTACGGACTGCTTTTTCGTTGCTGGTGTCCGGGCGTTCGCCATCAACGAGCAGCGCTTCCTTGCCGGTCTTGGAAACCCAGACAGGGGGAATTTCGGCTTCGGAGGAAAAGGTTACGAAAACCTGTTCGCCGTCCTCGCACCGGTACTCAACCCGCTGACGCGGAGCCGGCTCCACGCCGGATTCGGTCTCCATGCTTTGGGCGCCAAGACGCATGCCCCGCAGGCTGCGATCGCTCATGATTTCTCCCTCTAATCGGTTCGCGGAGCGGACTCCGCGCTAGCCGGAAGCCCTGATAAGGGTGCCTCCGGACTACGGTGTGGTTCACGTAGCATCACTAGGTGAAACGCTTCGCCAAGCATTGTTGTTCCGCACGGACTGATCCGGCCGGACAAATATCCCATTATACGGATTCCGGCAGGCCGCAGCAATCCGGCCATACAGCAATCCGGCACAGGGCAGCAATTCGGCTGGGCGTAGCAATCCGGCCGGACGCAGCAACGCGTCCAGCAGCGCTAGCAGAAGGGAGGCAGGCCAAGCGGCCTGCCTCCCTTTGCTTGCCCCGGAACTCTACGCCTGGGTCCGGGCTGCCGCCTCGCCGGGATGGCCGTCGGACTGGCCGGACGAGCCGCCGTCCGTGCCCCCGAACAGGTCGCCGGACCGGGGATCAGGGTTGGTTCCGCCTAAAGCGCTGCCGATGCCTTTCAATGCCTCGCCGACTTCGCTGGGGATGATCCACAGCTTGTTGGAGGAGCCTTCCGCAAGCTTCGGCAGGGTCTGCAGGTACTGGTAGGCCAGCAGCTTCTGGTCCGGGTTGCCCTTGTGGATGGCGTCGAACACCTTCTGGATGGCCTGCGACTCGCCGTCGGCGCGCAGGATGGCGGCCTTGGCGTCACCCTCGGCCTTGAGGATGGCGGCCTGCCGCTGCCCTTCAGCGGTCAGGATCTGGGACTGCTTGGTTCCCTCTGCGGTCAGGATCGCGGCGCGACGGTCACGTTCCGCCCTCATCTGCTTCTCCATCGAATCCTGGATGGAGTGCGGCGGGTCGATCGCCTTCAGTTCCACCCGGGAAACGCGGATGCCCCAGCGGCCGGTGGCTTCGTCCAGGACTCCGCGCAACTGGCCATTGATCTGGTCCCTGGACGTGAGCGCCTCTTCCAGGTTCAGGCCGCCCACCACGTTACGCAGGGTGGTGGTGGTCAGCTGCTCCACGGCCTGGATGTAGTTGGCGATCTCGTAGGTGGCAGCGCGCGGATCGGTGACCTGAAAGTAGACCACGGTGTCGATGGACACCACGAGGTTGTCCTCCGTGATCACGGGCTGCGGCGGAAAGGACACCACCTGCTCGCGCAGATCCAGCAGCGGCAGGAGCCGGTCAACAAAGGGGATGAGGAGGGTCAGGCCGGGATTGAGCGTCCGCTGGTATTTTCCCAGCCGTTCCACAACGCCGGCGCGGGCCTGCGGCACGATCCGCACGGAGCGGACCAGCACGATGATGACGAAAATGATCAGAACCACCAGCACGAACGTGAGTGCGATTCCTCCTGGGCTATCCATACTTCTCCTTTGTCCCCAACTTTCAGTGAAGCTCTAACCTGGCGAAAACTCGCCGCAATCTGCCGCTCCGCCGCGGCGGGAGCAGAAACTCATGGGGATCCGCCTACTGGACGGCGGTCTCAGCCTGGGGTGACACGACCGCCGTCGCACCTTCAATGGCCGAAACGATCACGCGCTGGCCTTCGGGCAGGACACCGGACTGCGAGCGGGCGCTCCAAATGTCGCCGCCGATCTTCACGCGTCCGCCGGTGGCCGTAACGGCCTCCAAGACGAGCGCTGATTCGCCGATCAGGCGGTCGATGTTGGTGCGCTGCTCGGGCGGGCCTTTGTGGAGGTGCTTGAGTGTCACCGGGCGGACGAACGCGATCATCAGCAGCGAGACGACGCAGAACACCACGATCTGCAGCCAGAGGTCAGCGCCGGCGAAGTCGGCCACCAGACCGGCCAGGGCGCCTCCGCCCAGCATGATGAAAAACAGGTCAAGGGTCAGCATTTCCACGGCGGCGAACACCAGGAAGAGGGTGAGCCACAGCGCCCACCAGTTTTGCCCAAGCCATTCAAACATCGCGTTCCCCCTTGATTCCAAGGGCTGCGGGGCAGACCCTCAGTAACTTTCTTCCATCGTAGACCGAAGCAGGACCGCCCGGCAGGAGAATGGGAGGCAGCGCAGGAACGTGGCCAAGCCGTTATGGAGCGGGGCTTTCCGAAGGCACGGATTCAGCCGGCACGAAGATACTGATCCGGAACCGGGCGGACACCCTTGTGGTCTGCGGAAAGCCGGCCAGCCGTTCGGTCAGTGTGGCGCGGTCCGTGTGGTGGCCGGCAGGGCCCATGAGCGCCAGGTTGGCCACGTCCTCGGGGGAAAGGGACAGGTCCACGTCGAGGTCCTGCGTCGACAGCGGCGAGAAGCGGCCTGCGAGCGCGTCGGCGAGGCGCTCGTCCTTTGCGGGGTCGATGCCCAGCATCCCGGCCTGGCTGGCGATTTCCCCGAGGTGGCCTGCGCGCGGGGTCACTACGATGAGCCTGCCCGTGGGTTTGAGTACGCGGGCGAACTCGGCCGCGTTGCGGGGCGCGAACACCACGGTGACGACGTCGACGGCGGCGTCCGGGAGCGGCAGTGGCTGCCAGACGTCACCCACCAGGTTGATAGCTTCCGGGTTGAGTTTGGCGGCGCGGCGCAGGGCGAACTTGGAGATGTCCAGCCCGACGGCGGCCACGCCGTCGCCGCCCTCACCATGTGCACTGGTCTTCAAGTGATCGCCCAGATAGTCAAGGACCGCCCGCAGGTAGTGGCCCGTTCCCGTCCCGGAGTCGAGGACCGTTGGGGCGGGGCCGTTCAACGCCGGCTCGGCTGCCTGGGCCAGCGCCTCGGCCAGCGGCCGGTAATGACCGGCGTCGAGGAAGGCTGACCGTGCAGCAACCATCTCGGCGGTATCCGATTCGAAGGCGGTTCCCTTGCCCACCAGCATGTTGAAGTACCCCTGCCGGGCGGCGTCGAAGCTGTGCCGCTCCCGGCACGCCAGCGCCCGGACCCGGCCGGTGCCGCCGTCGCCGACGGGCCGGAGGTTCTGGCGGCAGACGGGACAAAGCAGAACGGGCAGGCGCGAGAGCATGAGGACAATCCTAGGGCAGGTGTTTTCCTCGGTTGCCGTTCCGTGCCCTTGCCTGACCCGCTAGGCTCACGTGGATGAAGCCTGAACATCTTCCGCTGCTCAACTCTGTCTCCGCCCCTGCCGTGCACCCCGACGGCACCAGGGCCGTTGTGTCCGTCGTCCGGCCGGACTTCGACTCCGACTCCTATGTAGGCCAGCTGTGGAGTGTGCCCCGGGACCCGGAAAAGCTTCCCCGCCGCGTGACCCGGGGCTTCCGGGACACCGCGCCGGCTTTTTCGCCGGATGGCCGCGTGCTGGCGTTCCTCCGCGCCGCCCCCGGCCGCCCGCCCCAGCTTCACGTGGTGGAGGCCGCTGGCGGGGAGCCGCAGGCCCTGACCGACAGGAAGATGGGTGTCAGCTCCTTCGCTTGGTCGCCGGATTCGAACCGCATCGTGTTCGGTTCAAGGGAACCGGAGGCGGGCCGTTATGGAACGCTCGACGGCGTGGGGTCCGGCGCCGAGGACGCCCGGCTCATCCAGGACTACAAGTACCGGATGAACGGTGAGGGCTACACCCGGGACAAGCCGCTGCAGCTTTTCCTGCTCGACGTTCCGGAGCTGGGCGGCGAACCCTGGGTCAAGCCAGTGGGGCGCGCCGCCAAGCGGAGCGACAATGAGAAATCCAAGACCAATGGCGAGCCTGAAAGTCCGGCGCAGCCCGGCGAGGCATCCGGCGGTTTCCCGGCGGCACGCCGGCTCACGACGTCGGCGACCGACCACACCGGTGCAACCTTCAGCAGCGACGGCAGCGCCATTTACTTCGTCGCAGCCCTCCACGAGGATGCCGACCAGGACCTGGTATCCGGGATCTACCGTGTGGCGGCCGACGGCGGCACACCGGCTTTGGTGCCGGTCCCCAACCTGGGTGCCCAGACCGTTACCGACGTCCGGGAGTCGGCGGACGGGCGCTGGCTGTTTTTCACTGGCCAGGACCTGGGCAGCACCCGCCAGGACTTCGTCGCCAAGAACACGGTCCTCTACGTCATGCCCACAGCGGGCGGCGACGCCACGGCCCTGAGCGACGCGGAGACCATGGACGTCGAAGCGCCCGGTGCCACCATCGGCCTCCACGGCAAGGACAGTGCGCTGGTGCTCAACAGTGCCCAGGGAACGGTGGAGCTGCTCGAATTCAGCGCCACGGGGGACCACTCCCTCCTCGTTCATGGCGACCGGGTGGTCGCCGGGGCCGGCGACGGTGCGGGCACGGTGTTCCTCAGCTACAGTGACCCCGCCACCGCGGGGGATGTGGGGGTCCTCGAAGACGGACAGCTCCGCCTGCTCAGCGACTTCTCGGCCGCCCTGCGGAGCGAGGCAGGCATCATCGAACCGCAGGAACTGACGTTCCCCGCCCCGGACGGCTATCCCGTCCACGGCTGGCTGGTACTGCCGCCCGGCAAGGGTCCCCACCCCGTGCTGCTGAACATCCACGGCGGGCCGTTCGCGCAGTACACCACCGCGTTCTTCGATGAAGCACAGGTCTATGCCGAGGCGGGATACGCGGTGCTGATGTGCAACCCGCGGGGCTCGGCCGGTTACGGCCAGGCCCACGGCCGGAGCATCAAGGAGCGGATGGGCACCGTGGACATGCAGGATGTGCTCGCCTTCCTGGACGGAAGCCTCGGGAAGTTCTCTTCCCTCGACGCCGGTGCCCTGGGAATCATGGGCGGTTCCTACGGCGGCTACCTCACAGCGTGGACCATCAGCCAGGACCACCGGTTCCAGGCAGCCATCGTGGAGCGGGGTTTCCTTGATCCCGTGAGCTTCACGGGCTCGTCAGACATCGGCTGGTTCTTTGGCGGTGAGTATGTTGGCTCGGCTGCCGAGCAGATTGCCGCGCAAAGCCCCATGGAAACGGTGGCCGCGGTCCGGACACCCACGCTGGTGATCCACAGCGAGGACGACCTGCGCTGCCCGGTGGAACAGGGCCAGCGTTACTTCACCGCCCTCAAGCAGCAGGGCGTCGACTCCGCGTTTCTCGTGTTCCCGGGCGAGGACCACGAGTTGTCGCGCTCGGGAACGCCGCATCACCGGCGGCAGCGGTTCGAACACATCCTGGCCTGGTGGGCAAAGTACCTGCCGACGGACAGCAACCGCATTGGCACCGCCTGAGTCGGACCCGGCCCAAGCAGGCGCCGCCTAAACCTGTCCCTGCCTAATCCGTGAAAGCTTCCCGGCCGGCCTGCGCGCCGGCCGGGAAGCCGAGCTCCCGGCTGGCGGAGCCAATGCCCGGTTCTGCCCAGCGGGCGGCGTACTCGCTGTTGGTGCTGAGCGACCGGAGCTCGGCCCGGTCAATGTAGAGCCTGCCGTGGAGGTGGTCGGTTTCGTGCTGCACGATCCGCGCCTGCCAGCCGCTGAAGTCGTTGGTGACCTGACCGCCGTCGGGTGTTACGTACTCCAGCCGCACGCTTTCGGGACGTTCCACCACAGCCTGCAGTCCGGAGAGCGATAGGCAGCCTTCGAAGAAGGCGGCGGACCCGTTGCCCAGGCGGGAGTACGACGGATTCAGCATGGCAAAGAACTCCAGCGGCGCCCTGCCCCGAGCCGCGGCCGTGGCCTCGTCGATCTCGAACTGGTCCTCGAGGACGGCCAGCTGCAGTGGAACACCCAGCTGCGGCGCCGCCAGGCCGACGCCGGGCGCGGCGTGCATGACCTTCCTCATCAGGACGATCAGCTGGGTAAGTTCGTCGGGCTCCAGCTGGCCTTCGAAGGGAGCGGCGTGCTGCCTCAGGACCGGGTGTCCGGCCTGCACGATGGGTGGCAAGCCCTCTGCGGCCAGCAGTTCCTGCACTGTTTCCCTGATGCGGGCGGGGCTGTAGGTCGTGGGCGGCGAAACGTGGTTCATGGGGACAGCCTAATGCTGTCTGGTGCAGGGCTGTGAAGTCTTGAGATGCGCGGTCATGTGCCGTGCAGTGGCGCGCTACTGCATGGTGAAGCGCCGGGCTACGAGGGCGTTGAAGGCCGGTACGGCGGCGGCACGGGCAATGACCGCATTCCGGGGCCCCAGCAGGCCGGCCGGAAGCGGCCGGCCAAGCGCCATGTTCACCTCGGCCTGGCGTTTGGCCGCAACTGCCGCCCGGCGTCGTGAGGCATCGAAGCGCCGGAGGGCTTCAGCGGAAGGATCCCCGCGCAGGACGGCGAGGATCGCCGGCAGCAGCGCCTCTGCATCCAGCCAGCCAAGGTTCATTCCCTGCCCGCCGATGGGGCTGATCTCGTGCGCCGCATCACCGACCAGCGCCGTCCGGCCCGAGACCATGCGCGCGGCCAGCCGTGAACGGACACCGAAGCTGCTGAGCATGGTGTTCGCGCCGGGGTCCAGTGCCACTCGCGTTCTGCGGGCAACGAGCGCCGCCAGCTGCTCCGCGTTTGGGCTGGCCGGCGGGCTGCCCAGCCGGACCACCCAGCGGCGGACGCCGCCGGGGAGCGGGAAGGACTCCACGATGCCGTCGCTTTCCAGGAACAGCGCGGCATCGCAGCCATAGGGGCTGGATTCGGGATAGTCACCCATCAGGTAGTCGTCCGGATACTGTTTCTCCGGCGCCGCGACCCGCAGAAGGGACCGCGTGGTCGAGTAGGCGCCGTCGGCGCCCACCGCGAAAGCGGCGGTGTAACTGGAGGCAGCCCCGGCAGTGGTGACGCTTAACGTGACCCGGGCGCCGTCGTCGTGCATTCCCGTAACGCGGGCGTCGCGGACCAGCGCGCCGCCGTCCAGCTCCCGGAGCCGCCGCTCCAGGACCTCCTCGGTCACGGGCTGCGGCACGGCGAGGACGAACGGGAAACGGTCGGAGACCGGAGCGAACGGCATGTGCGCAATCCTCCGGCCCCTGCTCACGGCGAAGCCCTGACGGATCGGAACACCCCGGCCGATCAGCTCCTGGGCAACGCCGATGCGTTCCAGGGCGGCGAGCGCCGGCGGATGGATTCCGATGGCCCTGGTGTGGGCATTCCGCCCGGTCCGCCTTTCGAGGACCCGCACCGCGACGCCGTGCTGCAGCAGCAGTGAACCCAGGAAGAGCCCAACGGGACCGCCGCCCACGATCAGGACATCGGTCATGCCTGGCGCGGCCGGTAGCTATCGTGCGGCCGGTAGCTATCGTGCGGCCGGTAGGTGAGCAGACAGTGGAAGGGGGAGTGCGGCTCCACCGTCCAGCCGGTGGGAACCACGGCGGCAAGCTCCGGGACGGTGTAGCTGCGCCTGATCGACGTCAGTCCGTCGCCGCGGATGTAGGAGCCGGCGAGCGGCAGGGCGCCGGCACTGAACAGGGCATAGGCGGCTGCACTCCGGCTGAGATCGTTGTGCAGGGCCAGGCGGCGGGCCAGCCCGGCGGAATCGTCCAGGAATGACTGCAGTTGCGGCGCGGTCAGGTGGTGCAGCACGTGGTTGGAGATGACGACGTCGTAGGACTTGCCCTCGGCGAGCAGGTCGCCGCTGCTTGCCTGGCGGAACTCGACCCCGGGGACGGGTTTGCGGTTGGCGGCGAAATGAAAGGCCCTTTCATCCGGATCGATCCCGGTCACGTGGAGCTGGATCCCGTCCCTGGCCGCCCAGCGGGCAAGCATCACGGCCAGGTCCCCGCCGCCGCAGCCGACGTCCAGCAGCGTTGGCGTGCCACCGCCTGCCAGCTTCGGACGCACCGTGCTGCGGTACAGCCGGCGCCAGCCCGACACCACGCGGTTCACCAGTGCGAACTGTTTGTAGGTGCGCTGCAGCCGGTCCGGGTCGCAATCCGGCCGGTCCATGTCCTCGACGGCGTCCGTGTCCCGCAGGCCGAGGACGCCCGGGCCGCTTCCTGGGATCCGCACGGCCGTCAGGCCAGCGACGGCTGGGCCCCGCCGGCCATGGGGTAAAGCTCACCGGCCGGCTGCTTCACCTTGGTGAACAGCCCGGTCTCCACGGTCAGGCCCGGGCCGAAGGCCATGGAACAGACGCGTTCGTCCCCCTCCCGCGACGGAAGGTCCAGGATGTGCTTGAGGACGAACAGCACCGTGGCGCTGCTCATGTTGCCGTAGTTCCGAAGTGTCTCGCGGGCCGGACGCAGCTGCTCGTCGGTGAGGTCCAGCCGGGACTGGACCTTGTCCAGGATGCTGCGGCCGCCAGGGTGGATGGCCCAGTGGGTGACGTCGCGGTAGGCGAGTTCCCGCAGGGAGGGGTCGCGTGCCAGCAGCGGCTCGAGCGCGCCCACGATGTGCTCGTCGATGATGTGCGGCACATAGTTGCCGAGCACCATCTCAAAGCCTTCATCGCCGATGTTCCAGGCCATCGAGTCCTCACCCACGGGAGTCAGGACCGTCTCGAAGTGATCCAGTTGGAGCAGCGGCGTGGACTCCAGGTCCGCGCGGGCTGTCACGACGGCGGCCGCTGCGCCGTCCGCAAACAGCGCGGATCCCATGATGGTGTCGGGATCGTTGGAGGTCCGGACATGCAGGGAGCAAAGCTCGGCGCATACGACGAGCACAACCGCCGTCGGGTCCGCCTCGCAGAATGACTTGGCCGCACGGAGCGCCGGAAACGCTGCGTAGCATCCCATGAAGCCCAGGTGGTAGCGCTGCACGGCGGGGTTGAGGCCCAGCGCGCGGACGATCTTGTAGTCCGGGCCGGGGTTGAAAAAACCGGTGCAGGAGACCGTGACGAGGTGGGTAATGTCCAGCGGATCAATGCCGTCGCATTTGGATACGGCCGCGTCCGCCGCATCGATGAAAAGCTTCGTTGCTTCCTCGGCGAAGAGGTTGTTGCGTGCCTTGGTGCTGGGGCTGCGCAGCAAACCGGTCGCGGGATCGAAAAACTGGGGATTTTCGGCGGCGGAGTCCAGGGTCAGTTCGCTGACTGCGGTGTACCGGGTGTCGATGGCGGCGGAATCAAAGCACGTTGACACGAGCCGTGAGCCAAGGCGTGTCAGGCCGGGCTGGGCTGCGAACACGTCACGGGCCTCGTGCTGGATGAGCAGAGTCGGCGGAACTGCGGTTTCGAGGGCTCTCACATAGACCGTCATTTGTTCATTCTTAACGAGACCGCAGGTTAAGACAATGGATTGGACTGGGGTTCGGCTGGACAACTCCTGACTGGACAACTTCCGCCCGACGTAGCACCATCTCGATTGTGACCAGCAAACCCGCCGCAGCGCAGCGCCTGGACGATCTGGCGCTGCTGCGCCGCGTCCGTGACCGCATCGACAGGGAATACGCCCAGCCGCTGGACGTCGAGGCGCTGGCCCGTGGCGTGAACATGTCAGCCGGGCACCTCAGCCGGCAGTTCCGGGAGGCCTACGGCGAGCCCCCGTACAGCTACCTGATGACGCGGCGCATCGAGCGGGCGATGGCGCTGCTGCGCCGGGGTGACCTCAGCGTCACGGAGGTGTGCTTCGCCGTCGGCTGTTCCTCGCTGGGGACGTTCAGCAGCCGCTTCACCGAACTCGTCGGCATGCCGCCCAGTGCGTACCGGGCGCAGGCCGCGGGGGAGGCGGCAGGCATGCCGTCATGCGTGGTGAAACAGGTGAGCAGACCGGTCAGGAATCGAGAAGCCGTCCCGTCCGGCCGCACCTAGACTGGCGGCATGAACCTCACCATTCACTGGACATTCCTTCCGCATAACGACGCCGACGCCTCCCTGGCGTTCTATCGCGACACCCTTGGGTTCGAGCTCCGCAACGATGTGGGATATGGCGGAATGCGCTGGCTCACCATCGGCCCTCCGGACCAGCCCGGCACGTCCATTGTCCTGGAACCGCCGGCCGCCGACCCGGGGATCACCGAGGACGAGCGGCGCACCATCACCGAAATGATGGCCAAGGGCACCTACGCCCGCCTCGTGCTCGGCACTTCCGACCTGGACGGCACGTTCGAGAAGGTGCAGGCCAGCGGCGCAGAGGTGGTTCAGGAACCCACCCAACAGCCGTACGGTGTCCGCGACTGCGCCTTCCGCGATCCGGCCGGGAACCTGATCCGCATCAACGAGGTTAGCTAAACACGGCTACTATCCGTTTAACAGATGGAGACACGATGACGATAACGACGAAGACGGACACGCAGTCATCCGGACCGCACACCGCCGACGGCCATGACCTGATCCGTGTGCAGGGCGCGCGTGTGAACAACCTCAAGGATGTCAGCGTCGAGATCCCGAAGCGCCGCCTCACCGTGTTCACCGGCGTGTCCGGCTCGGGCAAGAGCTCGCTGGTGTTCGGCACGATCGCTGCAGAGTCGCAGCGGATGATCAATGAGACCTACAGCGCGTTCGTGCAGGGCTTCATGCCGACGCTGTCACGGCCCGAGGTCGATGTGCTGGAGGGTCTGACGACGGCCATCATCGTGGACCAGGAACGGATGGGGGCCAACCCGCGCTCCACCGTTGGCACCGCGACGGACGCCAACGCGATGCTGCGGATCCTTTTCAGCAGGCTGGGCCAGCCGCACATCGGCTCTCCCAACGCCTACTCCTTCAACATCCCGACGGTAAAGGCCAGCGGCGCTATCACCGTGGAACGCGGCAACAAGACCAAGGCCGAGAAGGCAACGTTCAACCGGCTCGGCGGCATGTGCCCGCGGTGCGAGGGCATGGGCAACGTCAGCGACTTCGACCTCACGGCGCTGTACGACGACAGCAAGTCACTCAGCGGGGGCGCCCTGACCATTCCCGGCTACAGCATGGACGGATGGTACGGCCGCATCTTCAGCGGAGCCGGCTTCAACATGGACAAGCCGATCAACAAGTTCACCAAGAAGGAACTCCACGACCTGCTCTACAAGGAGCCGACCAAGATCAAGGTCGAGGGCATCAACCTGACCTACGAGGGCCTCATCCCCAAGATCCAGAAGTCGATGCTGTCCAAGGACGTGGACGCACTGCAGCCGCACGTCCGCGCGTTCGTGGAGCGGGCCATCACCTTCACGACGTGTCCGGACTGCGGCGGCACCCGGCTCAGCCAGGAAGCACTGTCGTCGAAGATCAAGGGCAAGAACATCGCCGACGTCTGCATGATGCAGATCACCGACCTCGCCGACTGGGTCCGGAGCCTAAACGAGCCGTCCGTGGCCCCGCTGCTCGCCGGGCTGCAGCACCTTCTGGATTCGTTTGCGGAAATCGGACTGGGCTACCTTTCGCTCGACCGGCCGTCGGGGACGCTGTCCGGTGGAGAGTCGCAGCGCACCAAGATGATCCGCCACCTGGGCTCATCCCTCACGGACGTCACCTACGTCTTCGACGAGCCCACGATCGGCCTGCACCCGCACGACATCGAACGCATGAACTCCCTGCTGCTCCAGCTGCGCGACAAGGGCAACACGGTGCTCGTCGTGGAACACAAGCCGGAGAGCATCGCCATCGCCGACCACATCGTCGATCTCGGACCCGGCGCCGGCACCGGCGGCGGTACCGTCTGCTTCGAAGGCACGGTCGACGGGCTGCGGGGGAGTGACACCATCACCGGCCGCCACCTCGATGACCGGGCGCAGCTCAAGGATTCCGTGCGCTCCGCTTCCGGCGCGCTGGAAATCCGCGGCGCGTCAACCAACAACCTGAAGAATGTCGACCTCGACATCCCGCTCGGCGTGCTGTGCGTGCTGACCGGCGTTGCCGGGTCCGGAAAGAGCTCGCTGATCCACGGCTCGGTGGCCAAGCGCGAGGGCGTGGTGGTGATCGACCAGGCCGGCATCCGGGGCTCACGGCGCAGCAACCCTGCCACGTACACGGGGCTGCTCGAGCCGATCCGCAAGGCGTTTGCCAAGGCCAACGGCGTGAAGCCCGCGCTGTTCAGCTCCAACTCCGAGGGCGCCTGCCCCACATGCAACGGCGCCGGCGTCATCTACACGGACCTGGGTGTCATGGCCACGGTCGAGACCACCTGCGAGGAGTGCGACGGCAAACGGTTCCAGGCAGCGGTGCTGGAGTTCACCTTGGGCGGCAAGAACATCGCCGAGGTGCTGGCGATGTCGGTGGCCGAGGCCGAGGAGTTCTTTGAGGAGGGCGATGCGCGCACGCCCGCCGCTCACAAGATCCTCGACCGGCTGGCCGACGTCGGGCTCGGTTATCTCACCCTCGGCCAGCCGCTCACAACGCTGTCCGGCGGTGAGCGGCAGCGGCTCAAGCTGGCCGCGCAGATGGCCGACAAGGGCGACGTCTACATCCTCGACGAACCGACCACGGGACTGCATTTGGCCGACGTCGAAAATTTGCTGGGCCTGCTTGACCGGCTGGTCGACTCGGGCAAGTCGGTGATCGTCATCGAGCACCACCAGGCAGTCATGGCCCACGCCGACTGGATCATCGACCTCGGACCCGGGGCAGGGCACGACGGCGGCAAGATCGTTTTCGAAGGATCGCCGGCTGACCTTGTTGCCGGCCGTTCAACGCTGACTGGCGAACATCTCTCCGCCTACATCGGCGCCAGCTGACTTAGTAAGCCAACTTATTGAAGCCTCAACCAAGCCAGTGGTATACCTAGAAACATCGGGGTAGGGATTCAGCCTTGCCACCGAGACATTGGGGGACCCACATGAATATGCAACAGAGGGACGAGCCTCGTTATCAGCACCTGAAGAAGATCGCCGACCTACTGGACTGGGCAGGCGATCTTGCAGGTGCGGAGTACACGGACGAGTCCCGCGAGGCCTACGCATTGGCGCGGAAATTCCACGACCGCGCTGACGTGCTTGGCGCAGCAGCCTCTGACATCCACACGCCGAACTAGGCCGGGAGCCGGGGTGGTCGCTTGAGCGACATTATGTCAAGTAAACGGCGGAGCTGACGCCGGTATGGCGAACTGCTGCGACAGGCGGTGGCTGCTGGCTGCGGCCGCAGCGAGTTCCCGCGGAGCTCGTCCAAAGTGAGCTGGCAGGACGATGTGATCGTCCAATGAGCATCCATCGGGACATTGGCGACGCAGACACATGGTTCGAATCCTGGAGGCGTGAAGTCGACGCCGGCCGAGTGCTTCATTCGAGCTGCCGGCGTAGCCATCCATGGAAGCGCGCTCGCGCCCACTTCCGGCACCCACCGGTATAACGCCGATAATCAGCATTATGTAAAGTAAACCCAAATTACTGCATCCGATGCCCGATCGCTCCTCCTCCGCTCTGCCCTCCCGCGCTGTCCTCCCGGCAGCCCGGTCAAATCGACCGAGCCGTCATGTACACGGCGCAGTAGTGCAAAGTCTTGGCAGGACGGCTCGTGAGCACCAGCGCCGCGCACGCAAGCGCCGTTGACCGTGAAATGCTCAAGAACCAAGAAGTCTGGACGGTTCGAGATGCGACCGGATATCCGGCTCTTGTCGGGTCACATGCGGGCCGCGCACGCTGCAACGGCCAGCAGAACGAAGGGCGACTGGTCCTTAAGGTGTTGCGCTCCGGCAGTGTTGTTGCCACGTCTCCCCCACTTCGCAGTTACCGGCACGGAGGCGCCAAACTTCTCATGAGCCAACCAGCCCGGCGGCGGGTTCCTCAACATGAGGGCTAGCCTTAGCATTGACTTGCTGGGGCGACGGCGCCTAATACAGGCCTGGCCGGGCGTGGTGCCGCACACGGCCACACCAGTGCCATCTCTCCCCTCATCGGAGGGCTCGCATGCGCTCGAAGAATCGCACCTGGAGGCGAGCGGTCCTCGCCCTTGTCCTCGCGGTCTCTGGCTGCACCTACACCACGGACGACACCGCACAATCACCAACTTCGCCGGGTGCCTTCGCATCTTTGGAGCGGCAGGTCCAGCTATTCATGGATCAAGGTGCGGTGGCCACCGTCGTCCATGTCCGGTGGCCGGAGGGCGACTGGTCCAAGGCATACGGCGTGCGGGACCTCGAGTCCAGGACGCCAGCCCAGCCGACGGACCGGGTACAGATCGCCAGCGTCACTAAGACCATGACAGCCGTGGCGGTGCTCAAGCTTGTGGACGACCACCTGATCGGCCTCGACGACCCCGTCAATGACGTCATCCCCGGGTTCACGGCCTCGCTAAAGCCTCCGGGTCCGATCACCGTGAGGCAACTGCTCAGCCACACGTCAGGGATGCCCGAGGTCAACGACGCGCTGCCGCACGATGTTGACTTCCGCCCTGTTCTCTCGCAGCGGATGACGATGGAGCGGGGCATTAGGCTGGCCGGAACGCTCCCCTGGCCCGTGTCCAGTGTGGGCTCCTTCAAGTACTCGAACACGAATTACCTCGCTCTCGGTCTCCTGATCCAGGCACTGCGACACAAGCCATTCGTCCAAGTCATGCGTGAGGACGTCTTTGACCCGCTCGGCATGAAGAACACCAGCCTCGACCGTGTCGACCTGCACGAGACCGGCCTTTTGCACGGTTACGTCACCCTGCGAGGTGAACGCGTCGACACAACAGACAACAGCTTCTCCGCCGGTTCTCCGGCAGGCGGGGCCGTGTCGACAGTGAAAGATATGAACCTCTTCATGGCAGGCCTCTTCCAGGGGCGTGCCCTCTCGCCGGGATCGCTGCGGGAGATGAAGACAAGTCCCGGATTCGTGCCGTATGGGCTGGGACTGTGGCAGCACGCGGACGGATGCTCGATCGAGTCACGGCACCAGGGCCGGGGCAGCTTCTGGGACTACCAGACGGTCGCGGTCAGCAGCGACGACGGGCGATACCAGGCCGCGATGACCGTCACCACGCCACCATTGCCCACTGAGTTAGAGGACGAGGCCAGCCAGAATAAGCGTGACCTCCTGAATGGCCAGATCGAGTCCACCCTCAACGAAACCTTGGACAGACTCTGCTAGTCGGCTGGCAGTGGGAGTGGCAGTAACAGGTCGATGGCCGCGAAACTCACAGGTCAGTGCCAAAGCGACGTTCGCGCACGCGGTCGAGCCACTCGGTGATGAGCGCCTTGGTGAGGCCGGGCTGTTCGTGCGGCAACGCATGACCGGCTCCGTCGAGCACGGCGAATGTAGCCCGCGGATAGTGCTCGAGCAGATCCCATGGCGCGGCGTACCCCACCACGGAGTCCTGGCGTCCGGTGACTATGAGGACGGGCCCGGAATACGGCGTGCCCCCTTCGGGACCGGCGCTGAACAGCCAGTGTTGGCCGATCCGCTCGAGACCGTCTTCGTCCACCAGGCCAAGGGCGGGCAGGACGTACTCCTTGTATCGCGCCAGCGTGGCCTGCGTCTGCACGACAAAGTAATCACGGAACACGCTCTCCTCGTCCGGGCCGAGCGTCTCGCGCGGATTGACCAGCGCGCGCAGGACTTGGTGCGTGGGAAGATTCCGGGCGTTCTCGACCAACGGACAGATCAGCGCCAGCCCCGTCACCTGCCCCGGGCGTCTGCCGGCGATGGCTCGGGCGTAGTACGCCCCTGCCGAATAGCCGATAAGCCGGAACTGCCCGTCGCCAATCACCCCATCGATAAACGCGAGCAGGAGGTCAAGAACGTCGTCGGCACTTTCCAGCGCGCCCGCGGGTGTGTGCCCCATGCCCGGCAAGTCAGGGTAAACGCGCCGACAATCAGCTAGCTCGCTGAATATCGGCTCCATGGCACCGACCATCTCGCGGTGGTCCACGCCGGCACCATGTAGTACCAGGATCGGGGCCCCGTTACCGTGCTCGACATAATGTACGGGTATCCCGCGGACTCTGTACTCCACAGCGTCAGCCTAATCTGCGCGCGTGGGTTCGTGCCCGGATTAAATGGTGCCGGGCCCCGCGGCCGATGTCTAGGATGTGCATGTGAAGCAGCAGAACACCAGATGGCAGCCCTCCTCCAGCACATCGGAACTGTGTCCCGGCGTCTTTCTTGTCCAGGGGCCCGCGTCAAACTGGATCGTAGTCCGCGACGACAGCGGATTCATGATTATCGACAGCGGTTATCCCTCCGACCGCCCACTGGTCCTGGAATCCATCCGCCGTATAGGTCTGCGGCCCGCCGACGCCCGGGCCCTGCTCATCACGCACGGCCACGTCGACCACACCGGTTCAGCTGCCTACTTCTCCGAAACCTACGGAACCCCCATCCTGTGTGCGCCGGAAGAGTTGGCTCATGTCCAAGGGAAGGAAAAGCACCAGGTCACGTTCGGCCGAGTCGTCCTGCGCGCCTGGCGTCCCCGCGTATTCCGCTGGATGGCCCACGCCATCAGGGCGGGAGCCCTCAAGGCGAAACCGGCAACCGGCGCCCAAGCCTGGAGCGCCGATACGCTCAGTAGCCTTCCCGGGAAGCCTGAGGCCGTTCTTCTGCCAGGGCATACACCGGGCAATGTCGCGATCCTTCTTTCCGCAACAGGAGCGATAGCGGTGGGCGACTCGTTCGTCAGCGGCCATCCGCTGAGCCGGCAAGAGGGACCGCAGATGCTACACCCCATGTTCCATACAGACGCCGCACAGGCGCTGGCGGCAACACACCGCCTCGACGGAATCGAGGCCGCGGTGGTGCTGCCGGGCCATGGCCCTGCCCTCCGGATGCCTCTGGCGCACGCGCTGGCAGCGTTGCGGAGCCAGGGGCCGGCCTCGAGGCACTGAAGGCAACGGCGCAACCCGGAGCATGCCGTTATGTAAAAGGGCCCAGACCGCATAAAATGAATATCATTCATTTATTGCGTCCGCCCCGGGACAGAGTCGGGCCGACGCCGATCAAAGCCGAAGGAGCCACCGACAATGACGCCGGCGACAGTTGCAGGAACCACACATGATGCGCGAGACCTCGTAGGGACAAAGGTCAGGGTGGAACAGGCGGGAAGCGTCATCCGCGTGGGCTACGTGGACACCGTCGTGCCCTCCGGGGAACTGTTTTGGATCCGGGCATCCGGCTGCGAACCCCGGGAACTCTTCGGCACGGCGCTGGGCCACAGTGTTTTCCCCTTACCGGAAGCCCATGAGGACGAATTCCCACCGCCAGCCGAGTAACGCCTGGGGAGGATGATGCCCTAGCCGGCGGATGGGGCACGGTGGTTGATCTTTGCCGTCAGCCGGTCGATCCGGTCAACCGCGGCGTCAAGGCTTTCAACTGTCGACCACAGGGCGGGCTGCTCTTCCCGAATCTGCTCCAGCGTGCGGCCCGCGGAGGTGAGCGCAGCGAGATCGAAACTCACGTTGGTACGGGCCCCGGTCACCGCTGCCCTCAGGGCCCCGCACGCGACCACGACGTCGGCAACAAGCGCCGGGTTCCCGTTGGACGCCAGCCACTCCAGGTCCCCAATGGCATCGATGGCGCGCTCGCCGAGCACGGCAGAGGCTTTGGCGGCGTCCACGGATGCCCGGCGTATGGCATCCTCCCGTTCCGGCCCCGGATCCAGCCGGAAGGCGGCACCGAAAGACTGGGATGCTGAAGCATCCTCATCGGCCAGCCGAAGGGCGGCTTCCCTGAGCGAGCGGACCCGCGCGTGCACATCGGCCAGGTCCTGCCGCTGGTCCCCGTCAGCTTCCGTGTATCCGGCGACCATCGAAGCTAGTGACGCGGCGATCGCAAGCATCACGCCCGCCCCCGCGCCGCCGCCAGGGGAACCAACGGACTCCGCCAACGCCTGCGTCCAGTCCTCAACTGTCGAACGCTGGGTCGTAACAGCCTTCGCATCATCATTCATGGCACCAGTCTGCCTTAAGCCGGAGCACGATCAGGGCTAGCCGCGTGAACCGGAATCCAAGCGCATTGGGCTGGAACCCTAAAAGCCGCAAACCCGTTTGGATTCCGTCACATATTTCGGGGGAAATCCAGTCGATACCATGAGGTGACCGGACAGAGCCGTCCGGACGGACGACGCAGAAGGAAACCATGGCCGCGGTTACGGTGGACGATATCCTCTCGGACTTCCCCCTGGGTTTCGCCACCCTCATCATGCGGCCCGCCCCCGAGCGTTCGGCAGTCGAAAGGTTCCTGATCGTCGATGCCGACGACGAAACGTCCGACGCCGGTGCAGCCTTTGTCCTGCTGATCGGCGTCCGTGGCCGCTCGGCTTTGCCGGTGCTGCGCCGGCTCCTGAAGAACCCGCCGTCGGTTGTTGCGGTCAAGGGAAGCCGGGAAGAGCTGACTGACGCCGAGGAACTGCTGGGCGCTGCGGGCACGGGGCTGCTGCTGGTGGACCCGGCTGCCGATTGGGACCGGCTCTTGTCGATCGCCAAGGACCGGATCCAGCCGCGCAGTTACCAGAGTGAAGTGCTGACGCTGCTGGAAGAAGACCTGTTTGCCATCGCCCAGACCACCGCACGCCTGACCTCGAGCCATGTGGTTATTGAGGATGCCGCCAACAAGGTCCTGGCCTACTCCACGGTCTCGAACGACATCGACGAACTGCGGACGGCGTCCATCCTGGCCCGGCGCGGCCCGCGGAAATACGAACTGCTGCTTAAGGACCTCGGTGCCTACCGGGAACTGCACAGAACCCGGCTCCCTGTGCGTGTGCCGGCCAGGCCGCAGGACGGCCTGAGGGAACGTGTAGCCATCACGCTGTTCGCCGGTGACCGGATCATGGGCTATATCTGGCTTCAGGAAACCGGGGACGGCTTCACCGCCGATGTTGACTATGTGCTCACGGGATCCGCGGCCCGGGCCTCCGCTGAGCTAATCCGTTACCGCAATCAGCAGTCCGTGCACATGCGCGAGGACCGCATTGCCCGGATTCTGTCCGGCGCCGCCGAGGCCGCTGCGAGTGCCCGGAGCGGGAAAATCCCGGTGGAGCGTCCCGCGGCGCTGATCCTGATAGGAATGTCCCGCGCGGACACCCAGGCCGACGATGCCGCATTGAAGCACGGCGAGCTCGCCAGCCTGGCGTCCATCCACGCGGCCGCTTACAAGGCGTCCGCCGTCGTCGGGCAATACAAGGGCGACACTGCCGTCATCGTTCCAGGTCTGCTGTCCGCTGCGGCGGAACCTGGGCTCCGGAGCCTGGCCGAATCCATCGTCCGGGACGCAACCAGGCACCTGGGCATCAGCCCCTTCGCCGCCGTCGGCCCGGTGGCACCGGATCTGTTGGCTCTCCACTCGGTCACCCCCATCACCGAGGCCCTGCTGGACTGCATCGGCGCCTCCCCTGACACCCCCGTAGCCACGGTGACTGACTTCGAGCCCGAAATTTTATTCCAGGACGCCGTCCGGAGGTTCGGGTCCTCCTCTTTCCGCCACCGGAGCCTGTCCGCTCTTTTGCAGGACGACGTCGAACTCGCGGAAACCCTGCGCGCATATTTCGACTCCTCCCTCGACGTCGCTGAGTGTGCAAAACGCATGGCACTGCATAAGAACACCGTCTACTACCGGATAAGCAAGGCCGCCCGGGTCACGGGCCTGGATTTCGGCAAGCCCCGCGATGCGCTGGTGGCACTGCTGCATGTCCAGGAGTGGGCCTGCACGCACAACGAACTTCAAGGCAGGAAATGACCACAACACTTGACGCTCCGCCCTTGGGCCCGATGCTCGATGACATCGTCCGCTGCCACAGGCCACAGAGGGAAGCCGGCTCTGTCCCGGCAAGTATCCCATCCCTGGCGGAGGTTCCCTTCAACCGGTTCGGAATAGCTGTGGCCACCGCAGCCGGGGAGGTCTTTTTCTCGGGTGACGCGGATGTCCCCTTTTCCATCCAAAGCATTTCCAAGGTGTTCACACTGGCCATGGCGCTCCGCCGGGACAGCCTAGGAACACTGTGGTCCCGGGTATTGCGCGAACCTTCGGGCACCGCCTTCAATTCCCTGGTCCAGCTGGAGGTGGAACACGGCATTCCGCGGAACCCATTCATCAACGCCGGCGCCCTGGTGGTCACCGACCACCTGATGGAGGAGACCCCCGACGCCGCGGGCGCGCTCCTGAGCTTTCTCACCGGACTGACCGGACAGGCAGGGCCCTTCATCGATGCAGCGGCCGCCGCCAGTGAACTCTCCAACAGCAGCCGCAACCTGGCCCTAGCCCACTTCCTCAAGAATTTCGGCAACCTCAGGCAGTCCGCCGAATCCGTGGTGGAAAACTACGTCCGCCAGTGCTCCATCATGATGACCTGTGTGGAACTGGCCAAGGCCGGCCTGTTCCTCGCCCATGACGGACGCGGAGCCTTGGGAACTGTGGTGTCCCAAAGCGAGGCGAAACGCATCGGCTCGATCATGTTGACCTGCGGCATGTACGACGCCGCCGGCGAATTCGCCTACCGCGTGGGATTGCCCGGAAAGAGCGGCGTGGGCGGAGGCATCCTGGTCATCGTTCCCGGTCACTGCGCCATCTGCGTCTGGAGTCCCCGGCTGGACGCCAAAGGCAATTCCCTTGCTGGCAGCGCTGCGCTCGCCGATCTCTCCGACCGCACAGGTTGGTCGGTCTTCTAACGGGCTGCCCAGCCGTCCCCCCGCCGGCCCCAGACCGACAAACATTCCTCCACCTCATTCCCCCTAACCGGCCAGATCTTTCCGGATCGAAAGGAACAACATGCCTCAGGACAACTTCAAGGACGAGGTTGCTTTGCATCAGGCTGTCCCGCACCATTTGCATGCCACCGAGAACCTTCTCCACGCGGAGGACAAGGGCTACCACAAGAGCCTCAAACCGCGGCAGATCCAGATGAT